>JAODNN010000077.1 GCA_025465355.1 Blastococcus sp. | reverse complement strand
TCCCGACGTCAGCCGGTTCTTCGTCAGCATCGGCTACGAGACCGGCACCGTCCCGGGCCTGATGCAGGGCATGGACTTGTGCGCGGGCGGGGTGCAGGCGCCGCGCGTGGACGTGCCGGCGGTCGGGAAGGGGGCCGTGCTGTCCGGCTGCGACGACGCCAACGGCCCGGGCTACGACCTCGCCGTCCCGGATGCCGGTGGTGGCGGGGTGTTCTTCCTGCACGCCACGGGCGGTGTGCAGCAGTCACCGTCACAGGTCGTGGACGCCATGTTGGCGGTCATCGACGGCGCCGCCCGTGCCTACAGCTGAGATAGCGACACAACCCCGGCGCTTCTTCCCCCACCTGGGCTGCTCGAACTGACGAAGCCCTCGCCCCGCAGGGCCGCGAAGAGCGAGACACGAGCCCGCAGACCGTCCACGGATTTGTACCCACTAACTCATCGAGCTGCCGAGCTCAGCGAAGCCTGAGTTCGGCACCAAGGTGTGGAGATGATGGGAAGTTTCTACTGCAGCGGGGCACGTGAGAAGTAGCCGTCGCTACCGTGCGGCTGTGACGTTGAACGAGCCGCTCGGCCGCCGGGTCCGGGTGCGGTACGCGTTCCCCGGAGCCGGAGCCGAGTTGGCCCGCAGCGTGCCGCTGGCTCCGGATGAGCCGGTGCTGCTCCACGGCGTGATGAACCTGCGGGGACAGGGGCTCCTCGCGCGGCCGACGGTTGTGCGGGTCACGCCCTCGCGCCTCTCCCTGCTCGCGCACTACGTGTTCCAGCCCGACCGCCTGTGGGACATCCCGCGGGTCGCCGTTCGGCGGGCCGAGGTGGTGCGGCGCACGGTGCGAATCTCGTGGGCCGCTGCGGAGGGCCGTGTTGCCGAGTCGCGGCTCACGGCATGGAAGAACCGACCGTTTCTCGACCGCCCGCTGCGCGACGTCGACGACGTCGCAGAACTGCTGCTGTCCTGGCTCAACTCGCCAGACGGCGAACTACCCGTGCGCGAGGCTCACAGCCATCGCCGGATGTAGGCGCACCCCGTCGCCACCGAAACCAGGCTCCGTAGGAAGGAGCGGTCAACCGAGGGCACAGACCACCAGGAGCTGCTCGCGGTCGCGAACGCTGAGCTCTGGCCGGTGCCGTCCGGCCGGGGCGGTCAGCAGCGAGCCCCCGGCACGGGGAGACTCTGCGGCGCCGAACGGCAGGCTGTCCCGGCACTACGGGCCGGGGGGCTGAGGCGGGCTGCGGCTCGGCTAATGCCGTGGCCGCGCCGCACCCTCCGCGCGGGTCATGCCGGTGCGACGGCGGGCAGACGACAGCGGGTCGGCGATCTCCTCCAAGGACTTGCCCTCGGCGTTGATGCCCAGGATGGCCGCCGCGATGCCGCCGAGGATCATCACCCCTGCGCCCAGCAGGTAGCCGACGAACAAGCGGCCGGGCTGCGAGCCGTCGCCGATCAGGTGACCGTAGATGACCGGGCCGAGCGCGCCGAAGCACTGCGCGATGGCGAAGAACACCGCGATCGCCTTCGCCCGGACCTCCAGCGGGAAGATCTCGCTGACGGTGAGATAGGCCGAGCTGGCACCGGCCGAGGCGAAGAAGAAGATCACGCACCAGGCGATCGTCTGCGTCGTCGCGTTGAGCGCATGCAGGTAGAACAGCCACGCCGTGATGGCCAGCAGCACGCCCGACAGGAGGTAGGTCCCGGAGATCATCTTCTTCCGGCCCCAGGTGTCGAACAGGTGCCCGAGCAGCAGCGGCCCCGCCAGGTTCCCCACTGCGAACGTGATCAGATACAGCGGCGCGTCATTCGCCGAGACGCCGTAGAACTTCCCGAGCACCAGCGTGTAGGTGAAGAAGATCGCGTTGTAGAGGAACGACTGCGTGATCATCAGCGCGGCGCCGTAGACCGTCCGCCTCGGGTAGTCGCGGAACAGTACCCGGGCAAGGGCCAGGTAGCCGATGTCGGACGTCGGCTTGATCTCGATCGCCTTGCTCTCATCTACCGGCGGCAGCCGGTAACCGAGCTGCTCCACCTCGCGCTCGATCTGGCCGATCGTCTCCTCGGCATCCCGCGCCCGGCCGTGCATGAGCAGCCAGCGCGGGCTCTCGGGCAGGTGCCGCCGGACGAGCAGGATGACCAGGCCAAGCACCGGGCCGATCAGGAACGCGATCCGCCAGCCCGCGCTCGGGCTCATGATCCGCAGGAAGATGAACGTGCCCAGCGTGCCCAGGATCGCGCCGGCCCAGTAGGTGCCGTTGACCGCGATGTCCACACGGCCGCGGTAGCGGGCCGGGGTCAACTCGTCGATCGCCGAGTTGATCGCCGCGTACTCACCGCCGATGCCCATGCCCGCGACGACCCGGGTGAAGTACAGGAACCACACCCAGCCCACGGCGTTGCCCAGCGTGAGCGCAGTGAGCCCGCTGCCGACCATGTACACGGCCAGCGTCACCATGAACAGGTTCCGGCGACCCAGCTTGTCCGACAGATGACCGAACCAGAGCGCGCCAACAACCTCACCGATGAGGTAGACGGTCGCGACCAGCCCTGCCTGGGTCGACGACAGGTGCAGCGTGTCCGGCTGGGTCAGCTTGTCGGTGACGGCGCTGGCGACGGTGATCTCCAGCCCGTCGAGTACCCAGGCAACCCCGAGGGCGATCACCATGCGGGTGTGGAACGGGGACCAGGGCAACCGGTCGATCCGGGCGGGGATCAGGCTGCGGATAGTTCCGGGTGTCGGCGCCTCGCGGGTGAACGTCATCGCACACCTCCGGGCCCGACCACTCACGCCGACGCCCCAGGCTGAACACTTGCGCGAGGTGGGCCCGGGTCGTTCCTTCCCAGCGGGCAAGCCGGTCAATCCCCGTTCGTCGAGTCCCCGCACGGCTGTACGGTCCGTCCGGCGACCGGAGGCGGGGAATCGTCAGAAGCAGCGGTCAGCCATGTTGAGAGAGGTCCGTCTCCGGCCGGGTGAGCTCATCGTCCGGGCGATAGGTGTAGGCCACCTCCCGGATCCGGCTGCTCTTCTCCAGTCCCGCACCCAGCGCACCGCCGACGGTCGCAATGGAGGCCACCAGCCAGGAGATCGCTAGCAGAGTGGCCGCGTGTGCCGGGTGATTGAGCTGCCGGGCGATCTGGTCGGTCGGCAGGAGGAGGAAGCTCACGATGACGGTCAGAACCAACAGGATGACGTAGAGCGCCACCACGCCGATGACGACGGTGACGACGGTGACGGTGTTGAACAGGATGACTTGCTCCTTGGCGCCAGGGAGCTGATCTCGCTCCGCGGAGCGAGGGACCTCCTCCGGCAGCCTTCCGCCGATGACGAGGGTCAGCACCAGCGCGAGAACGGAGGCGATGGTGAGCGCGCTCAGGCGCAGCAGGCCTCCACTGTCGGCGATCATCCAGATGAAGCCGTTGACCAACGAGAGCACTGCGATGCCGAGCGCGGCGACCGCGACGGAGGACAGCCGGATGACCGCGCGCCAGGGACGGTTGGCGCGCAGCATGCCGAGGAACAGTCGGAAGTTGCCGGTGATAACGCTGGCGACCAGCCGGAGCCCGTGCTGGTCCTCCTCGACGTAGCGGCCGAGTCGGGCCAGCTCCTGGGCTGCAGCGCGCCTCTGCACGGGTGCCGGGACGGTGTCGCGGCCGGCGTCTCCGTACTGGCTGAGCAGGGCCGAGACAAGCTGGACGATGGTGCGCAGGGCCCGGCGGCGCACGTCGACCGGGCCGAGCGCGGGGAGGGACAGCGCGGCCACACCGTGCGCCTGGCTGCTGTATGCCACGACCGGCCGTCGGTCCTTCTCCAGCGGCAGGTCGGTGAGGTACACCGCGAGGTGCCAACCCTCGTTGAGCAGCCTCTCGCGTGCGGCCTGGATGACGCTGTCGGGGTCGACCGGCGGTTGGACGAGCCGATCCGAGACGAATCGGACGTCCCAGCGCACGTTCGGCACGCGGGTGGCGAGCTGCTTGCGAAGTTCGGGCAGCAGACTGCTCGCGAGTTCGGTCGCCGGGCCGGGAGCCGCGATCACGCCGAGCACGAGCTCCCGGTTCTCGTCCTCCGCGCCGTCGTCGGGACGACGATCAGCCCGTGACTGATCCGCCGATGACATGGCATCACCCGCCTGACCCGACCGGCCATGTCGGACCGGAAAGCGCGCTGCACCGGCCGGCTCCTTCACCGC
Organism: Blastococcus sp.; assembly: GCA_025465355.1. Taxonomy (GTDB): domain Bacteria; phylum Actinomycetota; class Actinomycetes; order Mycobacteriales; family Geodermatophilaceae; genus Blastococcus_B. The sequence goes on along the minus strand of JAODNN010000077.1, from coordinate 11,758 downwards.
CGGCACATGTGCCTCCACCCCGTACCCGCCCCCCGGTGAGTCACTCACCGGTTCGGCTCCCGGTTCCTCCCTGGGGCCCGGACGAGCACCGCACAGACGACGCCGTAACCCAGGCCCTTGCCGCGCATCGCCTCCGTGAGGTGCCGACGAAGGGCGTGTAGGGCGAGCAGTGAGCAGTACGGAGGCCCGAAAGCGTCCAGCACGAGGTCGATTCCCTCCCCCGATCCCAAACCCCTCGGCCGCCGGTCGTTCTTCTCGAGGACCTGGATCGCGGGGTAGCCCCGCACCTGTCACGTCGCGACGGTCGACGCTATGCCGGCAGTGGTTCCCACCCGGAGAGCTGGCGGCGCAGTGCGAGGAGCGCGTAGTGCAGCCGGGAGCGCACCGTGCCGACCGGGATCCCCAGCGCGGTGGCAATGCGCTCGGCGGGCACGTCGCGGTAGTAGCTCTCGACCAGGACCTGCCGGTGCGCCGGTGACAGGTGGCCGATGGCCTCGGCGAGCAGGCTGCGGTCGACAAGTGCGTCGTAGCCGCCGTCGACCTCCCGGTCGGCCCCGGGATCGTCGGTCAGCTGGACCGGGTGTGCGCGAGTGACCCGCGCGGCGTCGATGAGGACGCGGCGAAGAACCTTGCGCAGCCAGGGCCGCAGCGGACGGTCATCCGCGAGCAGGTCGGGCAGGTGCCGCCATGCGCGCACGAACGTCTCCTGGACGGCGTCCTCGGCCTCCATCCGGTCGCGGGTGTATCGCTGCGCGAAGGCCAGCAGTGCTGCGGCGTGATCACGGTAGAGCCCCCGGAGCGCCTCCTCCGGGACGGCAGCACCTCCGCTGGGTGATGGCGACGCAGAGGCGGTTGCCGGCGGTCGCACGGACTGACGGATGAGCATCTCGGTCATGTCTACTAACACGGGTAGTAGAGACCCCGAGTTCAGCCGGATCCGAGTCGGTTCAGCCGGATCCGAGTCGGCCGGCGTGAGCGGCCGGTCGCTCACCCGCCGTACCCGAACCGGAACAGTGGGATGCCACCCCCGACGGCCCCCCCGCCGGCAGGTGACCCGCGGGCGGGGAAGCCCTCGCGCCCGAGTCGAGGTCGTCGGGGCGTGCTCAGGGCCGCGAGGAACCGCTCGAAGCCGGTCGCGGCCAGAGGCGCCCGTTGCCGGGGTGGCGCCGGGACAGGCCGGCGACGTCGGCCAGGTCCGTGCCGTCGACCGTCTCTCGTTCCAGGAGCAGGCCGATCACGCGGTCGAGCGCGTCGCGGTGATCGCGGAGCAGGCCCATGGCGGTGGTCTCGGCGCGGCGCAGCAGGTGGGCGACCTCGGTGTCGATGGTGCGCTGGGTCTGCTCGGCGTAGCGCCGGCCGGCGAGGGGGTACTCGCCGGACAGCTCTGCGGGCCCGTAGCCGACCGGGCCGATGTCGGCCGACAGGCCCCACTCCCTGACCATGCGGGTCGCGAGGTCGGTGGCGGAAGCCAGGTCGTCGGCCGCGCCGGTCGAGGGTTCGCCGAGGACCACGATCTCGGCGGCGCGGCCGCCGAGACGAACGGTCAGGCTGTCGGTGAGGTAGCTCTGCGGATAGAGGTGACGCTCGAACTCGGGCAGTTGCTCGGTGACGCCCAGTGCGACGCCCCGCGGCAGGATGGTGACCTTCGCGATGGGGTCGGCGTGTTCGGACAGCATGGCGACCAGTGCATGGCCGGCCTCGTGGATCGCCACCGCGTCCTTCTCGATGGGCAGCAGAGCGCCGGAGGAGTCACGGTGTCCCAGCAGGAGCCTGTCGCGAGCCGTGTCGAAGTCGGCCTCGGTCAGGACGTCGTGGCCGCCCCGGACGGCGTTGATCGCAGCCTCGTTGACCAGGTTGGCGAGATCGGCTCCCGAGAAGCCGGGCGTGCCGCGCGAGACGGTGTCCAGGTCCACGTCGTCGGCCAGGGTCTTGCTCCGGCCGTGGATGGCCAGGATGGCCCTTCGCTCACGCTGGTTCGGCAGCGAGATCTCCACCGACCGGTCGAAGCGTCCCGGCCGCAGCAAGGCCGCGTCGAGGGTGTCGGCCCGGTTCGTCGCCGCCATCACCACGACGCCGGCCCCCTTCTCGAAGCCGTCGAGGTCGGAGAGCAGTTGGTTGAGCGTCTGTTCGCGCTCGTCGTTGGAGCCGAATCCGCCGGGCCCCCGCCGGCCTCCGATCGCGTCGATCTCGTCGATGAAGACGATCGAGGGAGCGCGCTTGTGCGCCTCGGCGAACAGCGAGCGGACGCGGGCGGCGCCCACCCCGACGAACATCTCCACGAAGCTCGAGCCGCTGACCGCGAAGAACGGCACACCCGCCTCCCCCGCGACAGCCCGGGCCAGCAGGGTCTTGCCGGTTCCCGGGGGGCCCACCATGAGGACTCCTCTCGGCCCCCGCGCGCCCGCCCTGGCGTACCGGCCGGGGTTCTTCAGGAAGTCGACGACCTCCACGACCTCGGCCTTCGAGCTCTCGTAGCCCGCGACGTCGCTGAACCGCGTCGCCGGCCGGTCCTCGTCGTACAGCGTGGCCTTCGACTGGCCCACGCTCATCAGGCCGCCGACCCCCTTGCTCAACTGCCTGCTGCCGCGACGGAAGAGCCAGACGGCAACGACGGCGACGAGCAGCAGGGGAAGGAACGAGAAGAGGGTGCCCACGAGCGATGGTCCGCTCGGGCCCGTCCCCGTGACCGCGACGTGGTGGGCAGCCAGCAGAGGCGCCAGGCCGGTGTCGTTCAGGGCTGTTGGCACTTGGGAGTGGAACGGGGCTCCGCCCAGCAGCGATCCGCTGACCGAGCCCGTGTCGCTGATCGTCGCCGAGGCCACCTTGTTCGCTGTCACGTCGGCCACGAACGTGGAGTAGGTCAACGTCGCGATCCGGGGCTGTCCCGCGCCGGGGACGAGCCGCAGCGCGAGGAGAGGGAGCCAGAACCAGAGCGCCCAGTGCGACCACCGAGGGGGCGGGGACGGCGCCGCGGGCCCTGGTGTCCCACCGTCCGGTGGGCTCGTCCGATGCCAGATGCTCACGGCGGAACTCCTTCTCCGGACGGGCCCGGGGACGGCGGACAGCCGGCTCCGGGGCCGCGTCACGGTTGACCTGTCAGTGGAGGGCGTGTCAGTAGAGGGCATGGCCCATGTAGAAGAGGCCCTTGTAGCGGGTCCGCCCCATGTCGAGCCGTTCACTCACCTGGCGGTACGTGAGATGTCCGCGCCGCAGTCGCACGAGGGCCGCCACGGCCGTCCAGGGCTTGGCGCGCGGGCCGAGTCCCACCGATTCCTGGACCGTCAGGCCGTGCCGGCCCAGACGGGCGGCCAGCTCATCCGGTGGCAGGAACATGGCCCAGTCGTGCGCCGCGAAGTCGATGACCCGGGTGAGCCGCCACTGCTGCGTCGCCTTCGTCGCCAGGCTCGACGCCAGGGTCCGGTTGAGCGTGTCGAACAGGTAGATGCCACCTGGTTTGAGCGCGCGCGCGGTCTCCGCCAGAACCCGGTCGACGTCGTCGACGTGCTCGAGAACGTCCGAGCAGTAGGCCACGTCGAAGGCGGCGTCGTCCACCGGCAGCCGCTCTCCGGCACCGACGCGGTACTCGATGTCCAGTCCACCGGCGGCCGCATGCGCGCGAGCGGTCCGAATCGACACGGCGGACGGGTCTACGCCGGTGACCGCGAAGCCCAGCCGGCAGAACTCCTCGGCCAGGAACCCGCCGCCGCTGCCCACATCCAGCGCCGCCGGAGTTGTCTGCCCCGTCGGCAGCCGACCCAGCCGAGCCAGGACGCCCCGGAAGTAGTCCATCCGCCCCGCGGTCATGCTGCCGTGCAGCACGACGAGCGGGTTGTCGTCGTCCCACCATGTGTCGCCGACCCTGTCGTAGACGTCGTTGTCGACGGCCACCATCGCCCCCAACCAGGTGGCACCAGGGACGACCTCGTGGATGCGGTCGGCCGACCACCAGCTAGTAGCACGCGTAGTAGCCCGCCGGCGTTCACCCTCGGGCGACGCCGCAGCTCGGACGGGCGCCGCTGCGCCGGCGCCGTCCGGGTGAGCTGATCCTCGGTCCGAAGCCCGCGCCCGCATTGAATGCAGGGGGCCCGGTGCCCGTGCTGAGAGACGTGCACCGCCGGCGAGAACGGCGGTGCCGGGCGCGGGGGGATCCCGCGCTCACCCCGACACGATCGGCAGGGCTGCAGGCATGCACAAACGAACCACGGCACTCGTCACCCTGGCGGCCGCGGCCGTCGCAGGAGTCACCATCCCCGTGGTGGCGTCGGCCTCATCGAGGACCGCACCACCCAACGGGATCGCGGAGGCGCCGGGCTCCGGACAGTCGGCGATCGACTGGAACAAGGAGCTGATCTCGATCTTGGGCACCCCGAAGGCCCAGCCGGCCACCGTCCACCCGACCCGCAGCTTCGCCATGCTGCAGGCCGCCGAGTACGACGCCGTCGTCTCGATCACCCACGGTGCGCCGGCGTACCACTCCACGGTCCCGGCGCCGGCGTACCACTCCACGGTCCCGGCGCCGGCGAACGCCCGCCCGGACGCGGCGGCCGACCAGGCCGCGCACGACGTCCTGCTGGCCCTGTACCCGTCGATGAAGACCGGTCTGGACGACCAGCTGACCAAGGAGCTGGCCGCGCTGCCCGCAGGGAATCCGACGCAGGACGGCGTCCGGGTCGGCGCGGCCGCGGCGCACGAGATCGTCACGCTCCGGTCCTCGGACGGCTCGGCGGCGACCCCGCCGCCGTTCGTGCCCGGCACGAAGCCGGGGAATTACCGGCCCACCCCGCCGAAGTTCCAGGCACCGATGTACACCACCTGGGGCTCCGTCACCCCCTTCGCGCTCACGAGCGCCCAGCAGTTCCGCCCCCCTGACCAGCCCGCGGTGACCGGTTCCGCGTACGCGATCGCGCTGCACGAGGTGAAGAACCTCGGGCGTGGCTCCAGCACCACCCGCACCCCGGACGAGACCGTGGCCGGGAAGTTCTGGAGCTCCGCACCGGTCTGGAACACCTGGAACCAGGTCACCCAGCAACTGCTCGCGGACCGGCACGCCAGCCTCGCGCAGGCGACCAGCGTCTTCTCGACCCTGGACCTCTCGCTGGCCGACACCACCATCGCCCTGTACGACGCGAAGTACCACTGGCAGATCTGGCGGCCCGTGACCGCGATCCAGCAGGGCATCCCGGGTGACCCGGCCCTCGCCGGGGACCCGACGTGGAAGCCCCTCACGCCCACCGCCGCGGACCCGTCCTACCCCGGAGCGCACAGCTCGATCAGCGAGGCGGCGGCCACCGTGCTGACCTCCGTCTACGGCTCCCACCAGGCGGTGGCCATCACGTCGGCGGCCGACCCCGGCGTGACCCGCAGCTTCAGCAGTCTCTCGGCAGCTGCCGACGAGGCGGGGCTGAGCCGGATCTGGGCCGGCCAGCACACCCGGATCGATCACCGGGCCGGCCAGCAGCTCGGCCGCCAGGTGGCCGGTGCCGTCCTCGCCAGCGTCTCGGCGCACCGGCCGTCCCCCTCCGGCTACTGACGCCGGATCCGGGAGCCAGGAGAAATCCATGGCGAAGCGCACGGACAGCCGGCGGGGACCAGGTCCCCGCCGGCGCCTCCTGATCGCCGGCGCCGCGGGCCTGCTGGCCGCGGCGTTCGGGGTGGGGCTGCTCTCACGAGGCGGCAAGCCCTCCCCCGCGGCGGCCGGCTCGACCACCGCGCAGGCTCCGCCGCTCGCACCCGTCGCCGGCGAGGCGTCGGGTCAGGTGGTCGACGGCATCAGCGCCGGGGAGACCGAGCAGCTGGCCTTCCACATCCACGCCCACCTCGCGGTCTACGTCAACGGGGAGCAGCACTCCATCCCCCTCGGGATCGGGGTGCTCCCGCCTCTGCGACTCGTGCAGACCGGCGACGGACCCTTCGTGGTCGGTGGCGCAGCCTTCTACTGGCTGCACACCCACGACGCCAGCGGCGTCATCCACATCGAATCGCCGGTGCCGCGCCGCTACACGCTGGGCGAGTTCTTCGACCTCTGGGGGCAACCCCTCGGCCGGTTCCACGTGGGCCCGGCCCGCGGACCGGTCACCGCCCTGGTCGACGGGGCGGTGTCGGGTGGCGATCCGCGCGACATCCCGCTGGAGGCGCACAGCGTGATCCAGCTGAACGTCGGTGCCACCGTGCCCTTCCAGCCCTACCGCTTCGCCGCAGGGCTCTGACCGGCACCAGGCCTCCCGAAGTTTCCGGCGACGTGTCGTTCGGAGAACCTCGGGAGATCTACGCAGGGATGAACGCCTCTGGTGCCGTGACCGTGAAGGGAGATATCAAGACCGATGTCCGATCACGCGATCCGGGAGCCCCGATGCCGTCGCCGCGCAGATCACGCCCCTTCGGTGAGCTGGAGGCCTCGGTGATGGACCTCCTGTGGGACGCCGAGCGCCCCCTGCTGGTGCGCGAGGTGGTCGATCTGCTGCACCCGCGGCGGCCGCTCGCCTACACCACCATCATGACCGTCCTGGACAACCTGCACCGCAAAGGCGTCCTGTCCCGCGCCCGCGACGGCCGGGCCTGGTTGTACGAGCCGGTGTTGACCCGGCAGGCGTACACGGCACAGATCATGCGCGAAGCCCTGACGGTCAGCGAGGACCGGGCAGGAGTCCTGGCGCGATTCGTCGCGGAGATCGACCCCGAGGACGCTGCTGCGCTCGCCGACATGCTGCGAGGCCCGGGAGCCCGGACAGCTCAGGGTCCTGCGTCGTGACCGTTGGGGGGATCCTCATCCTCTACGCCCTGATGGTCGGCTTCATCGGCCCCGCAGGCTTTCGCCGCGCGAGCTGGCCGGTCCGCGCGCCGCGGCTGGGCGGCACCGCGGTGCTCGCGGCGGCCTGGTCGGTGCCGATCGCGCTGCTCCTCGCAGGCGCGACCATCGTGCTACCGACCAGCGCGCTGACCACCGACCTGAGCCACCTCATCGGCGCGTGCCTGAACCGCCTGCACGCCGCCTACGGCACCCCGAAGGCGGCAGGTGTCGTGATCCTGGGCCAGTTGCTGTCGCTGGCGGTCGCGGCGCGGATCGCGTGGACGGCAACCCGGCTCTCCCTCTGGCAACGCACGGACGAACGCCGCCAGCGGCTGCTGATCAGGATGGCCGGCCACCGCGTGCCGGAGCTCCCCGCCGTGGTCCTCGACCACCCCGGGGCCGCCGCGTACAGCGTCGCCGGCAGGCATCCGACCGTCGTCGTCACCAGCGGCGCCGTGGACGTGCTCACCGGACCGCAACTGGGTGCCGTGCTGGCCCACGAGAACGCGCATCTGCGCGCGAGACATCACCGGCGGCAGACCGCGGCGGCCCTCGCGGCCGGTTCGCTGCCCATGCTTCCCCTGCTCCGCGAGGCACCGGCGCTGCTGGGCCGGCTCCTGGAGATGGACGCAGACGAGCTCGCCGCGGATCAGCACGAACCGCGGGTGCTCGCCAGCGCCCTCGTCGCGGTGGCAACCGCGGGAGGCCCGGCAACGCTCGCAGCGTCGGGCGCCACCTCGTCGGCGCCAGCCGCCGGGGCCGCGGACGCCGCCGCTCGGATCTGCCGTCTGCTTCAGCCCCCCGACCGACTGCCCGCGGGGCGCCAGACCCTCACCCGCGTGGCGGTGACGGCCCTGACGATGGCCCCCCTGGTCCTCGCGGCGGCACCGGGCTTGCTGGCGTTGAGGTAGCCGTACCGGTCAGAGACGTCGGTGGAGGGCGTGCGACGCCACGATCTGAGACGACACGATCTGACTGGGCCTGTCCGGGGAGGACCTCCGGGCGTGGAGTGGAACTGCTGGAGGCAACCGACCGGCCACGACGTCCGGAGGGTCGCCTCGATCCGCCGGCATGGCCGTCAACGGAGTCCATGGGCACGACATCCGGCGTGCATCGCAGATGCCCGCTGCACCGTGCACGAGCACGGGGCAGTCGTCCGCCCGCTTCGGCACGTCACCAGGACGCTCCCGCAGCGGGCGGACGACGGCATCAACTGCTCCGAGAACGTGCTCTATCCACTCGAGTCGATCTTGGCCCCGGCGGGCGTCACCACATACCAGCCGGCACCGAACTGGTCGAGCCCCTGACCGTGGGCGTCGCCCGGGTGCCGGTCGCCGACGTAGAAGTACAGGGGGTGGCCGTTGTAGGTGACCTGCCGGGTGCCATCGGCGCGCTGCACGGTTCCGAGAAAAGCCGATTGCGCAGGGCCGGACGCCGCGGGCGCCCCGCCGTGAGTGAGCAACGGTGGCCAGACCTGCGCGCACGACCCGGTGCATGCCGAGCTGGTCGGCGAGTCGGCTTCGAACAGGTAGAGCGTGCGCCCGGCGCCATCGACCAGAGCCGTCCCCGGAGCCAGCGCCGCCGATCCGATGCCGGGGGTCATCGCCCCCGGGGCCGCGCTGGACGACGCCCCGTACGGCGACCCGCCCTGGCCGCCCCCGTAGGGCCCGGCCGCGTCGAGGCCGACGCCGCCGCCGACCAGGACGGCGGCCGCCGCGATGCCGCCGAGGATGTACCTGCGCTTCATGTCGGTGCCTCCGCTTGAGATGTCTGTCGCGAGCGGAGACCCAGGACTCGGGCGGCCGCTGACTGCTGACACGAGCGGTAGACGGACGGCGTTCAGCCGGACCCCGGGCCCGAGAGTGGTGAACAGGCAAGCACTACTACGCGTGTTGGTAGACATGAGCGCTGCTGCTGCCCCGCACCACACGCCTCCTGGCACCGGTTCACGGGCACGGAGACGCCTCCGGGCGAAAGGCGCCCGGTGTGCGGGGGATGCATTCCGGACTCTGTACCGCGACCACGCCGGGGCGCTGCTGGCTTACGCCGAATGCCACGCCTGCGATCGCACAGCAGCTGAGGACGCCCTGCAGGAGACGTTCCGGCGCGCCTGGCACGACCTGCCCCCGCTGCTCGCCGACGACCGGCCGGCCGGGCCATGGCTGCTGCAGGTGCTCCGCCGGGTTCTCGATGAGGCTGCCGAAGCCTCGCGGGGCCGCCGGGTCAGGTTGGTCGAGGACACGCTCCCCGTCCAGAAGCCCGGCGCAGGCCACGAAGCCGCATTCGCTCAGCAGCTCCTGGCCGAGGCCATGGAGCGACTCGCCCCACCCCACCGGGAGATGTTGGTGGACACCTACTTCCGAGACCTGCCACCCGCTCACCTGGCCGCAGCCGCCGGCCTCCCGGTGGGAGTCGTGCGGTCACGCCTGCACCAGGCCTTGACCGCGCTCGGTCAGCAGCTCACCGACACCATGTCGGCCGCGCACCCCCAGGCGGCCGCCGTGCCTCCCGACGCGCCGCCGACGACCACGGATCCACGCCCCGAAACGCACGTCGCCCCTCGTGACAGGTGGAGCTGGTGAAGCGGCAAGGACGGGACGCGCCCGTCATCAGCCGCCACCACGATCAGGAGTCGAGGACAATTCCGATGGTTGCTTCCGCGTTGACGCTCGCCGCCCGGACGCCCCGCCCCCGCGCGGTCATAGAAGACGACCTCCGTGGCCTCCCCACCATGCGGACGCAGTACCGCACCGGCGATCCCCGCGCCGACCGGCTCTTCACCGAGCTCATCGACAGCCGAGCCGACCGCCTCCTGGACGAACTCCTCCGCCATCGCGACGACGAGCCGGCTGCACCAGGGAGGACACCGGGGTGCGGTCATGACGATTGGTCGGCTCACGACCAATCTGCCCGACGCTCGCCAAGTCCGTGACGGTCGAGGCCCGAGGGCGGCCAGAAACCGATGCCGCCCCGGCGGACCGTACCGGCCCCACAGCCCCTCATGGGTGCGGGACGATGTCGCCGAGCAATCCGTCAGCCTCAGCGTTGGTTCCGGCGGTGAAGTACAACGCGTTCGGTCGGACGTTCAGCGAGCCTGTCGGGAAACGGAGCCCCCAGAGACCGGGAATGCTGATTGGCTGACCGGTGGGGCCGCTCAGTTGGCCCGCGAACCTGCCGTCTGACGGACGATAGACATCGATTCGCCCGCTCCCGAAGTTGCCGATCAGGATGTCGCCGCCAGCGGCGCCGAACGCCGACGGCGCGAGCGCCACCGCCCAAGGGGAGTTGAGGGCCCCCCGGCTGACGAAGCGCCGGAGCAGGCGACCGTCAGTGCTGAACATGTCGACGAATCCGTTGCCGGGGCCAGCGACGTCATCGTGCTTCTGGGCGTCCTGCTTCGCGAACGTCACGAACAGCGTGCCTCCGATGTTGTGGACGCCGAAGGGCGCAAACCCGGCCGGGACCTTGGGATCGGTGAAGGTCTTGACCAGGTTGAAGCCACTGTCGAACATCTCGACCCGGCCGAAGCGGAAGTTGCTCGCGTACAAGAAGTCGCCGGCCGAGGTCGTCGCCAGGGCGAGGCCCTTGTAGACGGCGCCGACGTCACCGGTTGAATCGGTCGCGCGTGAGCGGTCGACGGCGATGACGGCGTGCGTCACATCCACAGCCGGGTTCCAGCCGAGCACCGTGCCGTCCTCCGTGGCGAACAGGAAGCGGCTGACGCCGGACAGTGCACCCCTCGACACGCGGAATCCCTGGCCGGTGGCGTTGAACACGGTACCGGTCGGCGCACCGACGGCCCCCGCGCCGGCGGCCGGTGGGGCCGGGATCTTGACAACGAGGGGGTTCGGTCTCGGCTGGGGGTTGCCGACCCCGTCATAGACGGTTGCCACACCCGTCGCGTTGTCCGACACCCAGATGGGCAGCCCTGGGCCTGTCGACGTGCCCCACGGATTGCGCAGGTGCGGATCGGTGTGCGCCGCCTTCCCCGGCGTGTCCGCCACCAGATTGCTCTGCACGAAGGAACCGGCCAGCTCCGGGCGGCTGGCAGCAGCCGCAGGTATCCCTACGAGGGACAGCGCAAGCGCGGACGCCGCCGCGGACAGAGCCGCCAGCGAAGCGCGACGTCTGGATCCGGTCATGATTGGTCCTTCCCCCCTGGGGTGCGCCCAGCCACCGAGGCATCAACAGGCTCGGGCGGCGGTGGGTGTCCTGACCGCCACAGCATCGCCACGCACCGGGCGCACCCAGTAGAGCCAAAAGCAGGTGCCATCGGCGTGCCGCACGCTTCCGTGTGGACGCTGGCACAAAGGCATACGCAGCGCTGTCCACGCGCGCACCCGTTGTGTTGACGTCATCAACCAAGAGGACCTGCTTCGGAAGTGAAGAACCCGGCTTGATCTCGTAGCCCTCGGGGTTCGGCTTGCCGAACTCCAACTCGCCAACGCTCTATGAAGTGAGCGCGCTCGCACGGAACAGCGGCGACGACAGCGGATCATGTGCGCCCTTGGCGAGCGCTACCGCCGCAGTGCGCCGGGGATGCACATCCCGGTGGGAACCGAACGCGAGGCGGCCAGCTCAGGGCTCGAGGTCGGTCTCGACCTCGTAGAAGCGGTCCATCGGCAGCCCGAGCTCGGCGGCGTGCTGCTCGACGCTGACGGCGTCGGGTGACTCATACAGGCAAAAGGCCTTCAGCCCTTCCGGCGTGCTGACCACATGCGTGTGCTCCCAGGTGATCTGCGGATAGCGCGCCGCGCGGATCTCCTGCGAGCGCGCGGCGATCGCGTCGAGCTCGGCCCGGGTCACGTCGCCGACCGTTCGCTCCAGGAAGTACCTCGGCATGTTGCGTAGTCTCACACGCGGGGAGGCCCGGATGACCCTCGCGATCTGCCTTCTCGGCAAGCCGAGGATCGAGCGCGACGGTGAGCCGACGACGTCGCCGCGAGGGCGCAAGACCTGGGCGCTGCTGGC
>JAODNN010000059.1 GCA_025465355.1 Blastococcus sp. | reverse complement strand
CAGGAACAGGTCGTAGGCGCGCTTCTCGAATAGCCGGATCTCGGTCATGGTCCGGTACATGCCGAGCGCGGTCTCCTCCGCCAGTTCCGCGGGCCGGATCGTGGTCATGAGCTGCCTTCCGTGCCTGGGTCACTGAACCTTTTCCATCCGCCCGTCCCGCCAGCAGTATGCGGACGTTCTTGGTGGGGATGAAAAAGGCTCATCAGTACGGGTTGGTGACGAAGAGTTCTTCGGCGGGGAACCGGGTGATGATCTGCACGCCGTCGGCGGTGACGACGACCTCTTCCTCGATCCTGGCCGCGGAGATCCCGTCGCTGGCCGGGCAGTACGTCTCCAGCGCGAACACCATGCCCTGCTCGATCTCCATCGGCGCCTCCAGCGAGGTGAGCCTGCTGATGATCGGCCGTTCGTGCAGCGCGAGCCCCAGGCCGTGGCCGAACTGCAGCCCGAACGCGGTCTTCTCGTCAGCCAGCCCGATGTCCTGCGCGGTGGGCCAGAGCCTGGCCACCTGGTCGGTGGCCACGCCCGGCTTGATCGCGGCGATCGCGGCGTCCATCCACCCCCGCGCCCTGGTGTACGCGTCCCGCTGCGCCGGGGTGGACCGGCCGACGCTGAACGTGCGGTAGTAGCAGGTCCGGTACCCGTTGTAGGAGTGCATGATGTCGAAGAACGCCTGCTCGCCGGGCCTGATCATGCGGTCGGAGAAGTTGTGCGGGTGCGGGTTGCACCGCTCCCCCGACACCGCGTTGACCGCCTCGACCTGGTCCGAACCCATCTCGTAGAGCCGCTTGTTCGCCAGCGCCACGATCTCGTTCTCACGGATGCCGGGCTTGAGCACGTCGACGATGTCCTGGTAGACGCCGTCGACCATGGCGGCCGCCTGGGTCAGCAGCATGATCTCGTCGCCGGACTTGATCTGCCGCGCATCGAGCATGTTCTGCTGGCAGTCGACGACCGTCAGGCCCTGCCGCTGCATCTCGAACAGGAAGGCCGGCTCGACGATGTCGACGCCGACCGGCTCGTGCGCCACCCCGGCGTCCTCGAGCAGACCCTTGATCTGCCGGACGGCGGACTCCATCAGCCCGGCGGTCGGGGCGATCGCCCCCCGCAGGCCGAGCATGCCGGCGTGGCAGTTCTCCGGCGCCAGCCACGGCGAGTACAGCCGGTGGTGACGGGCAGCGGAACCGAAGTCCCAGAGCATCGGCTCGCCGCCACGGGTGAGCAGCGCGTAGCGGGTCATCTTGTCCCCGAGGGCACCGCCGATCCAGGTCTGCGTCGTGTAGCGGATGTTGTAGAAGTCGAAGAGCAGGAACGCCCCGCAGCCGCTGGCCTCCAGCGACTCCTTGGCGCGGGCCAGCCGATACTCGCGCAGCCGGCCGAAGTCCACCCGCTGCTCGTAGTCGACGCCCATGTGCCCCGGCGCCGCCATGGGAGTGGAGGGCACGCCCGTCGTCGTCATGCTCAGTGCCCCTCGTCCGCCGCGCCCAGGCCGTCGTCGACCGCGACGTCCTCGGACACCAGTTCCAGCCCCGAGGCGCGAGCCTGCAGCTCCAGCAGCACCGCGAAATCCTCCGTCGTCCGCCCCTGGGCGATCGCCGCCTGGACCGGCTCACGCGCCGCCGAGGTCACCGGCATCGGGACGCCGAGCTCGTCGGCCGCGCGCAGCCCGAGGTCGAGGTCCTTGCGCAGCAGGACGGGCGTGAACGTCGGCGTGAAGTCGAGGTTCACGTACGCCGGCGACTTGTACTTGGAGAAGACCGAGCCCATGACGCTGTTGTTGATGAAGTCCAGCAGCGCGGCACGGGACACCCCGCCCTTCTCGGCGAGCACGGTGATCTCGGCGAGGTTCTGCGCGACGACACCCAGCAGGATGTTGTGGCAGATCTTCACGAGCCGGGCCTTCTCGCCGTCACCGACGTAGGTGACGTGCCGGCCCAGCAGGTCCAGGACCGGGGCGACCTCGTCGAAGGCCTCCTGCGGGCCCGAGCAGACCAGGCTCAGCATGCCGGCCGCCACGACCTTGCCGTTGCCGCTCACCGGCGAGGCCAGGAAGGCCGCCCCGCGCTCCTCGGCAACCGCGCGGACCCGGGCCGAGGCCTCGGTGGACACCGTCGAGCAGTCGACGATCATGCGCGGCGACCGCTCGGGGTCACTCAGCAGCTGACCGATGACCTGCTCGAGGTCGGCCGAGGTGGACACCATCGTGAAGACGACGTCGCGGTCGGCCAGCTCCGACGGGTGGTCGGCCACCTTCGCGCCGACCTTCATCAGGGGCTCGGCCTTGCTGCGCGTGCGGTTCCAGACCGTGAGATCCATGCCTGCGCGACCGATGCGTCCGGCGAGCGCACCGCCCATGTGGCCGGTGCCGATCCAGCCGACGGTCAGGGCTGGGAGGTCCGTACGTGTCATCGAGCTGCCTCATCCGGGTCGTTGATGCAATCGTTTGTAGCCTAGTGCGAGCACACCCGGTGTCAAGGAACCCCGGGGCATCGCGGGACGCCGATCAGCGGTCGGTGCCGGCCGCCCAGTAGTCGGCCGCGGCCTTGCTGGCGGCCAGTTCCTCAGCGCTGCGGAAACCCGGTGCCATCGACGCGTCGGTGCCGGCCAGGTACTCGTGGTGGTCGATCCCGAGCAGCCGGATCCAGCTCTGCTGCCCGAAGGTGAGCGCGATGCAGCAGCCGAGCTCGACCAGCTCGGGCTCGGAGAAGTGCCGGTGCAGCCGGTCCCAGAGCTCGTCGGAGGGCTCGAGCCGCCAGGCGATCGCCTCGGCATAGGCCAGCGCCGCCTTCTGCCGGTCGTCGTACCTCTCGGAGCGCTCGAAATTCAGCAGCTCGTCGTACTGCTGCTCCTCGAGCCCGCTCGCCGCCGCCTTGATCGACCGCTGGTTGCCACAGAACTCGCACTTCACCGTCCGCGAGATGTAAACGCGACACAGCTCCTTGATCGCGTGGTCGCACACCCCGCCGTGGAACAACGACTTCCAGGAATCGGCGAAGGCCCAGAACGCGTGAGGCGCGTGCGCCCGCACCGCGGAGCTCTCCGGTCGCGGCGTCCCCTCACGCGCGCAGCGGTGCATCTCGTCCTGCATGCGCTCGTCCATCTCCTCGAGCGGGACGTAGCTGATGCGGTTGGTGCCCATGGCTTCCTCCAGGAGGTTGCGCCGCGTCGATGCGGCAGTCAACGGGATCGGTGCAGACGGCGCACCGGGAGATGTCGCCGCAATCGATTGCTTCTTCGGCCGGGAATCACGGGGTCTCACGCGGGCGTCACGAGCCCAGGCAGGTCCGCCGAGTTGGTCCGCTGAGTTCTTACCCGGCGAGCTGCGCGGCCATCCAGTCCGCCGTCTTGTACCGGTGCTTGGCGGCGACGTTCATGTTCCCGTGATTGCCGTCCTCGAGCATGATCAGCTCCGTCGGGCCGCCCGCCTCGGCCACCAGCCGCTCGGCGTGCTGCCACGGGATGAGCCGGTCCTGCTTTCCGGCGACGACGAGCAGAGGGACCCGGATCCGCGCGGCCGCGGAGCTCAGGTCCAGCTCCAGCGCCCGCTCGCGACCCTGCTCCTGGTCGGTGCTGAACGAGCGTGCGGTGAAGGCGGCGCGCGTCAGCGGAGGCAACTGGTCCCAGCACTCCCCGAAGTTGTAGGGGCCGGCCAGTGCGACGCACGCGCGCACCTGCTCGACCCCGCTGGCCAGGCGCGGTGCGTAATACCCGCCGAGACTGACGCCCCAGACGCCGATCCGCTCGGGATCGATGCCCGGCTGGGCGGCCACAGCGTCGACGATGGCTTGTCCGGGGACCTCCCAGTCGCCGCGGATCGGCAGGTCGTACTCGGCCTCGCCCTGCCCGGGACCGTCCACGGAGAAGGTCGCGAGCCCGCGCTCGAGGAACAGCGCCTCGGTCGACCGGAACTCCTCCTTGGTCGAGTCGAGGCCGGGCACCATGACGACGACGGGGTGCGGCCCCGACCCGCTCGGCCGGCGGAGGATCCCCACCATCCGGCTGCCCTCGAAGGGGATCTCGATCCGCTCCCCCGCCGGGTCCAGGTAGGGCAGCGCGTCGGTCAGGCAGGCGACCGCCCGCTGGTGCGCCACCCGCATCTCGTCCGGATGGTCCACGAACAGGAACTTGCCGAAGTGGAAGTAGACCGCTGCCGTCGACAAGTGCGCGCCGGCTGACCGGGTCCGCCCCTCCCGCAGCGCCTCACGGCCGAGATCCTCGTGCACCTCGGCCGCGGCCGACCACGCCGAGCACCAGTCGTCCCACCGTTCGAGACCGGAGGTGACCCGCTGGAAGTCCGCCACCGCGACCCCGTTGGTGGTGAAGCGTGGCGCCCAGTTCCGCACCGCGCTCGCGACTCTCTCGTCCATGCACTCTCCCGGGTCAGCGGTGTCTTGCAAACGACTGCATGCTCAGGCAGCATCGGGTCGTTGTCAATGACGACGAACGTCCACGACGGGAGCCCGATCCCGACGAGAGGTACGCCCACCGGCGCCCGGTAGGTGGCTCCCGCCGGCCTCGACGACAGGAGGAAAGCCATGACGCAGCCCCTCCGGCTCGGCATCTTCAGTGCCAACGTCGTCGCGAGCTGGGCCGAGCGGCACGGCACGTTCGCCACGCACGACCTCGCCGTCGAGCAGATCCCCGTCACGTCGTCCCCCCAGCAGTTCAGGTCGCTGATGGCCGGCGAGTACGACGTGGTGCTCACGTCCCCCGACAACGTCGCCACCTACGTGCTCAACAAGGGCAATCCGCTGGGGCAGCGGCTGGATCTGCAGATCCTGCGCGCGGTCGACCGCGGTGGCCGGCTGTCGCTGGTCGGGCGGCCCGGTGTCGACCGGCTCGCGGACCTCGCGGGCGGCCGGTTCGGGGTCGACGTCCCGACGTCGGGCTTCGCCTACGTCGGCTTCGCGCTGCTCCGAAGCGCCGGCCTCGAGCCGGGCCGCGACTACACGGTGGTGACGGCCGGCTCGACGCCGCGCCGCCGGCAGTCGCTCGCCGACGGTGACTTCGAGGCCACGCTGCTCAACGCCGGGCACGAGACGCGCGCGATCCGCGCGGGGGCACAGCTGCTCGGGACCGTCAGCGACGTGATCCGCCCCTACCTCGGCTCGGTGCTGGCCACCCGGGGCGACGTCGACACCCCGGCGGTCGCCGCGCTGCTCGACGCCTGGGACGAGGCCGAACGCGCCGTCGTGGCCCCGGAACGCCGGGAGGACGTCCTGTCCCTGCTCGAGGCACAGCCCGACACCGACCGGGAGACCGCCGAGCAGATGTACGCGACGCTCCTCGACCCGGAGCACGGCCTGTGCGTCGGCGGCGGGGTCGAGCCGGCGGCGTTCGAGTCGGTGCTGCGCCTGCGCGCCGAGCAGGGCGGTTTCGAACAGGACCACGACCTCAGCGCGCTGGCGCGTCCCGGCGGCGGGCTGATCCGGCCGTCCCGCACCTGACGTGGCGATCCTGAGATGACGGGAACCGAGACGGCCGTTCCGACCGACCTTCCGCGCGGGCACCTGCGGGCGCTGCAGGCGGTCAACACCGTCAGCATGCTGGACCGGTCTGCGGTGGCGCCGATGCTGCTGGTGATGGCGGCGGACCTGCACCGCTCCGTCGCCGCCGTCACCGTTGCCGCCAGTCTCTACTACCTCAGCTACGGGCTGCTCCAGCCGGTCTGGGGCATCGTCTCGGCCCGGCTCGGCACGATCCGCACGCTGCGCGTGTCCCTGTTCGGCGCCGCCGCGGCGGGGGCACTCTCCGCCCTCTCCCCCGGCGTCGGCGTGCTCGCCGTACTGCGCTGCTTCGCCGGAGGCTTCTTCGGCGGGGCCGTGCCGGCGACGCTCGTGTACGTCGGTGCCACCGTCCCCGTCGAGCGGCGGCAACAGCCGCTGACGGACCTGATGGCCGGTGTCGCCGTCGGCATGGCGGTCGCCACCGTGGCCGCGGGCTGGGTGGCCGAGCTGGCCACCTGGCGCGTCATGTTCGCGGCGACGGCCCTGGCGAGCGCCGGTCTGGCCCTCTACCTGCGCCGCCTTCCCGAGCCCGCCCGCGAACCGGTTCAGCGCCGCCCCGTGCGGGCCCTCGCGAAGGCGGCGGCGAACCGCTGGGTACTGCTCGTGCTCCTGCTGGCCTTCGTCGAAGGCGCGGCGCTCACCGGCTCGTTCACCTTCGTGGCACCGGGGGTGCAACACGCCACCGGCGCGGGGGCCGGGCTCGCCGGCACGGTCGTGGCCGTCTACGGCATCGCCGTCCTCGGCTTCAGCCGCGTGGTGCGGCCGCTCTCAGCCCGCCTCACGACCCCCACGCTGCTCGTGATCGGCGGGGTCTGCGGCGTGCTGGGTTTCGGTGTGCTCGCCGTGCAGCGCGGTTTCGTTGCCGGCGTCGCCGCGTGCGTGCTGCTCGGCGCAGCCTGGGCCTTCATGCACTCGACCCTGCAGACCTGGGCGACGTCGGTTGCGCCGCAGGCACGGGCGCAGGTCGTGCCCCTGTTCTCGGCCTGCCTGTTCCTGGGCGGCTCCACCGGCGCCGCCCTGGGCGGCCTGTTCGCGGGCGCCGGCCACTACGGCCCGCTCTTTGCGCTCTCCGCCGTCCTGTTCGTTCCCCTGACCGCCGTCTCGGCGGTCACCCGTCGTACCTATCTCACGACACGAAGGGGACGTTGATGACCTCCCGGCGCCCCACCGCCAATTTCTCAGCGTCCCCGCATACGCTCCCGGCCGTGGCCCCACGTCCGACGCTCCGCGACGTCGCGACCGCCGCCGGCGTCCACCCCGCGACCGCCTCCCGGGCGCTGAACGAGGCCACCCGCGTCCTTGTGCGGCCGGCCACCGTGGAGCGAGTGCGCGAGGTCGCGGCCGCTCTGGGGTACCAGGTCAACCCGATCGCCCGCAGCCTGAAGACCAGCCGCTCGGAGACGGTCGGAGTGCTCGTCCCCGACCTGACCAACCCGCTCTTCCCGCCGATCGTGCGGGGCATCGAGGATGCGCTGGCCGAGGCCGGGTACACCGCGCTCACGGCGAACACGGACAACGACCCGGCGCGCACGGCGTCGAGCTTCGCGGTGATGCAGGCCCGGCAGGTCGACGGCTTCATCATCGCCACCGCGTTGCTGGACGACCCGCTCGTGCACGAAGCGGCCCAGCGCGGCGTGCCCATGGTGCTGGTCAACCGGCAGACCGAGCACCTGGACGCCTCGGTGGTGGCCGGCGACGACGCGACCGGTATCGCGCGCACCATCGACCACCTCGTGGAGCTCGGGCACCGCGACATCGCGCACGTCGCCGGACCGCTCACCGTCTCCACCGGCGCCGTCCGCCTACGCGCCTTCCGTAGCGCGATGCAGCACCACGGACTGCCGGACGACCGCATCGTCGTGGCCGACAGCTACTCGGAAGCGGCGGGGCGCACGGCCGCGCTCGAGCTTCTGGCCGGACAACCGCCGACGGCCGTGGTCGCCGGGAACGACCTGCTCGCGATCGGCTGCTACGACGCGCTCGAGGAGTCGGGGCTCCGCTGTCCGGACGACGTCAGCGTCGTCGGCTTCAACGACATGCCGCTCGTCTCCCGGCTCCGGCCCCCACTGACGTCGGTCCGGGTGCCGCAGTACGAGCTCGGCGTGGAGGCCGCGCGCCTGCTCCTGGACCGGCTCAGCGGCCGCACACCGACCGCGCGCGTGGTTCTCCTGCCGGTGAGCCTCGTCGTCCGCGGCTCGACCGCTCCCCCCTCCCGCTAGCCGCCGGGGCCCATGACGGTGGCCGGATCGATCCCGAGGTCGATGAGCACGGCTCGCGCGGCGTTCCGGCCGGCCCGGCCGGAGACGGAGCCACCGGGGTGCGCCGTCGCGCCGGTCTGGTACAGCCCGGGAACCGGCAGGCCGTACGAGGGCCAGCCGACGAGCACCTCACCGGAGGCGCCCAGGAACTCCCCGCCGTGGCAGGACCCGCCGACGTTGTGCCGGTTGCGCCGCTCGAGATCGACCGGCGCCTCGCCGCGCACTGCCAGCAGCTGATCGGGCCGGAGCCCCGGGACGAGCTCCGCCGTCCGCTCGACGAGCTGCGCGGCGTAGCGGTCGCGCTCCGTCTCCCAGCTCCCTCCCCCGGCGAGGTTCCGCGGGGCGAAAGTGAGCAGTTTCGCCAGACCATGGCCGTCCGGTGCGCGGTCGGGGTCCACGACCGTCGAGCAGACGATGAGCACCCACGGGTCGACGGCGTACGTCTGGCCGCGCGCGAAGGCATCGAGCTGCGCGTAGAGGCCGGCCGCCGAGCCGATGCCCCCGGCGACCGCGGGCAGGGGGCCCTTCTGCGTGTCGTAGACGAGCTGCCCTTCTGTCGCGATGTGCACGGCGAACAGGGTCAGCCCCGAGCGCCAGCTCTCCGCCGCGCGGCGGAGCTCGGCCGGTGGCTCGATGCCGTCGAGCATCCCGGCCAGCTGGGTGAGGTGCGCCGAGGAGAGGACGGCGCGGCGCGCCTCCCAGTGCTCGCCGCCGGCGGTCACGACGCCGGCCGCACGTCCCTTCTCCACCCGCACACGCTCGACCGGCCGATCGACGAGCACCCGACCGCCGTGCGACTCGATCGAGGCGACCAGCGCCGCGGGCAGCGCGCCGGACCCGCCGATCGGGGTCGCCCAGCCGAACTGCGACCGGCCGGCGGTGATGGAGAACGGCAGGATCCCGGTGCCGGGACGACGCGGATCGGTGATGGTGGCGAAGGAGAGCCACGTCAGCAGGTCCCGCGCACGGTCCGACGCGAACCGTTCGGCGATCACCTCGTGCGCCGTGCGCGACCGCAGCGCCTCGTAACGGGCGTCGTCGCCGGAGGAAGCCGGGTCGAGGCGCCCGGCATTCCAGCGTCCGTGGGCCGCGGACAGGCCGCCCTCCCAGTCGGCGAGCAGCCGCAGGTAGGCGTCACCGTCGGCGGCGTCCCAGCGCGCCAGCTCGGCCGCCGTCTCGGCGCGGTCCCGCGACATGACCACGGCATCCCCGTCGGGCAGCGGCAGCACCACGGCCGGATCGGTGCGCACGTACCGGAGCCCGTGGGTGGACAGCAGCCCCAGCTCGTCGTCCCGGATGACGGGGTTCGTCTGGATCAGCACGTGAGCGCTCGAGCAGGAGTCGTGCTGGAACCCCGGGAGGGTCAGCTCCTCGGTGACGGTGTTGCCGCCGACGATCGGCTGCTCCTCGAGGACGACCACCTCGAGCCCGGCCGCGGCCAGGTAGGCCGCGCCGACCAGGCTGTTGTGCCCCGCGCCGATGACGACGACGTCGGCGCTGCCGTCGCTCATCCGACGGTGCCGCTGTCCACCGGCTGCGGCACCGTGGGATGAGCGCCGGCACCGTGCGTCGCCGGCGCCCCACCCAGGTAGAGCTCGGCGACCTCCGGGTTGGCCATCAGCTCGTGTGCCGGGGCCTCGAGCCGGACCCGCCCCCCTTCGAGGACGACGCCGTGGGTCGCCATGCTGAGGCCGAGGCGCACGTTCTGCTCGACCAGGAGCACAGTCGTCCCGGCCGCGTTGGCGTCCCGGACGAGCTGGGAGACGCCGGTGAGACTCATCGGGTCCAGGCCCAGCGACGGCTCGTCGAGCAGGAGCACGGTCGGTTCGACCATGAGGCAGCGGGCGATCTCGACCATGCGGCGCTGACCGCCGGAGAGGTTCCCGGCCTTGTCGTGGCTGCGCTCCCGCACGATCGGAATGAGGTCGGCCACCCGCTCGAAGCGCTGGTTCAGCAGCCGCTTGTCACGGCGGAGCGTGAACCCGCCGAGCAGCACGTTCTCCCGGATGGACATCTGCGGGAACAGCGCCTGGGACTGTGGCACCTGGGCCACCCCCTTGCCGAGCACACCGGCGCAGCCCAGCCGGTCCAAGCGGGTGCCGTCCAGCTCGATCGTTCCGAGGCGGGGCCGCAGCAGGCCGCTGACGACCCGGAGGACGGTGGACTTACCCGCCCCGTTCGGGCCCACGATGCAGGTGATCGCTCCGGTGGGCACCTCGAGGTCGAGGCCCTGGAGGACGTCACCGCCGCCGTATCCCGCAAAGATTCCCGAGAGGGTCAGCACCGGTCAGCCGCCTTTCACGGAGAGGTCGGCCGGCTTCAGGACCGGGCCGGGAACAGGGTCGGCCGGCAGCCACTCCGGGCCGAGGTACGCCTCGAGCACCGCGGGATCGGCACGCACGATCGACGGCGGCCCCTGGGCGATCACCTGCCCCCGGCTGAGAACGGCGACGGGGTCGCACAGGTCGAGGACCAGCGGGATGTTGTGCTCGACGACGAGGAAGGCGATCCCTTGCCGGTTCAGATCCCGGATGATCTCGACCATCCGGTTGATCAGCGTCGGGTTGATGCCACCGGCCGGCTCGTCGAGCAGGATCATCTTCGGCTCGAGCATGAGCACCTGGGCCAGTTCGACCAGCTTCTGCTGCCCGTAGGAGAGCGACCCGGCCTGCTGCGCCCCGAAGCGGCCGAGGCCGACGAAGTCGAGCAGCTCGCGCGCCCGCTCCGCCTCGTGGCCGCTGACGGCGTCCTTCGCCATGAGTCCCCAGCCAGCCGTCGGCAGCGGGGCCACGACGTTCTCCAGAACCGTCATGCTCTTGAACAGCCGGGTGATCTGGAACGTGCGGCCCAGGCCCAGGTGGGCGCGCTCCCACGGCGGGAGCTGGTCGATGCGGGTGCCGTCGAACCAGATCTCGCCGCTGCCGAGCGACATCGCGCCGGTGACCAGGTTGAACAGCGTCGTCTTCCCGGAGCCGTTCGGACCGATCAGCGCGGTGATCGAACCGGCCTCGACGGTGAGGTCGACGCCGTCCACGGCCCTGAGACCGCCGAAGCTCCTCGCCGCGCCGCGGATCTCGAGCAGCGGGGCCGCCGTGCGTCCCGGCGTCTGGGCCGCGGGCGCCGACCGGGGCGAGACGACGATCGGCGTCCGCGCGCTCGCGACACCCGCCTGGTCGGTGTACTCGACGGTCTGCGCAGCCGCCCGGCGACGGGCCAGCCGCGCCGAGATGGCCGGCAGGACACCTCGCGGCAGGAAGAGCACGACGAGGACGAGCGCGAGCCCGAGGACGAGCAGTCGGCTGTCCGTTCCCCCGCCGTAGACGTTGGCCACCTCGGTGACGATCGTGACGACGAAGCCGCCGAGCACCGGCCCCCAGAGCGTGCCCCGGCCACCGAGCAGGGCCGACAGCACGATCGTCACGCTGGTCAGCAGGCTGAACGCGCCGATCGGGTTGAGGAAGGACAGGAAGTAGGCGTAGACGACGCCGGCCACACCGATCGGGACCGCGCTGGCCGCGTAGGCGAGCACCTTGTAGCGCGTGGTGTTGACCCCGATGGCGGCGGCCTTGTCCTCGTCCTCGCGGATCGCCAGCAGGCCGGTGCCGAACTTGGTCCGGCGGACCCAGGCCGCGAAGCCGACCGTGGCGGCCAGCAGCGCCAGGAACATGTAGTAGAAGGGCATGTTCTGGTAGTCCGACGACCACGTGGGCAACGGCACGTTGACGCCGTTGGAGCCGTGCGTGACCTGCGAGAAGTTGTTGACCAGCACCTGCATCGCCAGCAGCAGGGCGATCGTGATGATCACGAACGCGTGGCCCCGGGCGCGCAGGACGACCATGCCGACGAGCGTGGCGGCGACGAAGGCGACGAGGCCGCCCACCGGCATGAACCACAGCGGGTTCACCTGGAAGTGCTCGGCGAGCAGACCGCCGGTGTAGGCGCCGAGGCCGAGGAACACGCTGTGCCCCAGAGACACGTAGCCGGCGAAGCCCGAGACGATGTTCCAGCTCACGGCCATCAGCGCCAGCAGGAAGGCGAGCAGCAGCACACCCTGCTCGTAGATGGCGAACGGGAACACGACCGGGTACCCGACGAGCACCACGAAGAGCAGCAACGGGACCAGCCGGCCGGAGCGACCACTGGTCAGCGCGCGGATGCGGCCGAGCGTCGTCATGCCATCACGTCCTGACGGAGCCGCGATCCGAACAGACCCTGCGGACGGAAGAGCAGGACGATCATGATCACCGCGTAGAAGATGAGGGTGGACCACTGCAGGGAGACGTAGGTGGCGGTCAGCGTCTCGGCGAGCCCCAGGACGATCGCGCCGACGAGCGCACCGGCGAGGCTGCCCATGCCACCGAGGACGATGATCCCGAGCAGCCGGGAGATCCAGTCGTAGTGGGACGCCGGGAAGAAGGGGTACAAGACCGACAGGACCGATCCCCCCACCCCCGTCGTGGCGGTGCCGATCGCGAACGCGAGCGCGGCGACGCCGGAGGCCTGGATGCCGATGAGCGCGGCGCCGGACGGGTTCTGCGCGGTCGCCCGGATCGCGCGGCCGGTCCAGGTCTTCGCGAGCACGACGTACAGCAGGCCGAGGACGAGCACCGCGGCGATGCAGCCGTACACCTGCGCCTTGGGCAGCGAGATGCCGAGGATCCGGAAGGACTGGGAGAAGTAGGACGGCGTCGCGGACCGGAACTTGTTGCCCGCCGTGACGTTCAGGATGCCCTCGATGGTGATCGCGATACCGAACGTCAGCAGCACCGACATCCCGGGTGAGCTGCCGCTGATGCGCGAGAGCACGCCCTTGTAGAGCAGCCAGCCGACGCCGAACATCAGCGGCGTCATCACGACGGCCAGCAGGATCGGGTCGATTCCGGTGACCGACCAGGTCTTCCACGTGAGGAATGCGACGAGGATGAGCAACGCCCCGTGGGCGACGTTGATGATGTTCATGACGCCGAAGATCAGCGTCAGCCCGCTTGCCATCAGCGCGTAGACGCCGCCGATCAGCAAGCCGAGCACCAGTGCCTGGACCAACTGGGTCATGCAGTCCTCTTCCGGAGTTCAGGGTGCGCCAGGCGCAGAGGCGCCCGGTGGCCCGTGCGAACACGGGCCACCGGGCAACATGTCACTGCCAGGGCGTCTTGGTGACGACCTTGTCCACCGTGGCGGCCTCCTTGGGTGCCACCACCTCGGGTGCACCGTTCTGCCACTGCGCGAGCAGGAACTGCGACGTCGGGGCACCGGTCTGGTCCCAGGCGAGGGTGCCGAGGATGGTCTCCACCTTGTTCGCGTGCAGCCACGTGGCCATCGCGTCCTGGTCGATCTTGCCGACCGCCTTCGCGGCGGCCTGGACCACCTGCGCGGCCGCGTAGGCGTCGGCGGCGTCCTCCGCCGGGATCCCGCCGTTGTACCGCTTGGCGTACTCGGCGACGAACTCGGCGTTGTTGGGGGTCTTCGCCTTCTCGTTCCAGCTGACGGTGTAGAAGACACCCTCGGTGTTGGCCTTCCCGATGCCGTCGCTGTACTGGCCCGCGTTGCTCGGTGCCGACGTCTGGAAGAGCACCTTCGGCGTGTAGTTGAGCTGCTGGAGCGAGCGGACGAGACCGACGCCGTCCTCGAACACCGCGCCCTGGGCGATCAGATCGGGCTTCTTCGCGGCGATCGCGCTGGCGATCGTCTGGAAGTTGGTCGCGTCGGCCGGGTACGTGGTCGTGTACACCGTCTTGACGCCGAGCGCCTCGAGCTGCTTCTGCATGGACTCGATCACCGGGGTGGTGAACGGGTCGTCCTGCGTCGGGTAGGCCGCGGTCTTGGGCCGCTCCGACTCGGGCAGGCTCTTGATGTAGTCGACGAAGACATCCGGCTGGTGCGACGCCGTCGCCTGCTGGGCGAAGAACAGCTTGGTGAAGCCGCGGTCGAACATCTTCGGCGCACCGCCGGCGGGCTCCACGTACAGCATCTTGTTCTTCTCGGCGACCGCGGACGCCGGGAAGTTCAGGAGCGTCGAGAAGGTGCCGAGCAGCAGGTCGACCTTGTCCTGGGTGATCAGCTTCGTGTAGTCGGTGACGACGGTGTCCTGGTTGCTGGCGTCATCGGTGATCTTCAGCTCGATCTTCCGGCCGAGCAGACCACCGTCCGCGTTGACCTGGTCTCGCCAGATCTCGTAGCCCTTGCGGGCCTCGCCACCGGGCTGCGAGAAGTCGCCGGTGAGCGGCAGCGAGATCCCGACCACCAGTGGCTTGCTGTTGTCCGCCGCGGCGGTCTTGCTCGGGGCGGTGCCACAGGCTCCTACCGCGAGAAGGACGGCTACGCCGGTCGCGATCGCCCGGATCGGTGTGACCGACCGTGCGTGGCGTGCGAAGTTCCCAGAATCGTGCTGCCTCGCCATCGAAGCTCCGTTCCCGATCCAACCGCCGCAATCGTTTGCGGACGTGGCGGCAATCCTGTGTGGTTCGCCTCACAGGTGTCAAGGGACCTCGCCACATCCGTCGCGGCGGTCTCGTACGGGACGAGCTGGGCTGAATACGGAGAGTAGTCAGGAGCTGTCTTTCGGTGAAAAAGTGCCGCCGTCGACCACTGCTCGAACGTGAGAATGCGCCGAGTTCCGGCACATCTGTCCACCGAACGACCGCGGAGACGTCGCGCCACGGCCGGCCGCGGTGATCGAATCGTGACCTTCGGCCGGTCGGGCGCCGACTGGTGGCGGAGCTCCGGCTCTCCGGCGGCCGGGAAGCCGCGGCAGGCCCGGTGGGCAATGACTGACGGCAAACGGTTGCGGTACGCAATCGGCTGTCCGCGGCCGCGGTTCCCGATGTGCCGGCCGATGGCCGTACGCCATCCAGTCGAGGGCCATTCCCTCACCGCGCGCAGGTGGGCGCGACCTGCGGCAGGCTCGCCCCATGAGCGTTCCCGAGCCCGCGACCCCTCAGCCACGCGACATCGCCCTCGAGCAGGAGACCCCGGAGCAGGCGGCCGAACTCGAGGCACAGAGCGACCCCCATCCCGGCGACGACGAGTCCTGACCGCCGGCGCGGGTACTGGGGGCGCCATGACTGCCGACAGCGGCCCGGACACCGGACCGCGCACCCGGCTGATCGCCGGGCGGTATGCGCTGTCCGAGGTGATCGGCCGGGGCGGCATGGGCACCGTGTGGCTGGCCACCGACCGGGTGCTGGAGCGTGCGGTCGCACTGAAGGAGGTCACCTTCTCCG
Organism: Blastococcus sp.; assembly: GCA_025465355.1. Classification (GTDB taxonomy): domain Bacteria; phylum Actinomycetota; class Actinomycetes; order Mycobacteriales; family Geodermatophilaceae; genus Blastococcus_B. Next base: position 22,553 of record JAODNN010000059.1, on the reverse strand, counting down.
TCGACCTGACCGCCGAGGAGCGGACGGTCCTGCGCGAACGGACGATGCGGGAGGCGCGGGCCGCCGCCCGGCTGGACCACCCCCGCGTGACGACCGTCTACGACGTCGTCGAGGAGGACGGGCGGCCCTGGCTGGTGATGGAGCACGTCTCCGCGCGCAGCCTGCAGGACATCATCGCGGAGCAGGGTCCGCTGCCGCCGGCCGCGGTGGCGCAGATCGGACTCGACGTCCTCGCCGCCCTCGAGGCCGCCCACGAGGCCGGGATCGTGCACCGCGACGTCAAGCCGGCCAACGTGCTCGTCGAGGCGGACGGGCACGCCTGCCTCACCGACTTCGGCATCGCCACCACGATGGGCGACTCGAGCCTCACCACCCACGGCGCGCTGATCGGATCGCCGTCCTACATGGCACCCGAACGCGTGAACGGCGAGGAGCCGCGACCACCGGTCGACCTGTGGTCCCTGGGGGCCAGCCTGTACGCCGCCGTCGAGGGGCGCCCGCCCTTCGCCCGGGGTGAGGCGATGGCCACCATGATGTCGGTCGTCTCCGAGCACCCCGCGCCGATGCTGCACGCCGGCCCACTCGAGCCGGTGCTCACGGGCCTGCTCACCAAGGACCCCGCCGCGCGGACCTCTGCCGAGACCGCCCGGCAGCAGTTGACGGCGGTGCTCGCGGGATCGCCGCCCGGCCCCCTCCCTCCCCCGCCGGCCGCGGCCCGGCCGGCCCCGGGCGCGCTGCCGCCGCCGTCCGTGGAGCGGATCGATGCCGACGACCTACGGGCACTGGCGTCGGCCTCCAAGGCTCTGCTCACGTCGGTCGCGCGCGACGCCCGCGACCAGGCCCGGCACCTGGCCGAGCGCCGGCGGGAGCGGAAGGGCGACGGCGGCCCGGTGCCGGCCGCTCCCGCCGCCGGCCCCCCCGCAGCACCCCGTCGCCGGCGGCGGTTCAAGCGGCGCTGGGTCGTCGTCCCGGTGCTGGTCACCCTGCTGATCGTGGTGCTGGTCCTGGTCGGGCTCGGCTTCCTCGTCGCGAAAGGGCTCGGGCTGGTCTAGCGGGCGCCGGCCTGCTCGGAGCCCATGACCAGCAACTCGGCGCCGGTGCGGTGGGCGACTTCGGCGACCGTCACCGGGTGGGTCAGCGCCGCGACGCGGGTGCGCCCGTGCACGCCGGTCTCCTCGACAGCGCACTCCACCATCGAGGTGAGCGCCTGCTCCATCTCGGCGCGACCCTCGTCGAGCTGCGCGGGATCGCCCGGCCAGACGGTGACCGCGAGCAGGAGCGCGTCCCGGCGCTCGGCTTCATGAAGCGCCCACAGCAGGGCGCGGTAGCCACATTCGGTCGGCCGCACGTCGACGAGCACCAAGGGCTGCTCCGCCATGCGCGGATGATGCGCTCCCCCGCGTCGTCCGACCAGAGTCCTGCGTCGTCGAAGGGCGGTCGGCGCCGGAGACGTCCACCCGGTCCAGGTCCGCCAGGGCCGCTCCACCGCGCGCCGGCTCCGCTCCGGCGGCGTCGAGCAGCCGGACGCCGAGCGCCTCCAGCATTCCGGCGCCGCCGTCGGTCCTCGCGCTGCCGCCGATGCCGAGCACGATCCGCCAGGCACCCGTCTCGAGAGCAGCCAGGATCAGCTCACCCGCACCACGGGTGGTGGCCGTCAGCGGCGCAGAGACGGCGAACAGGCCGAGTCCCGCGGCGACGGCCAGCTCGACGACCGCCGTCCCCAAACGGGTGGCGAAGACGGCGTCGACGTCCACGTGTCGCCGGCGGCCGGCAGTCCGCGCAGGTCAGTCGGGCAACGGGACGGTGCGGTGCCGGCGGGCCGAGGCGAGGTGCCGCTCGACGGTGCTGGGCGTCAGGAACAGCGTCTGGCCCGCCTCGTGGACGCTGGCGCCGCCGTCGATCAGCGAGAGGATGCGGCGCTCGGTCGAGGTCAGGCGCGCCTCGGCGCGGACCGACTCCTCGGGCGGCGGCAGCCGGTGCCGCTGCACGGCGTCAGCGACGACGCGCACGATCCGCCCGGCGCCGGTCGGCCACGCGGCGCACGGTACCGGCCGGCGAGCGCAGCGCGAAGGGATCGCGACGGAGACCGCCCGCTCGTGGCCGTCCGCCGAGCACTACGCCGTGCGGCCGTCGCCGAGCGGAGGCCACGATGGCGCCGTGCACAGCAACGAACTGCTCCAGTACGCCTACGGGCAGATCCAGCAGACACTCCACCGGGCGGTCGAGGGGCTGACGCCGGACCAGCTCACGTCCCGGATCGGTCCCGAGGCGAACACGATCGCGTGGTTGGCGTGGCACCTGGTGCGGGTGCAGGACGACCACATCGCCGAGGTCGCCGGTCGCGAGCAGGTCTGGACGGCTGATGACTGGGTCGGCCGGTTCGGCCTCCCCTTCCCGACCGCGGCCACCGGCTTCGGCTTCAGCTCCGAGCAGGTGGCGCAGGTCCGCCCGCCGTCGGCCGACCTGCTGCTCGAGTACGCCGACGCCGTCCACGACCGGACCGAGCAGTTCCTGCGCGGCCTGTCCGACGACGACCTGGACACCGTCGTCGACAGGCGCTGGGATCCCCCGGTCACCCTCGGCGTCCGGCTGGTCAGCGTGCTCTCCGACGATCTGCAGCACGTCGGCCAGGCCGCGTTCCTGCGCGGGCTGCTCACCGACGGGTGAGCACGGCGAGCGGAACTGGGAGCGGCCCCTTAGCGTCGCGGACGTGAGCCAGCCGAGCACGGACTTCTACGCCATCGAGGAGCTCCTCGAGCCCGAGGAGATCGCGATCCGCGACCGGGTGCGGGCCTTCTGCGAGAAGGAGGTCACCCCGCGGATCAACGAGTACTGGGAGCGCGCCGAGTTCCCGTTCGACCTGGTGCCCAAGATCGCCGAGCTGGGCATCTCCGGCGGCACGGTGCAGGGGTACGGCTCTCCCGGCATGAGCGCGGTCGCGGCCGGCCTGGTCGCCGCCGAATGGGCTCGGGCCGACGGCAGCGTCGGCACCTTCTACGGCGTGCACAGCTTCCTGGCGATGCAGTCGATCGCCCTGCTGGGGTCGGAGGAGCAGCGCGAACGCTGGCTCCCCGAGATGGCGCGCATGGAGAAGATCGGCGCGTTCGGCCTCACCGAGCCGAAGCACGGCTCGGACGCCGTGGGCCTGGAGACCTCCGCCCGCCGCGACGGGGATTCCTACGTGCTCAACGGCCAGAAGAAGTGGATCGGCAACGGCTCCATCGCCGACTACGTGATCATCTGGGCCCGCGGTGAGGACGGCGCCGTCGGCGGCTACGTGGTCGAGAAGGGCACGCCCGGCTACGAGGCGACCGTGATGACCGGGAAGACAGCGCTGCGGGCGGTGTGGCAGGCCGAGATCACCCTCAGCGACGTGCGGGTACCGGCGGAGAACAAGCTGGCCGACTGCCACTCGTTCAAGGACGTCTCGCAGGTCCTCGACCGCACGCGCTACACGGTGGCGTGGCGGGCGCTCGGCCTGGCGACAGCGTCCTATGAGCTGGCGCTGGCCCACGCGTTGCAGCGCGAGCAGTTCGGCCAGCCCATCGCCGGCTTCCAGCTCGTGCAGGACAAGCTGGCGCGGATGCTGGCCGAGATCACCTCGATGCAGCTGATGTGTTGGCGGCTGTCGAAGCTCGCCGACGCCGGCCGGATGACCGCGGCGATGGCCTCGCTGGCCAAGATGAATCACGCCGCGAAGGCGCGGGCGATCGTCGCCGACGCCCGCGACATCCTCGGCGGCGACGGCATCCTGCTGGACAACCACGTGGCCCGCCACCACGCCGACATGGAGGCGATCTTCACCTTCGAAGGCACCGACTCGGTGCAGGCCCTGATCGTGGGCCGGGAGATCACCGGGATGTCGGCGATCAGCGGCCGGAAGCCCGACCGCGGCTGATCTGGCCGGGTCGGTCCCGGCTCAGCCGGCTCGGCTCAGGTGCCTGTTGCCGGCGGTGATCTGCCGGCAGGCCGGGCACGCGGTACGGCCGGCGCCCACGCGCTCCCATTTCTGGGATCCCCAGACCTGGACGACGGCCCCGCAGACGGCCAGCTCCACCTCTCCGTCCAGCTCCACCGGAGGGCGGTGTGCCTCCACGGCGTGCCACGGACAGGCGTCCTCCGCAGGCCGTCCCCGGGACCACCGGTCAGGACGAGCGAACCCCACGGCATACATGTCCACGACGTCCCTGTTCCCCGCGTCTGCGCTGGTCAATCACGCGTGGCAGCCGAATTTCGGACGACATCGGCCGGATGGTCCCGGGGCCCGGTACGAGCGACGACCGACTCCACCGCCCGGGCCGTCGCCGGGTTACCGTCGGGGGGCAACAGGATCGGAAGGAGCCCGCGGTGGAGCCTGTGAGTCTGCTCGTGGGAGCGGTGCTGCTTGCCGTGGGCTTCGCGGCCGGTCGGTGGGGACGTCGACAGCCGACCCCTCCCCCACAGATGACCCCGCTGTGCGGGTGCGGCCACGCGCTGAGCCAGCACGACGTCGAGACCTCCACCTGCTACGCCGAACTGCGTCGTGACACCTTCGACCGCCGCGGCCGCTGGGCCGGCCACACCTGGGTGCCCTGCACCTGCCGGCAGTACGTGGGGCCGCGGCCGATCGACGAGGTGTTCCTGCCGCGCCTTCTCCCCCCCACCGACTGACCGGGCGCCCGTGACTGCACGCGATGCACCCGCCGCTGACCGGCGCCGCCGCACCCTCCTCGCTGTCACCGAGCCCGCGCGGACCCTGGTCAGCCTCGGCGCGTTCGCGGCCGGCCTCCCGCTGTCCGGGCTGGCGCCGCGCGGCGAGCCCCATCCGGTGCTCGTCCTGCCGGGGCTGATGGCCTCGGACCTCTCGACGCGCGTCCTCCGCGGCTGGCTGCGCCGGCTGGGCTACCCCGTCGTCGGCTGGGCACTGGGACGCAACCGCGGGCCGACCGAGGAAGTCGTCACGGCGTTGCCGGCCCTCGTCGACCGGCTGGCGGACGAGCACGGGACGCCGGTGAGCATCGTGGGCTGGAGCCTCGGCGGAATCTTCGCCCGCCGGCTCGCGCTCCGCGCTCCCGCGCAGGTCCGCCAGGTCATCTCGCTGGGGTCGCCGTTCGCGCTTGCCGGGCGGCCGGTCGACGACAGCCCCGGCGCCCGCGTCTACCGGCGCCTCGCGCCGGTGCACAGCGCAAATCGGATCTCCCTCTCCCGGGGCTCTCTGGCCGAGCCGCTACCGGTGCCGAGCACGTCGGTCTACTCGCGGTGGGACGGCGTCGTCGACTGGCGGCACTGCCGGCAGCAGCCGGGCCCACGGAGTGAGAACGTCGCCGTCCGCAGCAGTCATCTCGGGATGGGGAACGACCCGGCGGTCCTGTGGCTGGTGGCCGACCGGCTCGCCCAGCCTCGCGACGACTGGCGCCCGTTCCGGCGCCCCACCCGGTTCGGCCTGGGCACCCTGTTCCCCGCCGAGGATTGATCCGCGCTCAGCCCTCGGACGATCCCTCCGCAGCCGCCAGTTCGGCCAGCGCCCGCACCAGGGCGGCTACCCGGTCGCCGCCGAGCGAGGCAGCGAGGGCCGACTGGTGGCCGGCCACCAGGGCCTCCAGCCGCCGCAACCGGGTCCGGCCCACCTCCGACAGATGGACGACGACCTTGCGGCCGTCGGCGGGATCGGGCAGTCGGTAGGCCAGCGCGCTGTCCACCGCGCCGTCGACCAGCCGGGTGAGAGTCGGCCCGGGCAGGTGCAGGTGGCTGACGAGCTCCCCCATCGACCGACCTCCGGAGTGCGCGAGGGACCGCAGCAGCCGGTAGCTGTCCAGCGTGGCGCCGTCCTCAGCCAACACGGACGCGACCCCGCGGGCGACCCGCCGCTGGGTGGCCGTCAGCAACTCGACCAGGTCCTCCGCCACCCGACCGGGTGTCGGCTCGGTGACAATCCCCGTGGCCGGCAACATGGCCGCACCATACTCATCCCGTGCCCAGCCCGATCGGTCCGCGCGACGCCTGGGACGCGGCGCTGACCGGCCCGAGCCCGGACGTCGTCCGCGTGGGCCTCGCCGTGCCGCTGTCGGGGCCGCTGGCCATGACCGCCCCCTCCGCCCTCGATCTGGCCGGGCTGGCCGTGGACGAGGTCAATGCGGCGGGCGGGATCGGCGGCCGGCCGGCGGAGCTGGTGGCACTGGACTCAGGGCGGTCGGCGGGGATCGTCGCCGCCGAGGCATCCGCGCTGCACAGCATGGGTGCGTTCGACCTGCTCGTCGGATTCCACACCAGCGATGTGCACCGGGCCCTGGAGGCGGCGGTGGCCGGCCGGGTGCCCTACGTCTTCACCCCGCCGCACGAGGGCGGCCGTACCCGTGCCGGCGTGCTGCGGATCGGTGCCTCGCCGCTCGAACAGCACGCGGCCGCCCTGACCTGGCTGGTCGGTCACCGCCGCGCCCGGCGCTGGGTGCTGCTCGGTACCGACTACGTCTGGCCACGGGCAGTGCACCGGGCCGCCTCACGGGTGCTGGCCGGGGCCGGCGCCGAGGTGGTCGCCGAGGCGCTGGTCCCCTTCGGCCCCGGCGACCCGACCGCACTGCTCGACCTGGTGCTCCGCACCCGCGCCGACGCGGTGCTGCTGAGCCTCGTCGGACGGGACCTGGTCGCGTTCAACCGGGAATTCACCCGCGCCGGGCTGGACCGCCGGGTGGTGCGGCTCTCGGGCGCACTCGAGGAGAACGGGCTGTACGCGCTCGGCGGCGACGGCACCGGCGCGCTGTTCGCCTGCATGCCCTCGTTCGCCGCGGCGGACGACGCGGTCGACGAGGGCCAGCTGGCGCTGCAGGAGCGGCACACCCTGCGGTCGGGACCGGACGCTCCGGTGGTCTGCGCCTATGCCCGGGGCGTGTACGACGGGGTCCGCGTCGCCGCGGCCCTGGCGGAGGGGAGACGGCCCCGGCGTCCCGGACGACGCCGGCCGAGGCTGGCCCAGGCAGATGGACTGGCCTTCCGCGAGCTCGCCTCGCCGTCGAATCGATGACCGTTGTTTCCATCTGAAAGCAGTTGGTCTTAGTCTCTTCCCGCCCGGCTCGGTGCCGCGGCCAGAGACGTAGGAGCAGGAATGAGCGAGCCGAATTCCACGGACGACCCCGCGCGCGGGCCCATCACGGCGGCCGGCGAACGCGGTGTGGAGGCCTTCGGGTACCACCAGGAGCTCAAGCGCTCCCTCAGCTTCACCGACCTGCTGGTCTACGGGCTGATCTTCATGGTGCCCATCGCTCCGTTCGGCATCTTCGGCAGCGTCTTCCAGGCCTCCGGCGGGATGATCGCCCTCGCCTACGCGATCGGCATGCTGGCCATGGGGTTCACCGCGGCCTCGTACTCGCAGATGTCGCGGGCCTTCCCGATGGCCGGCTCGGTCTACACCTACGCCGGTCGAGGCATCGCCCAGCCGGTCGGCTTCCTCGCCGGCTGGATGATCCTGCTCGACTACGTGCTCGTCCCGGGCCTGCTGTACCTGATCGCGTCGGTCGCGATGAACTCGATCCTGCCCGCGATCCCGATCTGGCTGTGGCTCATCGGCTTCGTCGTCCTCAACACCGTGGTCAACTACCTCGGCATCGAGTTCACCGCCCGCGTCAACAAGATCATGCTGATCGGCGAGCTGATCGTGCTGGCGCTCTTCCTGGTCATCGGCATCGCCGCGCTGATCGGCGGCTCCGGCCGTGGGTTCGACTTCTCGCCGATCTACGACAGCGACACGTTCTCGCTGAAGCTGGTGTTCGGTGCGGTCTCCATCGCGGTGCTGAGCTTCCTGGGCTTCGACGGCATCTCCACGCTCGCCGAGGAGAATCGGGAATCGGCTCGCTCGATCGGCAGGTCGATGATCGCCGCGCTCGCACTGGCCGGCGTCCTCTTCATCGTGCAGACCTGGATCGCCGCACTGCTCGTGCCCAACCCCGGCAAGCTCATCGCCGAGGGCGACGCCGCGGGCACCGCGTTCTACTCCGCCGCCGAGGTGGCCGGCGGCCACTGGCTCTACGTGCTCACCGCCGTCGCTACGGCCATCGCATGGGGTTTCGCCAACTCCCTCGTCGCCCAGGCGGCCACGTCGCGGCTGCTGTACGCGATGGCACGCGACCGCCAGCTGCCCGGCTTCCTGGCCAAGGTCCACCCGACCCGTCGCGTGCCGGTCAACGCCACTTTCCTCGTCGCGGCGATCTCGATCGCCCTGGGCCTGTACATGAACAGCCGGGCCGACGGCATCACGCTGCTGTCCACCCTGGTCAACTTCGGCGCACTGTCCGCGTTCCTCCTGCTGCACGTGTCGGTGGTCGTCCACTTCATCGTGCGGAAGAAGAGCCGGGACTACTGGCGGCACCTCGTCGTCCCGGTCGTCGGCTTCGGCATCCTGCTCTACGTCGTCATCAACGCCCAGGTGGCAGCTCAGCGGCTCGGCTTCGTCTGGCTGGGCATCGGGGTCGTGCTGCTCGTCGGCCTCAAGGTGGCCGGTCGCGAGCCGGAGCTGACGACGGAGGAGGCCCTGTGACCGCGGCTCTCGAGGTCGTCCGGCTGGAGCCGACCCCCGATCAGCTTCGGTACACCTTCGGCGGCGGCGAACCCCTGCTGCGGGTCGAGCCGGGCACCGTCGTGGAGCTCACCACCGAGGACTGCTTCGGCGGCCGGGTGCGCAGCGCCGACGACCTGCCGAGCCGGGTGTGTAAGTTCCCGTACCTCAACCCCGTGACCGGTCCGATCCACGTCGAGGGCGCCGAGCCCGGTGACACCCTCGCGGTGCACCTGGTCGAGGTCGCGCCGGCCCGCGACTGGGCCGTGTCGGCGACATTCCCGCACTTCGGGGCGCTGACCGCCACGCACTCGACGGCCATGCTGCACGACCCGCTGGAAGAGGTCGTCTGGGTCTACGAAGTGGACCGGGAGCGCGGCACCTGCCTGTTCCGGCCCCGCCGTGGCGGGCCGGAGGTCGAGCTTCCGCTCGACCCGATGCACGGCACGGTCGGCGTCGCCCCGGCCGCTGGTGAGGTGTTCGCCAGCATCACTCCCGGCGCCCACGGCGGGAACATGGACACCCCCGAGATGCGGGCGGGGACGACGGCCTACTTCGGCGTCAACGTCCCCGGCGGCCACCTCTCCCTCGGCGACGGACACTGCCGGCAGGGCGAGGGCGAAGTCTGCGGAACCGCTGTCGAGGCGGCGATGCGGACCGTCGTCGTCGTCGACCTGATCAAGGGTGGCGGACCGGCCTGGCCGCGGCTGGAGACCGACGACTTCCTGATGTCGACCGGCTCGGCCCGACCGCTGGAGGACGCCTACCGGATCAGCCAGCACGACCTGGTCACCTGGGCGGCCGAGCTCAGCGGGTGGGACATGCTCGACGCCTACCAGCTGGTCAGTCAGGCCGGCCTGGCCCCGGCGGGGAACGTCGTGGACACCAACTACACGATGGTCGCGAAACTGGCGAAGCAGTACCTCGGCCGGCAGGCCGGCGCTGGAACGGTCGCCGATGGTGTGCACGCCCGGCTGCGGGAGACCGCGGCCGCGTACCTGGCGCAGCGCTGACACCTGCGAGCGCCGTGGCCGTCGGTCGTGCGGTGACGGCGGCCGTGGCCGACGGGTCTCCGTCGTCACCCGGTGGAGGACGGATGCAGGGGCGGTGCGCCGACGGCGCAATGGGTGCGGACAGGGCTCGGCCGGCGCTCCCCCGCCGCGGGGGCCCCCCCGGCGTCCGGCGGCCGGACGGCCGCGTAGCTGGACGGGATCGTCGCGAAGGCCAGCAGTCCGCCCAGCGCCATGAGACCCGCACAGATCAGCATGGACGTGCGGTAGGCCGGGGCCAGCGTGCTCGGATCGGTGAGCCGCGACCCGACCCCGGAGACCAGCGGCAGCACCGCGATGGCCAGTAGACCGGCGGTCCGGGCCACGGCGTTGTTCACGCCGCTCGCGAGTCCGGCATGGCGGTCACTGACGGCGGCCAGGGCTGTCGACGTCAGCGGGGCGACGGTCAGGGACAGCCCGAGTCCGAGGAGCACGACCGCGGGCAGGACGTCGGTCAGGTAGTCGGCGCCCCGTCCCACCCGGGAGAGCAGGAGCAAGGCGACCGCGCACACGAGCGGGCCCGCGGTCATCGGGATCCGCGGCCCGATCCGGGTCGACAGCGCCCCCGCCCGTGAGGAGAGCGCCAGCATCAGCAGCGTGACCGGCACCAGTGCGAGGCCGGCCCTCAGAGGCGTGAACCCGGCGACGACCTGCAGGTTCACGACGACGAAGAAGAACACGCCCGACAGGGCCGCGTAGACCACGAAGGTGACCGCGTTGACCGCACTGAATGCCTTGATCCGGAACAGGGACAACGGCAGCATCGGTGCGCTGGACCGCCGCTCGACGACGACGAAGGCGAGCAGGGCGACCACGCCGAGCCCGAGCGAGCCGAGGACGAGCGGATCGGAGAGTCCACCGGCCGACCACGCCGTCAGTCCGTAGGTGAGCGCCCCGAGGCCGACCGCGGCGGACGCGGTGCCGGCCACGTCGATGCGGTGGACCGCACCGGGATCGGCGGACTCCGGGACGTGCCGGACGGTGACCAGCACGACGGCGACGGCGATCGGGAGGTTGACGAGGAAGATCAGCCGCCACGTCGCCACCTCGACCAGCCATCCGCCCAGCAGCGGCCCGATCGCCCCGGTCAGACCCCCCAGCCCCGACCAGGCCCCGATGGCCCGTCCGCGGTCCTCGGACGCGAAGGACGACTGGAGGATCGCCAGCGAGCCCGGCGCCAACAGGGCTCCGCCGATGCCCTGCACCGCCCGGGCGGCGATCAGGGTGCCGATGTCGGGCGCGGCGCCGCACAATGCCGATGCGGTCGCGAAGAGTACGACGCCGGTGAGGAAGACCCGCCGCCGGCCGAAGCGGTCCCCCAGCGACCCACCGAGCAGGATGAACGCGGCCAGCGTCAGCGTGTAGGCGTTGACCACCCACTGGAGGCCGGCCGCGCCGCTGCCCAGGTCCCTGCCGATCGCCGGGAGCGCGATGTTGACGACGGTGGCATCGAGGAACGCCATCCCCGAGCCGAGGACCGTCGCCACGAGAACCCAACGTCCGGCCGGAGTGCCGTACCGCAGGCCGATCTCGGCACCGCTCGGCCCTCGTGTCGTCATGACTCAAGGTCCCTCTGCCCGGCCGTGCTGTCGAGACGCGACGTTTCGTCAGTCCTGCCGGGATCCGCGAGCGTCGTTACCGTTCGCCCATCACTTCAGCTCTCGGGCCGCCGACCTCCGGAGGTGTGCCGGCCGCCCGCATGCGTGAGTGCCGGTAGCCGTAGGCGAAGTAGAAGACCAGTCCGAGGACCATCCAGGCGAGGAAGCGCAGCCAGGTCTCCACGGTGAGGTTCGCCATGAGGTAGAGACAGGCGAGCGCCGAGACGACCGGCAGCACGGGTGACCACGGCACGCGGAACCTGCGGGGAAGGTCCGGCCGTGTGCGACGCAGCAGCGGCACCGCCAGGGAGACGAGGACGAAGGCGAACAGCGTGCCGATGCTCACCAGATCGGCCAGTGTGCTCAGCGGCACGAACGCCGCCAGGACCAGGACGACCGCCGCATAGGCCAGCGTCATGCGTACCGGCGTCCCGGTCCGCGGGCTCACCCTGGCTATCCCCGGGGGGAGCAGCCCGTCGCGCCCCATGGCGAAGCCGATCCGGCTGACGGTGATCAGGTCGACCAGGATCACCGAGGTGAGCCCCGCGACCGCGGCGAGCGAGACGAGCGCCGAGGCCCAGCCGAGGCCGTTCTGGCCGAAGGCATCGGCGATCGGCGCGCCCTCGTCGATACGGCTGTACTTCACCATGCCGACGACGACGAACGAGACGCCGACGTAGAGAGCGGTGGAGAGGACCAGCGTGCCCAGCAGGCCCAGCGGCAGGTCGCGGCCAGGGCGCCGGGTCTCCTCGGAGAGATTCGCCACGGCCTCGAAGCCGGTATAGGAGAAGAAGACGACGGCCGCGGCGGTCAGGATGCCGCCGATGCCGAACGCGGCCGGGTGCAGCCCGGCGACCGCCGAGATCAGCGGCTGGGTGAGGCCGCCGCCGCTGTCCGCCGGCCTGCCCGCGGGCACGAACGGCGTGAGGTTGGCCCCGGTGACGAACCAGGCGCCGGCGACGATGACGAAGACGCAGATCGCCACCTTGACGATCACGAGTGCGCCGGTGACCCGTGCGGACTCGCGGATGCCGAGGACGGCGACGGCGGTGAGGACGACGACGATGAGCACCGCCCCCAGGTTCACCGTCGAGTCCTCGCCGAACAGCGACGTCGGCAGGTGCAGCAGGTTGCCCACGTAGCCCGACCAGCCCCGGGCAACCACGGCGGCGCCGAGCGCGAACTCCAGGAAGAGGTCCCAGCCGATGATCCAGGCGACGAGCTCGCCGACGGTCGCGAACGCATACGAGTAGGCGCTGCCCGCCGTCGGCACCGAAGAGGCCAGCTCGGCGTAGCAGACAGCGGCGAGGAGCGCGACGACGCCGGCGATGACGAAGGAGATCACCACCGCCGGGCCGGCGGTGTTCCTCGCCTGGACGCCCGTGAGCGTGAAGATGCCCGTGCCGATCACCACGCCGATGCCGAAGCCGACGAGGTGCCGGGCGGAGAGGTTCTTCCGGAGGGTGCCGACGCCGGCGGCATCGTCCTCGGACGCACCGATGGCTTCGACCGGCTTGGTGCGGAACAGATGCAGGGTCACGGCGGCGCCCTGTACCCGTTCGGTCACCCCTCCCACACGTGACGTCGGCCGCACCGGGGTCACCGCACGGGCTGGACCGTCGAGGCGGCCGGACTCACTGGGCGAGCAGGCGGTGGACGAGCTGGATCGCGATCGAGCCCTCGCCGACGGCCGACGCCACGCGCTTCACAGACCCGTGTCGGATGTCTCCGACCGCGAGGACTCCCGGGAGGCTGGTCTCCAGCGCCAGCGGAGGTCGACCGAGCGCCCGGAGCGCGTCGGCGCTCAGATCCGACCCGGTCATGACGAAGCCGGCGGGATCCCGCTCGACTGTCGGGGGCAGCCACTCGGTGTGCGGCCGGGCGCCGATCATCAGGAACAGGGCGTGGGCGCTGACCGTCTCCTCCTTGCCGTTCCCGCGGTCGCGCAGCACCAGGCGGTCCAGCCAGCCGTCGCCGCCGCCGTCGACGACCTCGGTCTCCGTCCGAACGTCGATGTTCGGGGTCGCCTCGATCTGCCGGACCAGGTAGTGCGACATCCCGGCGTCGAGCGACGCCGCCCGGACCACCAGCGTGACCCGCCGGGCGTAGCGGGCCAGGTAGACGACGGCCTGCCCGGCGGAGTTCGCCCCCCCGACGACGTAGGCCTCCTCCCCGGACACGAGCGGCGCCTCGGAGGCAGCGGCGCCGTAGAAGACGCCGGCCCCGCGCAACGCCTCCAGCGGCTCCACGCCGAGGCGGCTGTAGCTGGCGCCCATCGCCAGGACCACCGCGCGAGCCACCACGACCCCGCCGGTGTTCAGGGCCACGACGATGCCGTCATGCTCCCGCTCCAGGTGCGTGACCCGCTGCATGAAGGCGAAGCGGGCGCCGAAGACCCAGGCCTGCTCGTAGGCCCGCCGGGCCAGTTCCCCGCCGCTGACGCCACGGGGGAAGCCGAGGTAGTTGCGGATCGCCGAGCTCGACGTGGCCTGCCCGCCGACGCCGCCCGAGTCGATGACCAGGGTGCGCAGCCCCTCGGAGGCGCCGTAGACGCCCGCGGACAGGCCGGCCGGTCCACCGCCGACGATCACGAGGTCGTAGTGGTCCCGGTCCGGGTCGACCGCGGCCCCCGACGCCCTCGCGAGCTCCGCATCACTGGGGTCCTCCAGGATCTTCCCGTCGGGCATGACGAGGAGCGGGAACCTCCTCGCGCCTCCCCCGGCGAGCAGGGCACGCCCCTCGTCGGACCCGGCCAGCAGGAACCGGTGGGGAATCGCGCAGCGCTCGAGCACCTCGCGCAGCTCGTACGCCCGACCGGACCAGGACTCCCCGACCACGTTCACCGTGTTCGGGACGCAGCGCCGCGCTTCGGCCCACGTCAGCAGGAAGCTCGAGATCGCCAGGTGGAACTGCTCGTCCGGGGGCTGTGCAGGCCGTAGCGCGTAGTGGTCCATGCGTCCGCGGGAGATCGCCTCGAAGATCTCGTCGCCGGTCGTCGAGTCCCCGAGATGGCCCCATCCGATGAGCAGGACGCGCTGGGCGTGCGGGAACGTGCGGCGTACCTCCGCCAGCACCTCCGTACCGGATGCGCCCGAGAGCACCTCGCCGGCAAGCACCAGGGCTACCTGCTCGCCGGCCGCGGCCAGCTCCTGCAGCGTGGCCAGCGCGTCGCTCGTCGAGCGCAGGCAGCAGACCCGGTAGTCCGGCTCGTACCGATTGCGCAACTCGCGCTCGATGCTTCGCAGCAGGTCGCGGTCGTCATCGACGGCTACCAACAGAGGGACGCTCATCACGGCCTGCCGGACGGTCGGGCAGTTGTCGCCCACACCCCCGTCACCGTAGAAGCCGAGCATCTGCGTCACCAGGGTCGAAGGCACCCGGCGTCTGGGCACGCCGCAGCGTGACGTCGACACCGGATAGGGCGGATGGCACGGCACCCGTGCTGGCGCAGCGGAGCGCAACGTCGACCCGATGACCAGGCGACATGCCCCCAACGCACCGACAGCCCGTATGTGCTCAGGCCAACTGCGTCAGGTCGAGACACTCTTCCTGCCGCACCTCGCCGACGACGATCCGGGAGGGCCGCATCCGCAGCGCCTCCTTCACCAGCCGGCGCAGCGGGATCTCCCCGGCACCCTCCAGGTTGGGCTGGCGGGTCTGCATCGAGACGACGTCAGGGAGCGGGATCCGGAGCTCGAAGACCTCCTCCGCCGTGATCACCCGCTCGCGGGCGGGGATGGCCGAGCAGAGGCAGTTCAAGAGAGTTGTCTTGCCTGCCTGCGTGCCGCCTGAGACGAGGATGTTCAGACCCGAGGCGACCGCTGCCTCCAGGAACCGGGCGGCCTGGGCGGTCAGTGTGCCGAGTGCGACCAGCTCGTCGAGGCTGTGCGCCGACAGCACGAACTTGCGGATGTTGACGGCCATGTGCCGCCGCGTGATATCCGGGATCACCACATGAAGCCGCGAGCCGTCGGGCATCATCGCGTCGACGAACGGGGTCGACATGTCGATACGGCGACCCGAGGTGCGCAGCATCCGCTCGACCAGGTCGGCGAGTTCACCGGCGGACAGGATCGTCGTCGTCAGCTCACTGCGCCCATGCCGGGCCACGAACACGCGGCCCGGTTCGTTGATCCAGATCTCCTCGACCTCCGGGTCGTCGAGGTAGCGCTGCAGCGGCCCGAAGCCGGCCACCCGGTCCAGCACGTCGCGCACGACCGAATCGGCGTCGCCGATCGGCGGCAGCGCTGAGGTCAGCGAGCGCTCGGAGTAGTCGGCGACGACGTCACGCACCAGGACCCGCACCGGACCCGGGTCGGTGAACGGGTCCAGGCCGCGGCGACGGATCAGCTCACGGACCTCGCTGTCCACGACGTCCAGGGCAGTCGCCACCGCACCCCCGCTGCTCCATGTCGCTGAAAGACGCCGGCAAGAAGCTGGGACTGTATGAGAACTGGACCGTCCGCGGGGCGGCGTTCAGCCGACCTGTGGACACGCTGAGCGACGGACCACCCGATCAGGTGACCGCCTCCCGAGTGACGGGCGACCTCGGCCGCCGGCGCGCGTCCACGGTGCTCGGCCCCCCGGCCGGCTGTGCGGCGGCGGATCGCCGGGGCCGGGACGGCCGAAACCGGGACGGCCGCGCCCCGCCCTGTCGGGAGGTGCGCGGCCGTCTCGGAGGCCGGGCGGGTCAGGCGGTGGGCCGCGCCCCGCCGATGAAGCCGTTCCAGCGGTAGGTCATGGACGCCACCCGGACCACCGAGCCGCTCTCGGGCGCCTCGAGGATCTGGTTGTTGCCCAGGTAGATCGCGACGTGGTGGATGGACGACGGGTCGCTGGTGTTGGTCGCCCAGAACACGAGGTCACCGCGCTGCAGGTTGGCCCGCGACACGTGCGGCCCGGCCCAGTACTGGTCCGCCGCCACCCGCGGGATCGTGATCCCGGCCTGGGCGAAGGCGTAGCGGGTCAGCCCGGAGCAGTCGAAGCCGACGACGCCGTAGTCGATGTCGAAGCCCATGCTCGGGCCGGTCAGCGAACCGCCGCCCCATGCATACGGAGTGCCGATCCACCGGGAGGCGGCCGCGATCATCGTCTCGACCGCCGAGGAGCCATTGGCGGCGGGGGCCGGCGCGGGTGCGGGTGCCGGTGCCCGCGCGGCTGCTGCGGCGGCTGCGGCGGCCGCGGCCTGCTGCTGGTCGAACTGGGTCGCGGCGGCCCGCTGGCTCTGCAGGGTCGACACGGTCTGCTGTGCCTGCTGGAGCTGGGCCTGCGCGGCCGTCTCCTGGGTCTGGAACGCCGCGGCCTGGGCGACGGCATCGGCACGGACCGCACGGGCGGAGTCGAGAGCGGCGGTGGCCTGCTGCTTGAGCTGACCGGCCTGGTTCATGGCGGTCTGCGCGGCGGTGTCGGCGCTCGCGGCCTGCTTCTCCACCACGGTGACGGTGGTGACGACCTGCGAGCGGTGGTCGCCGGCGGCGCTGAGCAGCGCCATGCGCTCGAGCAGCTGCGCCGGGCTGCCGGAGGTCACCATGCTCGTCATGCGCGAGCTGGTGCTGCCGGACATGTAGCTGTCGCGGGCGAACGAGGCGACGGCGGCACGCGCGGCGGTCAGATCGGCCTGCGCCTTGGTGGCGGCGGCCTTGGCCTTCTGCGCGCTGGCCACGGCGTCGTCGTAGGCCTGCTGCTTCCTCCAGTACTGGTCCAGCGCCAGGGCGGCCTGGGCGTTGGCATCGTCCACCTTGGCCTGCGCCGCGGCGAGCTGGCCGTTGATCTGCCCTTCCTGCGCGGCGGCGGCGTCCGCGGCCTGCTGCGCGGCGCTGATGTCGCCGTTCGAGGGGTTCTGCGGCTGCGCATCGGCGACCCCGGGGGCCACACCGAGGGCCACCGCGGCAATCGCGGTGACACCGGCCGCGCGGACCATCCACCGGCGGCCCGCCGTCCGTCCCGTTCCGAGCGTGCTCTCGACCCGGTCGCTCACGAAACCCGACTCCTTCGTTGGCCGGCATTCCTTTCGGAATCACCGGTCTCGGCCATTCGGTTCACCGATTCCGGTGAACTGAATGACTCATCGGCTCAATCGGGTGAACGCTGAAGCCTCTTTGTGAAGAAAATTACGGACTTTGCCGTCCGAAGGAGTCATCAACCGTTCCTGCCGTGTCGACTTGTCGCGCTAATGGCGCGCAGGCATTCCCCGAAAGGGTGAGCCCGCGAGGACGCGGCGTCCCCATGGGGAGGCACCACCATTCCGTCATGGCTCGGCCAGGGAGTTCCCGGTTGTCCCTCTGGTCGTCGGACTCACTGCTGTCGATCCGATCGCGGGGGTCGGTGCTGTCGACCGTTCTTTCGGCGCGGCCCTGGGGCTCACGCGCGCACTGGCGGCCTGGGTCGGCTTCCTGCTCGAGCGGTGGCACTACCCGCGCCGGATCGGGGGCTGACCGGCCTCAGCCGCCGGGCAGGACCTGCGCGATCTCCGCGGCGATCACCGGCCCGAGCAGCGACGCGTACTCGACCGAGACGTGGTTGTCGTCGCGGTAGACGAGGACGTTCCCGACGATGAGCGGGCAGCGGTCGGCGGTGCAGAACAGGTCCGTGAGGTCGGCGTACCGCCCCCCGCCGGCGTGCGCCGCCGCCGTCTCCGCCGCGACCCCCCGGGCGTTGACCGCGGCGGCGCGGGCCGGGAAACAGGCGGCCGCGGAGTCCAGGTGGTCGGACAGGCAGCTCGGCGCCCACGTGTGCGGGTCCGGCAGCGGTCCCAGCACGAGGACGGTCGCGCCGGAAGCCCGGAGCGTGGCCACGCTGCGGGTCAGCGCCGCGAGCCAGGAGGCGTCGTAGGCGGTGAAGTCGAAGTCGGCGCCGTACCGCCGGGACATCGCAAGGAGCACCAGCGCCGGATGTTCGGCCTGCAGGCGGGCGAGGACCGTCGTCCGCCACTGCGCGCACTCGGTGAACTGCCGGCCGAGGTAGGGGCTCCGGGTCGGCAGGTCGAGCAGGAACGGGCAGGTCGCCTTCGCCAGGACGTCGAGGCGCCAGTGCCGCTGCTCGGCCAGCGGCTCGACCGCCGGGAACCACGCGGCGGCATGCGAGTCGCCGATGAGCGCCACCGTCGCCGTCCCCGCGGGGTCACCGAACACGCACGGCGGCTGGGTCGCCTGGGTGAAGCCGCGGTCGCAACCGTTCTGGAACGGCAGAGCCGTGTCCGAGGACACCCGGTCCAGCGGCGGACTCAGGGTGGCGGGAACGTCCCGCATGCCGGCCGACGCCGCGACCGCGGCCTGGACCTGCGCCGTCAGTGCCCGCAGCCGCTCAGCCGCGGGGTCGGGGCCCGATGTGGGCGCGGCCGGCGCGGCCAGCCGGGGAGCCGCCACCGCCGTCCCGTGCCCGACCGTCGCGGGGGCCACGGCGAGGGCGACGAGGGCGACGCAGACTCCGGCGGCCGTGAGGGCGCCACCGAGGAGGAGGCTGCGACCGGAGGAGCGGCGCAGCGGAGCGGCGAACCGCACCGGGTTCTCGATCAGCAGGAGCGTCGCCGCGGCGAGCAGCGCCGAGACGCCCGCGGCGGCCAGCCGCCCAGGTAGTGGCAGGGCGTGCCCCACGATCAGCGGCGCGAGCACCAGGACCGGCCAGTGCCACAGATACCAGGGGAAGGACAGCCGTCCGGCCCACCGCAGCGGCGCCAGCGCCAGCACCGCACCGACGCCCCACCGCGGTGCGGCGGAACCGGCCAGGACGACCACCGCGGTGCCGAGCACCGGTGCGAGGGCGGCGGTCCCGGGGAACGGGGTGGACGTCCCGAGCAGGAGGCAGCTGCCGACGACGACGGCCAACCCGGCCCAGCCCACGAGTCCGGCGACGACCGCCGGGAGCCGGCGCCAGCACGGCGCCCCCACGGCCACGAGGCCGCCGACAGCCAGCTCCCAGGCCCGCGAGGGCAGCGAGAAGTACGCCCACGGCGGGCTGCTGCGGGTCCAGGCGAGGGAGACCGCGAACGAACCGGCCGCCACCAGCGCCAGCGCCACCGCGGGTGCCACGACCGGGGTGGCCCGCCCCCCGGCCCGCCGGGCCGGCCAGGCGGCGAGGACCAGCAGCACCGGCCAGAACAGGTAGAACTGCTCCTCGGCCCCCAGCGACCAGTAGTGCTGGAACGGCGAAGGCGGCCCGTTCGCGGCGAGGTAGTCGGTGCCCTGTACGGCCAGCCGGTAGTTGCCGACGTACAGGGCACTGGCGACGGCGTCCCCCAGCACGGCCCGCACCTGCAACGGGGGCAGCACCGCCGTCGCCACCGCCGTCGTGGCCACGAGCACGGTGACCGCCGCCGGGAGGAGGCGGCGGGCCCGGCCCGCGTAGAAGCGGGCCAGGCCGAGCCGGCCACTGGCCTCGACCTCCCGCCAGAGCATCCGCGTGATCAGGAAGCCCGAGAGCACGAAGAAGACGTCGACGCCGACGAAGCCGCCGCCGACCCCCGGAACGGCCGCGTGGAACAGGACCACGGCCAGGACCGCGACCGCCCGCAGGCCCTCGATGTCGGGGCGGAACCGCCGCCCCGGCGCCCTCGGCTGCACTGGATGAGGCTACGGACGCCGCCGATCGGGGAGCGAATCGGCAGCCGCGACGGCCGGCCCCGCAGGGAGCCCTTTCCGGCGTAGCGTGCGTTCACCTTCGAGGGAGCAGCGCCATGGCCGACAAGTCACCGCACGTCACGCATTCCGCCAAGAAGTCCGGAAAGGCGCTCAAGGTGAAGCGCGCCGAACGCAAGGAGAAGGCGGACACCACGGCCCAGATGGACCGGCTCATGCACCCGAGGAAACAGAACGGCTGATCACGCCGCCGGAGTCTCGTGGCACCACAGGACGTTGCAGCGGAACCTGCGGCCGACGCGGATCCGCGGCTTCACCCCGTCCTCCCGGGGAACGCCGGACGGGGTAGCGCTCAGCGCGGCGCGGTACCGCTCGCGACCGCGGTTCCGGCCGCCGGAACGCGCTACTTCCGCCGGGGGAGGACGGCGTCGATCAGGTGTGGGCCCGGCTCGGCCAGGGCCCGCCGCAGCTGGTCGGCGAGCTCCTCGGCCGTCGTCGCCCGGGTGCCGGGAACACCCATGCCCCGGGCGAGGGCCACGAAGTCGAGGTCCGGGCTGCCCAGCTCCAGCAGTTGAGCGGCCCGCGTGCCCTCCCCGTCGGCGCCCACCCGCGTCAGCTCCCCCTCGAGGATCGCGTAGGAGCCGTTGTCGCAGACGACCGTCGTGACGTCGAGCTGCTCGCGGGCGTAGGTCCACAGCGCCGAGATCGTGTACATCGCGCTGCCGTCGGCCTGAATGCCGACCACCGGCCGGCCGGGCGCGGCGACCGCGGCGCCCGCGGCCATCGGCAGGCCGTCGCCGATCGCGCCACCCGTCAGCGACAGCCAGTCGTGCCGGGGCGCGCCGGCGGTCATCTCCTGGAGGCCGACGCCCGACGTCAGCGCCTCGTCGACCAGGATCGCGCCCTCGGGCAGCAGCGCGCCGACGACGGCGGACAGCGATCGGCCGTCGAGCTCTCCGGTGGGGATCTCGGGTCGCTCCGGTTCGAGGGGCTGCGGCCGGACGTGCGGAGCGGCCACCTCGGCCAGGGCCTGCAGCGCCGCGACGGCGTCCTCGCCGGGCTCGGCGAGCACGTGCACCTCACAGTCCTCGGGCACCGGCTGGCCGGGCACGCCGGGATAGGCGAAGAAGTGCACGGGCGCGGTCGCGCCGACGAGGACCAGGTGCCTGGTGCCGGCGAGCGCGGAGATCGCCATCTCCGGGGGGTAGGGCAGCCGCGGGACGTCGGGGAGGCCGGCGCCGCGGGCCATGCGGGCCGGGAAGGTCTCGCTCATCAGCCGGGCACCGGCGCCCTCGGCGACCTTCGCCGCGGCGAGCAGCCCCTCCTCCCCCACCGCGTCGCCGCCCAGGAAGAGCACCGCGGGCTCACCGGACCTCAGCGCGGCGGCGGCTTCCTCGACGAGCTCCGGCGCCACGCGCGACGGGGGTCGCACGCGGACGGGGCCGGCGACCGCGGCGCCCTCCTCCCACGAGACGTCGGCGGGCAGGACCAGCGTCGCGATGCCACCGGGCGCCGTGCGGGCGGCGGCCACAGCATCGGCCGCGTCGGCGCCGACGACCTCCGGCGACAGCGAGCGCCGGACCCACCGCGAGAACGTGCCGGCGACGGCGTCGATGTCGGACTCCAGAGGCGCGTCCAGCCGCTTGTGCGTGCGGGCGTGGTCGCCCACGACGTTGAGGATGGGCGTGCGGGCGCGGCGGGCGTTGTGCAGGTTGGCCAGCCCGTTGCCCAGCCCGGGGCCGAGGTGCAGGAGAGTGGCGGCCGGCCGCCCGGCCATCCGGGCGTACCCGTCCGCGGCACCGGTGGCGACCCCTTCGAACAGGGTCAGGATCCCCCGCATCTCGGGCACGTCGTCCAGGGCAGCGACGAAGTGCATCTCGGAGGTCCCGGGGTTGGAGAAGCAGACGTCCACGCCGGAGCCCACGAGCGTGCGGATGAGTGCCTGTGCGCCGTTCACGGCTCCCGACCCTCGCACGGGCGGACGGGCCCGGCGAATTCAGGCCGACATCCACGACAACGGCCATTGCGGTGGACGTCGCCGGGCTGTCAGAAGGTGAGCACCAGCCGGCCGCGCACGCCGCCCCGGGCGAGGAGACGGTGCGCCTCGGCCGCCTGCTCGGCCGGAAAGGTGCGGGCGACCCGCAGCGTGAGCACTCCCTGCTCGGCCTGCTCCCGCAACCGGTCCAGGGCCGCCCGGTCCTGCGCGACCCGGCGCACCAGCGTCGGGATCACGGCCACGCGGTCCTGTCCGTCCCCGCGGTAGCCGCGCACGGTCGCCACCCTCCCGCCGTCGCGGACGGCGGGCAGCACCAGGGCGTCCATCACCGCGCCGTCGGCCAGCCCGTCGACGCCCTCGGGGAAGCGCTCGCGGATCCGCACGGCGACGTCGTCCCCACGCCGTACCACGACGTCGGCCCCGAGCTCGCGGACCAACTGCTCGTCGGCCTCGGAGGCGTCGGCGACGACGGTGAGCCCGTCGGCCTTCGCCAGTTGGACGACGTAGCCGCCGAAGGCACCGGCGGCACCGGTGACGGCGAGGACCTGCCCTGGCCGCAGCCCCAGCTGGTCGAGTGCGAGGCGTGCGGTCAGCCCGTTCATCGGCAGGGTCGACGCCGCGACGTCGTCGTATCCCTTCGGCGACCGGACGACCGAATCCGCCGGCAGCACCAGACTCTCCCGGTAGCCGCCGTGCGCGCCGGTGGGCATGACGATGCCCATGGCGGCGTCGCCCACCGTCAGGCCGGTGTCCACGCCCTCGCCGATCTCGTCGACCACCCCGGCGACGTCCATGCCCGGCACCCACGGCGGC
>JAODNN010000035.1 GCA_025465355.1 Blastococcus sp. | reverse complement strand
CGTGCCGCCGGTCTGCGACTTCCCCCGCATTCGTGCAGGGGGCAGAGCAGCATGACCGCAGTCGAGCAGCGGGCAGGCACTGCCATCCGACCGTTCCGGGCCGACGTCCCCGGTGAGGCGCTCGCCGAGCTGCGCCGCCGCCTCGCCGCGACGCGCTGGCCCTCCCGGGAGTTGGTCGACGATCGGTCGCAGGGCGTGCGGTTGGCGACGATGCAGGCGCTGACCCGCTGCTGGGCGACCGAGTACGACCTGGGCAGGGTCGAGGCGAGGCTCAACGCGCTGCCGCAGTTCACGACGGTGATCGACGGGGTGGACATCCACTTCGTCCACGTCCGGGCGCCGCACGCGGACGCGCTGCCACTGATCATGACGCACGGCTGGCCCGGCTCCGTCGTGGAGATGCTGGACTCCATCGGCCCGCTGACGGACCCGACCGCGCACGGCGGCCTCGCCGAGGATGCCTTCGACCTGGTGCTGCCGTCCCTGCCCGGCTACGGCTTCTCCGGCGAGCCGACCGAGCTCGGCTGGGACGTCAGCCGCATCGCCGGGGCGTGGGCCGAGCTGATGCGCCGGCTCGGCTATCCCCGCTACGTCGCTCAGGGCGGCGACCAGGGCGCCGCCGTCACCGACGCGATGGGCCGCCAGGCACCCGAGGGGCTGGTCGGTATCCACGTCAACCTGCTCCGGACGGCGCTGACCGGCGACGGCCAACCGGCGGGGACCGAGCAGGAACGTGCGGCGCAGGCCGCGGTCACCACGTTCCGGACGAGCGGCAACGGCTACTTCACCGAGCAGGCCACCCGGCCGCAGACGATCGGCTACGCCCTGCTGGATTCCCCCGTCGCCCTGGCCGCCTGGATGCTCGACCACGACACCGACGCCTACGACAAGATCTCCCGCGCCTTCCGCGACGGGCAGCCCTCGGGCGGTCTCACCCGGGACCACGTCCTGGACAACATCACGCTGTACTGGCTGACCGGCACCGGGACGTCGGCTGCCCGGTCGTATTGGGAGAACGGACGAGCCCAGGCGCAGGCGGCCGCCGCAGGCCAGGCAGCCCCGGAGGTCTCGATTCCGGTCGGCTTCACCACGTTCCCCGGCGAGATCTTCCGGGCCCCGCGCAGCTGGGTCGAGAAGGCCTACCCCACCCTCAGCTACTTCCACGAGGCCGACCGGGGCGGCCACTTCGCCGCATGGGAGGAGCCCGAACTGTTCGCCACCGAGCTCCGGGCCGCGTTCGGCCCCCTGCGCCACCCACGGGTCCCTCAGCCCCGTCGCTGAGGAACGGATTCCGATACCGACTGGAGTGCGACGTCCCCCGCGCGGGGCCAGGCAGAAAGGGCGGAACCAGACATGACCACCGTCGAGCGAGAGACCGGCAGTGCCATCCGGCCCTTCCACGCCGAGTTCCCCGAGCAGGCGCTCGAGGACCTGCGGCGCCGCCTCGAAGCGACCCGCTGGCCGAGCAAGGAGCTCGTCGACGACCGGTCGCAGGGCGTGCAGCTGGCGACCATGCAGGAGCTCGGGCGCTACTGGGCGAGCGAGTACGACCTGCGCCGGAGTGAGGCGCGGGTGAACGCGCTGCCGCAGTTCGTGACGGAGATCGACGGCGTGGACATCCATTTCATCCACGTGCGCTCGCCGCACCCGGATGCCCTGCCGCTGGTCATGACGCACGGCTGGCCCGGCTCGGTCATCGAGATGCTGGACTCCATCGGCCCGCTGACGGACCCGACCGCGCACGGCGGCCGCGCCGAGGACGCCTTCGACCTGGTGCTGCCGTCCCTGCCCGGCTACGGCTTCTCCGGCCAGCCGACCGAGCTCGGCTGGGACCTCGGCCGGACCGCACGCGCCTGGGCCGAGCTGATGCGCCGCCTCGGCTACGACCGGTACGT
The DNA here is from genome assembly GCA_025465355.1 of Blastococcus sp. GTDB lineage: Bacteria > Actinomycetota > Actinomycetes > Mycobacteriales > Geodermatophilaceae > Blastococcus_B. The sequence goes on along the minus strand of JAODNN010000035.1, from coordinate 31,927 downwards.
CGCCCAAGGGGGCGATGTCGGCGCCGGCGTCACCGACGCAATGGGCCGCCAGGCACCCGAGGGCCTGCTCGGCATCCACACCAACCTGCTCGTGCCCGCGCTGAACGACCCCGGCTCCCTGCCGGTGGACACCGAGCAGGAACGCGCGGCGCTCGCTGCGATCAAGACCTTCCAAGCGACCGGCAACGGCTACTTCGTGGAGCAGGCCACCCGGCCGCAGACCATCGGCTACGCCCTGCTGGATTCCCCCGTCGCCCTGGCCGCCTGGATGACCGACCACGACACCGACGCGTACTACAAGATCGCCGGCGCCTTCGCCGACGGGCAGCCCTCGGGCAACCTCACCCGCGACCACGTCCTCGACAACGTCACGACCTACTGGCTGACCGGCACGGGCGCCTCGGCCGCCCGGTCCTACTGGGAGGCCTACGGACCCGACGCCCCTGCCGCGGAGAGCCAGCCACTTCCGCCGCCCTCGGTCCCGGTCGGCTTCACCGCCTTCCCCGGCGAGATCTGGCGGACCCCGCGCAGCTGGGCGGAGAAGTCCTATCCCACCCTCAGCTACTTCCACGAGGCGGAGCGGGGCGGCCACTTCGCGGCGTGGGAGGAGCCGGAACTGTTCGCGGCGGAGCTGCGGGCCGCGTTCCGACCGCTGCGCGCACCCCAGATCCCCGAGCCGCGCAGCTGAGCACACGGCCGGTCCCGCCAGCGGGGCCCCGAGTCCCCTAGCGCCACCGTGGCCGGTCCTGCACCGGCCGCCGCCTGGCCGCCGCTGTTGCCTCCCCCGCCCGAGCCCGAGTAGCCGCGTTCGCCGTGCTCCGCGCGATAGCCGGCTTCGCCTTCGGACCTGGCGACCGGCCGGTCCGGAAACAGCTGCAACACGAACCGTCCCGGATTTGGTAGAGGCTTCGACAGCGCAAGGAGATATCCCCCGGCTACGAAGGAGATTCACTGAATGGCTGCCGACAACCTTTTTCTCATCCCGGGTGCCCGCGGCGTGGGCCGTGCGGTTTTCGAGCATGTGAGTGCTCAGGGTGTGCCGGTGCGATTCATGGTCCGTCACGAGGACGAGCGTGCAGCTGAGGTGAAAGGGCTCGGCGCGGAGGTCGTCATCGGGGACCTGACCCGGCCCGAAACCGTGGCGGCCGCGCTGCAGGGCGTGTCTCGGATGCTTTTCGCGATGGCCGTATCCCCGGACCACCTGCTGGCGGCGACCGTGGTGGCCTCCGTTGCGAAGGAGTACGGAAAGCTGGAGGTCCTGGTCGACCTGTCGCAGATGACGGTGTCGCAGATGACCGCCACCAGCACCGAGGAGTCGCACCAGCAGCGGCTGCACTGGCTGGCGGAGCAGGTATTCAATTGGTCCGGCCTCCCCGTCGTGCACATCCGGCCGACGGTGTTCCTCGACACTCCGCTGTTCACCACGATGGCAGCGCAGTCGATACGGGAAAACGGCACGATCGCGCTGCCGTTCGGCACCGGACGCACCTCGCCGGTCGCCGTGGACGACGTAGCCCGGGTCGTCGCCACCGTGCTCCGCGACCCGGCCCCCCACATCGGGCACGTCTACGAATTGACCGGGCCGCACTCGGTCACCATGACGGAGCTGGCTGCCGCCTTCTCCCGTGCGCTGGATCGGCCAGTGTCCTATGTGGACGTGCCGCTGGACCGGTGGCAGGCCGGGCTGTCCAGGATGGGCCTTCCGCCGCACACCGCACAGCACGTCGCCACCATGGCCCGGCTGCACCGGGACAACCGCTACGACCGCACGACCGACGACGTCGAGCGCTTGACAGGCATCCCGCCCCAGTCGATCGAAGCGTTCGTGGCCGCCCAGAGGGCCCTCTACCTGGACTGACCCCTCGGCCAGGCCAGCGCCAGGGCCGCGAGCTCGGACCAGCCCGGTCCGGCCTCAGGAGGTCGCCGGCCATACGATCGGGCATGCCGCCCGATCGGTCGTACGCGCACATCGAGCTCGGCCAGCAGATCTACGCGGTCCTCGAACAGTGCCGAAAGCCAGAAGCGTTGTGGGCCAAGCTGGCCACCGGCAACTACGACTGGCTGGGCGTCCGCCCCAACGGCAAGTACGTGCTGGGCCGCCCGCGCCTGTCCGTCCTCCCCCCCGAGGAGTCCGGTCCTGCGCCGGACGACACCCGCGACCCCCACCGCATCGAGTCCCTCGGCCCGCTCCAGCGGATACCGCGCTGGGAGGCCTACGCCACGGCCGACGAGGCGAGAGACGTCTTCCGCCGGCTGGTCGAGGGGGACCCGATCACCCCGCTGCGCTCCTCGGGGGTGTGGCGGGCTCGACTGGTCCTGGACGGCCGGTCAGTGGAGGAGCGGATCGTCGTGCGTCCGCTGCCCCGCCTGATCTGACTCGGATCCGAGGCGGCCGCGCGGCGGCGGACCGCCCGCCACCCCGGACCGGATCCGGGGTGGCGAGCGAAGCCGCAGGACCGGGATCAGCCGCCGTGGACGCCGACCGGGGCCTCGTGAACGAAGTTCTTCGGATCGTGTGTCCGGAAGTCGTCCTCGAGCTCCTCGAGCGACCGCCCACGGGTCTCCGGGGCGAACTTCTTCACGAAAGCGAGCGACCCGACGTTGATGGCCGCGAACAGGCCGAAGGTGAGACTCGCCCCGAGCGCGGCGACGACGGGCGGGAACGCGAACGAGATGGCCGCATTGACCGTCCACAGCACGAACACCGCGATACCCATCGCGAAGCCCCGGATCGTCATCGGGAAGATCTCCGACAGCAGCAGCCAGACGAGCGTGCCGATGAACGTCTGGACGAAGAAGACGACGATCAGCATCGCGGCGAGGATGAGGTAGCTGCGGAAGGCGGACTCGGGCAGCAGGAAGGACAGCGCGAGCACCGCGTGCCCGGTCGCCACCCCGGTGAACCCGGTGAGCAGCAGCGGCCGGCGGTTGATCCGCCCGATGAGGACGATGCCCAGGATGGTCCCGATGATGGCGACGATCCCGACGGTGATGGTGAGCACCAGCGCCGCGCTGGTCCCGAGTCCGGTCGACTCCAGGATGGTCGGCGCGTAGTAGTTCACCGTGTTGATCCCGGTGGCCTGCTGCACGGCGGCCAGACCGCAGCCGATCCAGAGGATGCGGCGCATCCAGGGGAACGCCCGCAGGTCGCGCATTGCCGCGCCGGTGTCCTCGGAGACGTCCCGCTTCGCGTGCTGGACGATGACGTTGAACTCCTCGGCGGCCTCGGCCGGCTCACGGCTGAGGCCGAGGACGCGCCGGGTGTCGTCCAGCCGCCCGCGGACGGCGTACCAGCGGGGCGAGTCCGGCAGGAAGAACATCCCCACGAACAGGGCGATCGCCGGCACGAGGGCGACGGAGAGCATCCAGCGCCAGACGTGCGGATCCTTGATCAGGGCGTTCAGCAGGGCGTTGATGGCGAAGGCGAGGAACTGCCCGGTCACGATCATGAGCTCGTTGATCGTCACCATGCGGCCCCGCCGGTCGGCCGGGGCCATCTCGGCGAGGTAGAGCGGGCAGGTGGCCGCGGCCGCGCCCACGCCGAAGCCGAGCAGGATCCGCCCCACGACCATGATCTCCACATTCGGGGCCGTAGCGCAGATCAGCGCTCCGAAAAAGAAGAGGCCCGCGCAGACGAGCAGGCTGCCCTTGCGGCCGAGCTTGTCAGCAAGCTTGCCCCCGAGGAGCGCCCCACCGGCAGCGCCGGGGAAGAGCAGCGAACTGACCACTACCGCCTCGGTGAACGTGGTGAGGTGCAGGTCGGTCTTCATGTACAGCAGCGCGCCGGAGATGACCCCGGTGTCGTAGCCGAACAGCAGCCCGCCGAGCGTGGAGATCACGGTGAGCTTGATCAGGAACCTGTTGTGCGCGGATGAGCGCTTGATCCCGGCGGCGCCGCCGCCGGAGCTGTGGGAGGAATGGATCGCCGACATTCGGCGCCTCTTCTCGGAAGCGGGCCGTTCCGGCCCGGTCGGACAAAGGGTGATCTGGCACAGAGATGTCCCGCAACTCTGCCGACGGGACGTGGGTCAGGTCCCCGTGTCACGGGGCCTCTGGTTGGGATGCAGGGACGTACCGCGCGGTCACGGCGCGCGCTCCGGGGAGGAGGTCGGGAGACCGGCAACGACGGCCGGCGGCCCCCGCGTCCGGCCACGCCCGTGGCGGGAGGACGACCGGCGGGGCGCAGGACGTCGACCGGCCGCATGCCGCACGATGACGAGGTGAGCGTGTGGCGGGCACCGGCGCGGGGCGTCCGCGCTCGCACCGGGGATTTCTCCCGTGCGGTGCGCACGCGCGGCCGGTCCGCCCTGTTCCGCGCGCTGCGGATGACCGGTGCGACAGTGGCCGCCTTCCTGACGGCTGAGCTCGTCGGCCTGCACACGCCGCCGCCGCTCATCGCGGCACTCACCGCACTCCTCGTCGTGCAGGCCACCTTGACGAGCACGCTGGTCAACGGCGTGCAGCGGGTCGCGAGCGTGGTGTGCGGGGTGGCTCTGGCGGTGCTGCTCACCGGCGCCGTCGGCCTGACGTGGTGGAGCCTCGGCGCGCTGGTGGCGGTCTCCATCCTCGTCGGTCAGCTGCTGCGACTGGGTCCGCACCTGGTGGAGGTGCCGATCAGCGCCATGCTGGTGCTCGGCGTCGGCGCGTCCGGAGCGGAGTCCGTCGGTGCCGGGCGCATCGCAGAAACGCTCATCGGTGCCGCGGTGGGCATCCTCGTCAACGTCGCGTTCCCGCCGGCGGTACAGACCCGCCACGCGGCGCAGGCGGTCCGTAGGTTCGCTGAGGAGATCGCGGCCCTGCTGGGAGAAGCCGCGGCCCTGCTCGCCGCCGGAACGGTGACCGCCGAGCAGTCGACCCGTTGGCTGGAGGACGCCCGTCGGCTCAACCGGCACGCGCCCCGCGTGGACCGCGCCCTGGCCCATGCCGAGGAGAGCCGCCGGCTCAACGTCCGGGCGTTGCGGGCCGCGCCGATCAGCGCCAGGATGCGCGCCGGGCTGGACGCCCTCGAGCACGTCTCGGTCACGCTGCGGACGCTGTTTCGTGCTATCGACGACGCCACGCACGAGCAGACAGGGGTGCGCGAGGACGCCGGCTACGCCGACACCATCCGACGCACGACCGCGAGCCTGCTCGAGCGCATGGGCACGCTCGTCCGGGCGTTCGGGGACCAGCTTGCCAGCGGGGGAACCGACCCCGGCGATCCCGATGGGATCAGGCTCGCTGGATCGCTCAAAGCCCTGCGCAGCGGTCGCTCCCTGGTCCAGGACGTCCTGATCGGCGATCCCCGGAGCAGCACCGGCCTGTGGGAACTGAACTCCGCGCTGCTGACGGCGGTGGACCGCTTTCTCGACGAGCTCGGCGCCCCCGCCTCGGAAGGGACGCCTGAGCCGCGGGGGCACGCCTTTCGGAGTCGGCAGGTCGCCGTCCAGACCGCGCGGCGCCTGCGCCAGCCGGGCAGGCCGGTCGAGGGCCGCCCGGGCAGTTCCCCCGGGACCCGCGACGTGCCGTGAGGACGGCCACCCACGCGGCGGATCGTCGCCGGCTCCGTGTGGTTCGGGCATGTCGCACCTCCGGGTTGCGAATGCGGGGACGCGCAGGGTCTACAGATCGCCCTCGAGAAACTGGGCCCGGCCCAGCCCGAAGGACCAGTCCTCGCGGGTGTTACCGACGACCGACACGATGAGGTCCGCGAGTGCCAGGCCGGTGGCCTTGTCCAGCCGGGCGGCCAGCTCGGCGTAGAGGGCCCGCTTCTGCTGCTCGGAGCGACCCTGCTGGAAGACCTGCAGGACCACGAGGTCGTCGGTGCGCTCGAGTCCGAGGCCGGTGTCCTCGCAGATCAGCTGACCGGGGCGGTGCTCGGTAACCACCTGGTAGCGGTCCCGCGGTGGTGCCGCGAAGACCTCCAGCATCGCGTCCTGGACCGTGTCGGCCAGGAGGCGCAGTTCCTCACGGGTCCGTCGTCCTTCGACGACGTCGATGCGGACCAGCGGCACGGGAACTCCCTCGACGGAGCTTCGGCCGGCGTGACGCCGGCCACATGCCGAGGGACTATGTCAGGACATTAGGACTTTGTCGAGAGAGATCTCGGCGCCCTGTTCAGCGCCCCACGAGGGTGGTCTCGAAGTCGTAGCGCGACGCCCGGTACGCGTGCCGACCGTGCTCGACGGCAGCCCCCTTGTCGTCGAAAGCGGTGCGCTGCATCGTCAACAGGGCGGACCGCGGTGACTCCTCCAGGAGCCTGGCCTCGTCGGCGCGCGCGAGCCGCGCCCCGATGCGCTGGTGCGCGACCCGGAGGTGCACGCCGCGGCTTCGCAAGTACTGGTAGAGGCCGCGCTCGGCCAGCTGCTCCACGGACGGGTCGAATCGTCCCGGCAGGTAGTTGGTCATCAATGCCAGCGGCTCGCCCCGGGCGAGGCGCAGTCGCAGCAGCGCTACGACCTCGTCGCCTGCGGCGAGATCCAGTTCGGCAGCAACGTCAGCCGGAGCCGGGATCCGCTCCAGGGAGAGCACCTTGGTCGTCGGCTCCTCGCCGCCACGGGTGAGGTCGTCATAGAGGCTGGTGAGCTCCACCGACCGGCGCACGTGCGGCTGGAGGACCTGGGTGCCGACGCCCCGCTTGCGCACCAGCAGGCCCTTGTCGACGAGCGCTTGGACGGCCTGCCGGACGGTGGGCCTGGAGAGGCCGCACCGCTGAGCCAGGAGGACCTCGTTCTCCAGCTTCGAGCCCGTCGGCAGGCTGCCGTTCGTGATGGCACCCTCGATCGACTGCGCGAGCTGAAAATACAGCGGGGTGGGGCTGGATCGGTCGATCTCGAAGGTCGGCACGGTGGCCACCAGGTCCTCCTCAGGACGCCGACGCTCCACGGGTCCAGCGCCTACAGCGAAATGATCGCACCCGTCGTACCACCGGGGCGTCACCTCATCGAGGCATCCGATGACATCTTGTCTGTTTGCCAATATGTCCTGACAAAGTCTTGACGACGCACTGTGCGATGAGCCACAGTCGGGACGTCCGCAAGACGAACCGCAGGACGGAGAACCCCGTGCAGAACACCCCGGACGTGGTGGTGATGGGCCGCAGCGGCGTCGACATCTATCCCCTCCAGGTAGGGGTCGGCCTCGAGGACGTCGAGACCTTCGGCAAGTTCCTCGGCGGCAGTGCGGCGAACGTCGCCGTCGCCGCCGCCCGGCTCGGGCACTCCCCCGCGTTGGTCACCGGCGTCGGGGATGACCCGTTCGGCCGCTTCGTGCGCCGGGCGATGCGCGATCTGGGCGTCGACGACTCGCACGTCGTGGTGGACCCGCAGCACCCGACACCGGTGACCTTCTGCGAGATCTTCCCGCCCGACGACTTCCCGCTGTACTTCTACCGCCGCCCCACGGCGCCCGATCTGCAGGTGCACCGCGAAGACCTCGACCTCGGGGCCATCCGTGCCGCGGACCTGTTCTGGGCGACCGTGACCGGGCTGTCGGAGGAGCCGAGCCGATCGGCCCACCACGCCGCATGGCAGGCCCGCGAGCGACGCCGGCACACGGTGCTGGACCTCGACTACCGGCCGATGTTCTGGGCCTCCCCCGAGGAGGCCTCGGCCCACGTGCGCGCGGCCCTCCCCCACGTGACGGTGGCCGTCGGCAACCGGGAGGAGTGCGCGGTCGCGGTCGGGGAGACAGACCCCGACCGGGCCGCCGACGCGCTCCTCGACGCCGGTGTCGAGCTCGCGATCGTCAAGCAGGGCCCCAAGGGCGTCCTCGGCAAGACGAGGACCGAACGCGTGGTGGTGCCGCCCACGCCGGTGGAGGTGGTCAACGGCCTCGGCGCCGGTGACGCCTTCGGCGGCTCGCTCGTGCACGGCCTGCTCACCGGCCTGCCGCTCGACGAGCTGCTCAGGAACGCCAACGCCGCGGGCGCCATCGTCGCCTCGCGTCTCGAGTGCTCCACCGCCATGCCGACCGTGGCCGAGGTCGCCGCGCACGTCGCCGCCCATTCCACATCCGCCCCGGCCCCGCGACTGGAGGACACCCGTGTCTGACACCACGCTCGAGCTCGCCGGCATCGGCACGACGGCGCCGGCGTGCACCACGTACGCCGACGTCACCGAGCTCCGCAGCCGGGACCCGTGGGCGATTCGCCGGGCCCTCGACGCCCGCCGTCGTCGGCCGACGTTCGTGCCCGACGACGGCCGGCTCATGCTCGTCGCCGCCGACCACCCCGCCCGCGGGGCCCTCTCGGCACAGGGGCGCCCGACGGCGATGCACAGCCGCACCGAGATGCTCGATCGACTTCGCACGGCGCTCGGCCGCCCCGGTGTCGACGGGCTCCTCGCCACCGCCGACATCGCCGAGGACCTGCTGCTGCTGGGGGCGCTCGAGAACAAGGTCGTCGTGGCCTCGATGAACCGCGGCGGGCTCGCCGGGTCGGCCTTCGAGCTCGACGACAGGATGACCGGGTACGACGTGGCCGGGGTCGTCGAGGCCCGCTTCGAAGCCGCGAAGATGCTCAACCGGATCGACTTCGACGACCACGGCACGGTGGCCATGCTGGAGACGGCGGGGCGGGTCATCACCGAGCTGGCCCGGGCCGGTGTGGTGGCCATGTTGGAGCCGTTCCTGTCCCGCCGGGTCGACGGGCGTGTCGTCAACGATCTCAGCCCCGATGCGGTCATCAAGTCGGTGCACATCGCCCAGGGGCTCGGCGCCACCTCTGCCTTCACCTGGTTGAAGCTTCCGGTGGTGGCCGACATGGAGCGCGTCATGGACGCGACCACGCTGCCCACGCTGCTGCTCGGCGGCGATCCGAGCGGCCGCCCCGAGGAGACCTACGCCACCTGGCGGAAGGCCCTGGCGCTGCCCCCCGTCCGCGGTCTGGTCGTCGGCCGCACCCTGCTGTACCCGCCGGACGACGACGTCGCCGCCGCGGTGGACACCGCCGTCGCGCTCGTGCACTGACGCGTTGCCCCGTCCCGTCGCACCCAGGAGGCGCAGTGACCACCGCAGCAGGGCCCACGAGCGGCACGAGCACGCTGCACCTGCCCGCCGGCACGACAGCCGCCGGTCCCTACGCGCTCGAGGTCACCCCGGGGTCCGCCGGCTGGGAGCACTCCAGCCTGCGGATCCTCGAGCTGCCGGCCGGGGGTCGGCACACGGTCGAGACCGGCCCTGACGAGGTCGTCGTCGTGCCGCTGACCGGAGGGTTGGTACTGGTCTGCGACGGGGAGACGCTCACCCTGACCGGCCGGCGGGGGGTGTTCGCCGGGCCCACCGACTTCGCCTACCTCCCCCGGGACGCGACTGCGGAGCTGAGCAGCCCGGGCGGGGGCCGGTTCGCGCTGTGCGGCGCCCGCGCCCGCCGCCGTCTCCCCGTCCGCTACGGACCGGCCAGCGGCGTGCCGGTGGAGCTGCGCGGCGCGGGCCGCTGTAGCCGCCAGGTCAACAACTTCGCCACGGCGGGGGTCTTCGAGGCCGACTCGATCATCGCCTGCGAGGTGATCACCCCCGGCGGGAACTGGTCGTCCTACCCGCCGCACAAGCACGACGAGACCTCCGCGGCGGAGACCGAGCTGGAGGAGATCTACTACTTCGAGGTCGCCCCCGGTCCCGAGGGCCAGCCGGGTCTCGCCTACCACCGCGTGTACGGCACCCCTGAGCGACCGATCGACGTGCTGGCCGAGGTGCGCGACCGCGACGTGGTCCTCGTTCCCCACGGCTGGCACGGCCCGTCGATAGCCGCGCCCGGACACGACCTCTACTACCTCAACGTCATGGCCGGGCCCGGCCCCGAGCGGGCCTGGCGGATCGTCGACGACCCCGCGCACGCCTGGATCCGGGACACCTGGACCGACGACGACCTCGACCCCCGGCTCCCCCTGCACGCCCCTGCCCGTGCCCAGCAGAACGGAGCGACCCGCCCGTGACCGCGCCCTCCCCCACCCCGACGCCTGCAACCGTCCGGCTCACCGTCGCCCAGGCGACCGTCCGGTTCCTGGCACAGCAGTACAGCGAGCGCGACGGGCACCGGCAACGGCTGTTCGCCGGCTGCCTCGGCATCTTCGGCCACGGCAACGTCGCCGGTCTGGGCCAGGCGCTGCTCCAGGCCGAGATCGACGAGCCGGGCGCGTTGCCCTACGTGCTCGGCCGCAACGAGCAGGCGATGGTGCACACCGCCGTCGCCTATGCCCGGGCGAAGGACCGGCTGCAGACCTGGGCGATCTCCACCAGCGTGGGCCCCGGCGCGACCAACATGGTCACCGGCGCGGCGCTGGCCACGATCAACCGGCTTCCCGTGCTGTTGCTCCCGGCCGACACGTTCGCCACCCGCGCCGCCGGGCCGCTGCTGCAGGAGCTCGAGCGCCCTGACTCCGGCGACGTCACGGTGAACGACGCCTTTCGGCCGGTGTCGCGCTACTTCGATCGCATCTGGCGGCCCGAGCAGCTGCCCGGGGCGCTGCTGGGCGCCATGCGGGTGCTCACCGACCCGGCCGAGACCGGCGCGGTCACCCTGTGCTTCCCGCAGGACGTGCAGGCCGAGGCGTTCGACTGGCCGGTGGAGCTGTTCGCCGAGCGCACCTGGCACATCGGCCGGCCGCTGCCCGAGCCGACCGCGCTGGCCCGCGCCGTCGAGGTGATCCGGTCGGCACGCCGGCCACTGATCGTCGCCGGCGGCGGCGTCATCTACTCCGACGCGACCGACGCTCTGGACGCCTTCGCGAGCGCCACGGGCGTCCCCGTCGGACAGACCCAGGCCGGCAAGGGCGCCCTCCCCTTCGACCACCCGCAGTCCGTCGGCGCCATCGGCTCGACCGGCACGACCGCGGCGAACGCGCTGGCCACCGAAGCCGACGTGGTGATCGGCATCGGCACCCGGTACCAGGACTTCACCACCGCCTCGCGCACCGCCTTCGCCGACCCCGGCGTGCGGTTCGTCAACATCAACGTGGCGTCGATGGACGCCAGCAAGAACGGCGGGGTGACCGTGCACGCCGACGCCCGCGAGGCGCTGACCGCGCTCGCCGCAGCGCTGCAGGGTTGGTCGGTCGATGCCGGCTACCGGGAGCGGACGGCGCAGCTGGCGGCGGAGTGGGAGCGCACGGTCGAGGCTGCCTTCCACCCGCCGACACCGAGCGCGGGCGAGGGCGGGCGGCTCACCCAGAACGAGGTCATCGGCCTGGTCAACGAGGTGTCCGCGCCGCGCGACGTCGTCGTCTGCGCCGCGGGCTCCATGCCCGGCGACCTGCACAAGATGTGGCGGGTCCGCGACCGCAAGGGCTACCACGTCGAGTACGGCTTCTCGTGCATGGGCTACGAGGTCGCCGGGGGGCTGGGCATCGCGATGGCCGAGCCGGACCGCGACGTCTTCGTGATGGTCGGCGACGGCTCGTACCTGATGATGGCCACCGAGCTGGTCACCGCCGTGCAGGAGGGCGTCAAGGTCGTCGTCGTCCTCGTGCAGAACCACGGGTTCGCCTCGATCGGCGCGCTCTCCGAGCAGCTCGGCTCCCAGCGGTTCGGCACCCGCTACCGGCGCCGGTCGCCCAACGGCCGGCTCGAGGGCGACGTCCTGCCCGTCGACCTCGCCGCCAACGCCGCCAGCCTCGGCGTCGACGTCCTCTGCGCGCACGACGGGCCCAGCCTCGAGGCCGCGCTGCGCAAGGCGAAGGCGAGCGACCGCGCCACGGTCGTGCACGTCGAGACCGACCCGCTGGTCGACGCGCCCTCGAGCGAGTCGTGGTGGGACGTCCCGGTGAGCGAGGTGTCGACCTTGTCCAGCACGCAGCAGGCTCGCCGGACCTACGACGACTGGAAGGCCCGCCAGCACAGCTACCTGACGCCGTCCGAGCCCGGCACCGGCGACTGACCACCCCCGCCCCCACCTCCGAGGAGAAGAGATGACCGCGCAGAGCCCCACGGCTCCCGCACAGCAATCACAGGGCACCGCCCGCATCCGGGTCGGATCCGCCCCGGACTCGTGGGGCGTCTGGTTTCCCGACGACCCCCAGCAGGTGCCCTGGCAGCGCTTCCTCGACGAGGTCAGCGCCAGCGGCTACGAGTGGATCGAGCTGGGCCCCTACGGCTACCTGCCGACCGACCCGGCGCGGCTGTCCGACGAGCTGGCCGGACGCAACCTGCGCGTCTCGGCCGGCACCGTGTTCGAGCACCTGCACCGCCCTGACTCCTGGGACGACGTGTGGCGGCAGGTCGGCGATGTCGCCTCGCTGACGAAGGCGATGGGCGGGACCCACGTCGTGGTCATCCCTGACGTCTGGCGCGACCACAAGACGGGCGCGGCCGTCGAGCCGCGGGAGCTCACCGACGACGCCTGGCAGCGGCTGGCCCGCGGAATGGACCAGCTGGGCAGGGCGGTCCAGGACGAGTACGGGCTGACCATCGCGTTCCACCCGCACGCCGACAGCCACGTGGGCCACCAGGCGGACATCGAACGGTTCCTCGCCGAGACCGACCCCGCGTACGTGCCGTTGTGCCTGGACACCGGCCACGTCAGCTACTACGGCGGGGACAACCTGGAACTGATCCGCCGCTACCCGGAGCGGATCGGCTACCTGCACCTCAAGCAGGTCGACCCAGAGGTCATCCGGCGGGTGCACGCCGCGGACATCCCGTTCCCCCAGGCCGTGCAGCTGGGTGCCATGACCGAGCCCCCGCGGGGCGTCCCCGACCTGCCGCCGCTGCTCGAGGCCGTCGAGGAGCTCGGCCTGGACGTGTTCGCCATCGTCGAGCACGACCTCTACCCGTGCGACCCGGACCTGCCGTTCGGGATCGCTCAGCGGACCCACCGCTACATCGGCGGCTGCGGCCTGCGCTCGATGGAGATCGGCCGGCCCCGGACGGACACGTCGGCGAAGGAGACCCTGGCATGACCACCGCCCAGACCACCACCGGGACCACCACCGAGACCTCCGCCGGCGTGCTGCCGGCGATGGCCGAGACACCCGCGTCGCAGCTGCGGGTGGCCGTCCTCGGCGTCGGCCTGATGGGCGCCGACCACGTCGCCCGCCTGCACAGCCGCATCTCCGGCGCCCGGGTGGTCGCCGTCAGCGACGCCTTCGCCGAGAAGGCCGAGCAGGTCGCGGGCGGCGTTCCGGGCTGCCGCGTCATCGCCGACCCCCTCGCCGCGATCGCCGACGGCGAGATCGACGCCGTGGTCATCGCGACGCCGGGCCAGTTCCACGAGGAACAGGTGGTCGCCTGCATCGAACGCGGGATCCCCGTGCTCTGCGAGAAGCCTCTGACGATGGACGCCGACAGCTCACTCGCCGTCGTCCGGGCCGAGGACCAGTTCGCCGCGCGCGCCGGCCGCCGGCTGGTCCAGGTCGGTTTCATGCGCCGCTTCGACCCCGAGTACGCCCAGCTGCGCGCCCTGATCGCGTCCGGGGAGATCGGCGAGCCGCTGGTCGTGCACTGCGCTCACCGCAATCCTTCGGTCCCGCCGCACTTCACGAGCGAGATGATGCTCACCGACTCGGTCGTGCACGAGGTGGACGTGGCCCGCTTCCTGCTCGACGAGGAGATCGTCGCGGTCACCGTGCTGCGGCCCCGCCCGACGCGGCACGCGGTGGACGGGGGGTCCGATCCGCTGTTGGTCCTCTTCGAGACCACCGGGGGCCGGATGGTCGACGTCGAGTGCTTCGTCAGCACGGGCATCGCCTACGAGGTGCGCACCGAGGTCGTGGCCGAGGACGGGATCGCGCTGATCGGGCTGGACACCGGTCTGGTCCGGCAGAGCGGTGGGCCGGCAGGCGCGGTGCGAAGCAGCGGCATCACGCCGAGCTTCAAGGAGCGGTTCGGGCGCGCCTACGACATCGAGCTGCAGCACTGGGTCGACGCGGCCCGTCGCGGAGGCATCGACGGGCCTGGGGTCTGGGACGGCTACGCGGCCGCCGCCGTCGGTGAGGCCGGCGTGCTGGCCCTTCGTTCCGGGCAGCGGACCGAGGTCCGGATGGCGCAGCGATGAGGATCGCCCTGGACCCGCAGATGTTGCGGACGACGCCGTTGCTGGAGCTGCCCGACGTCGTCGCCTCGATGGGCTACGAGTGGATCGAGCTCTCCCCTCGCGAGGACTTCATCCCCTTCTTCAAGCACCCGCGGGTCGACCTGGCCACGGTCCGGGCGTTCCGGTCGAAGCTCGCGAGTGCCGGGGTCGGGGTGACCTCGTTGCTGCCGGTCATGCGCTGGTCCGGGCCCAGCGAGGTCGCGCGGCAGGCCGCGGTGCGCTACTGGCGGCGAGCCATCGAGATCTGCGCCGAGCTGGGCGTGGACACGATGAACAGCGAGTTCAACGGTCGGCCGGAGGAACCGGAGCTCGCCGAGGCGATGTTCTGGCAGTCGATGGAGGAACTGCTCCCCGTCCTGGAGCGGGAGGGCATCAAGCTGGCCCTCGAGCCGCACCCCGACGACTTCATCGAGCTCGGCCACCCGGCGGTCGACATGGTCCGCGGCATCGACTCCCCGTTCGTCTCCTTCCTCTACTGCCTGCCGCACACCTTCCACCAGGGCGACGACGCGCCGGGGATCATCGAGCACGCCGGTGACCTGCTCACCCACGTGCACGTTGCCGACTCCATGGACCACACCGCCTCCGACGGGCTGCGCTACATCACCAACCCGCCGGGCAACACGACCCGGGTCCACCAGCACGCGGAGATCGGTCGCGGCGACGTCGACTTCGACGAGGCGTTCAACGCACTCGCCGGCATCGGCTTCGACGGCGTCCTCACCACCTGCGTCTTCGGCTGGGACGACCAGGCCCGCGAGTCCGGCACCCGGATGCTCGGCGCCATCCGCGAGCTGGTCACCAAGCACTTCCCCGCCGGAACACCCACCTGAGCCCCGCCCCCAGCACCACCAACCGGGAGGACCCCCATGCCCACGCACATCCCCCACTGGATCGACAGCGCCCGACGCTCCGGGACGAGTGGCCGCACCGCCCCGGTGACCGACCCGGCGACCGGCGAGGTCACCGGCGAGGTCGCCCTCGCCAGCCCCGAGGAGGTCGACGCCGCGGTGGCCGCCGCGAAGGCCGCCTTCCCCGCCTGGCGCGACACCTCCCTGACCCGCCGCAGCGCGATCATGTTCAACTTCCGCGAGCTGCTCAACGCCCGCAAGGGCGAGCTCGCCGCGATCATCACCGCCGAGCACGGCAAGGTCCTCGACGACGCCCTCGGCGAGGTGTCGCGCGGGCAGGAGGTGGTCGAGTTCGCCTGCGGCGTCCCTCACCTGCTCAAGGGCGGGTTCACCGAGAGCGCCTCGACCAAGGTCGACGTCTACTCCCTGCGCCAGCCGGTCGGGCCGGTCGCGGTGATCAGCCCGTTCAACTTCCCGGCCATGGTGCCGATGTGGTTCTTCCCCATCGCCATCGCGACCGGCAACACCGTCGTCCTCAAGCCCAGCGAGAAGGACCCGTCGGCCGCGCTGTGGATCGCCGAACTCTGGAAGGAGGCCGGCCTCCCCTCCGGCGTCTTCAACGTCCTGCAGGGCGACAAGGTCGCCGTCGACGGGCTGCTCGAGCACCGCGACATCAAGGCGGTCTCGTTCGTCGGCTCCACCGCGATCGCCCGGTACGTGTACGAGAGCGGCACCCGGCACGGCAAGCGAGTGCAGGCACTCGGCGGCGCCAAGAACCACATGGTCGTCCTGCCCGACGCCGACCTCGACCTCGCTGCCGACGCAGCCGTCAACTCCGGGTTCGGCTCCGCCGGCGAGCGGTGCATGGCGATCAGCGCCCTGGTCGCCGTCGGCGGCATCGGCGACGACCTGGTCGCCCGGATCGCCCAGCGCACCCACACCCTGCGCACCGGCGACGGCCGGCGAGGCTCCGACATGGGCCCGCTGGTGACCGCGGAGCACCGTGACCGGGTCGCCTCCTACGTCGAGGCCGGCGAGGAAGTCGGGGCCAAGGTCGTCGTCGACGGACGCGAGGTTCAGCCCGACGGCGGGGAGAACGGGTTCTGGCTCGGCCCCACCCTGCTCGACCAGGTCGAGCCACACATGAGCGTCTACACCGACGAGATCTTCGGGCCCGTCCTCTCCGTGCTCCGAGTGGACACCTATGACGACGCGCTCGACCTGATCAACAGCAACGAGTACGGCAACGGCACCGCGATCTTCACCAACGACGGCGGCGCCGCCCGGCGCTTCCAGAACGAGGTCGAGGTCGGCATGGTCGGGATCAACGTGCCGATCCCGGTGCCCATGGCCTACTACTCCTTCGGTGGCTGGAAGAACAGCCTCTTCGGTGACTCCCACGCGCACGGCAGCGAGGGCGTCCACTTCTTCACCCGCGGCAAGGTGGTCACCAGCCGCTGGCTCGACCCCAGCCACGGCGGGCTGCAACTGGGATTCCCGCAGAACACCTGAGCCGGGTCGGCTCCGGTGGGACCAGCCCCAGGGCCGATCTGCGAAACGATGAGGCCCCTGATCCGCACGTTCCCGGATCAGGGGCCTCATCGTAGAAGGGAGCTGAGGGCCGCGAGCCCTTTCTCCAGGAGGATGACGTCGGCGGCGTCCTTGGCGACGTCGGTGGCGGTTTCGACGCTGACCCCACCTCGGCAGCGTGCAGCGCGAGGGCGTCCTTGACGCCGTCACCGAGGAACCCGACCGCCCGGGGGTCAACGTGCCGCCCGAGGTCGGACCGAGGTCGGCGCAGACATTCTCGGCGACGACCAGGTTGTCCCCGGTGCACACCTTCACCGTGATCCTGGGGCCGACCAACCGCTGCCGCGATTCCCCGCGCCGGCCTTCGGCGGGTCGAGGAAGACGAGGAAGCCCGCCAGGGTCACGTCACGCTCGTCGGCCGCGGTCAGCGGGCGCGCCTCACCCGCGGGAAGCTCAATCATCGGCTCGACGACGAGGGGGTCGACGACCTGCACGCCTCCACACGGGCGTCTGGCAGGACGAACACCGCGGTCCCCGCAGCCGATGGAGCCGGCTGCGGGGACCGCGGGGTGAGGAGCGGATCACCCTCCCCAGGCGATCACGCCCAGGTCGAGCTCTCCCAGGCCGTCGTCGACCACCGGATCCCGGACCACCGGATCCCCGAGAAGTCGACGCTCGACCAGCGAATGCCGGACCAGCGAATGCCGGACCAGCGGATCCCGGAGTAGTCGACGCCCGACCAGCGAATGCCCGAGTAGTCGACGCCGGACCACCGGATCCCGGACCAGCGGATGCCCGACCAGCGGATGCCCGACCAGTTCGTGCGGTCCCGGATACCGGCCGCGACAGCAGCGGCATCGAACCGCTGGCCGTGGACGTCGATCTCGCCCCGGATCTCCCTGCCGTCGACCCTGGCGTGGACCGACCCGCGGGCGGCCTCGAGCGAGCCGAGACCGGTGGAGCGCCGGAAGTCCTGCACGGCGACGGGCGTGGGAGCGGTGGCCGCCGCCGCGAGGTCGATCAGCCCGTGTCCCTGCACGGTGGCGGCTGCCCCGGGCACGGGCTTCGCCGTACCGGTGAGCAGGGCCTTCACCTGGTCGGGAGTCAGATCCGGCCGCTGAGAGAGGAGCAGCGCGGCCGACCCCGACACCACGGCGGCGGCCTGAGAGGTGCCGCTGCCCCGGAAGAGCCGGTCCCCGATGCGGGCGGCCGGGAACTGGGTGTCCAAGTAGGAACCGGCGTCCCGCAGGCTCACGACGTGGTCACCGGGGGCGACCACGTCGGGGTTGCGGACCCCGTCACCGCCATTCGAGAACGAGGAGATGGCGTCGTCGCTCGTGCCGGCCGTGCCGTTCGCGTTGTCGCTGCCGACCGCGATGAGGTACGGGTCGGTGGCCGGGTTGTTCAGCCGACCGCTCGTGTTGCCGCTGTTGCCGGCGGCCACGACGACGACGATCCCGGCGTGCCAGGCCTGCTCGGCGGCGTACGCCAACGGGTCGAGCTGGTAGCCCTGGACGCCGTCGGTACCGAACGACATGTTGAGCACCCGGACGTTCCGGCCGTCCTTGTGGCCGTTCTCCACCACCCAGTCGATCGCGGCGATCGCCTGCGACACATCCGTCTGCCCCTGAGCATCAGCGATCTTGATACTGACGATGCGGGCGTCCGGCGCCATGCCGAGGAAGTCGGAGGAGTTGCCACTGCTCACCGCGGCCGCGTCGTCCCGCCCGGCGATGATCCCGGCCATGTTGGTCCCGTGACCGTAGGTGTCCAGGTTCTCCGCCGCAGTAGCGGCTTCCTCCGTGAGGTCCGGGCCGTAGAGGATCTTCCCGGGCGCGGTCAGGCCGTTGACCGGCACGACACCCGAGTCCACCAGGGCCACGTCCACGCCCTTGCCCGTCGCACCCGCGTGCCACAGGTTCGCGGCACCGGTCACCTGGTTGGCCAGGGTGTAGAGGGAGCCCGGCTGGGACAGCTGACCGGCGACGTCGGCATCCGACAGCGTCAGCCGGGCGTCCTCGGTGACCGACGTGACGCCCGCGGTCGCCCGCAGTGCGTCAAGGCGGTCAGCGGGAACCTTCGCGCTGAAGCCGTGGATGATCGACAGCCGTCGCACCACGCTGCCGCCGAACTGGGCGACCACGTGCTCCGGCAGCGCGCCCGCACCCGGGGCCTCGCGGACGACGACCGATACCGGGGCGGTCGATGACGGCTGGGCGGCCTGAGCGGCGGCCGGCCCGGCGACGCCGAGCGCCAGTGCGGCGGTTGCGGCGACCGTCACGGCCGCCCGCGCCCGGGTCGAGAGACCTCCCCCCGTCGCGTCGAGGACGGACGCGGGAGCGGGCCCACGCCCTCTGCGGTCAGCACTCATATTTGTGCTCCTTTCTGGTGCGGCAGTGGTGCGCGACCCCTCACCGGGAATGGCGAGGGGGGCACTCCGACTGCATCAATCCGACAAGACACTGATCGGCACGGGAGTCGGCGGAATCCATCACGTGTCCTCGATGGGGTACATCGGCATGGATTACGCACGTAGGGGTGACCCGGAACGGCATGAAATGGCCACGTGTTCACTTTCCGTCATCGCACGCACAATGGTCGACGTCACATGCGCGGTCGGTTCGGGTGTGCGCAGATCGGGGCACTTGCCGCCAGCGATCAGGAGTCGGTCTCGCCGAGCCCCTCCGCGTAGAGGACGTAACGGCCATCGCGGGCGCGCTTCGCCGTGTACATCGCGGCGTCCGCCTGACGCAGGAGTGTCTCGACGTCGTCAACTCCCGGGCCGGCGATGGAGATGCCGATGCTCGCGCCCACGGTGGCCTGGCGGCCGCCGCTGAGGTCGATGGGACGGGACAGCGCGTTCCTGATCCGCCCGACGACGCGCTCGACACCGTCCGCGTCGATGGGCCCGTTGACGAGCACGGCGAACTCGTCGCCACCGAGGCGCGCGGCCGTGTCGGCCGACCGGAGGCAGCTGCGCAGCCGCTCGCCGAACACCTGCAGCAAGACGTCGCCGGCCTCGTGCCCGTACGTGTCGTTGACCGGCTTGAACCCGTCCAGGTCCAGATAGAACACCGCCGGCCACGCCTGCGTCCGGCCGGCGAGGCGCACGGCGTTGACCGCCCGGTCCAGGAACAGGGTCCGGTTGGGCAACCCGGTCAGCGCGTCGTGCAGCGCCTGGTGGCGCAGCTTCTCCTGCAGGTCCGTGACGGCACGCAGGTCGGTCTGTAGGCGGCCGCGCTCCAGCGAGGTCGCCACGTGGCGGGCGAAGGTCTCCAGCAATCTCTGGTCGCTGTCGGTGAAGGTCGACACCTCGCCCAGCCGGTTGGCGACCAGCAGCAGCCCGTGCCCCCGTTCCTCGGTCCGCAGGACGGACATCACCGCGTCCTTCAGGCCGCGCTGTGCCACGAAATCGTCGAGCGCTCCTCTACCGCCCTCGCCGCCGGTCCGTGTCGTCAGGGTCCCCCCGGCCATCGCCGACCGGAGCAGGACCGCGACGTCCTCGCCCGGCTCGAGCGGCAGGAGGGCCGCGGTCTCCTGGCCCTCCCGGCTGCGGCTGACGGTCGCACAGTCGGAGTCGTCCTGGATCAGGACCAGTTCGGCGCAGCCCGCCCGGAACGCGGTCCGCACGGCGGCTACGAAGCTGGCCAGCCCGTCATGCGCGTTGTCACCGTCATAGAGCAGTGACGTCACCTCGTGCAGAAGGCGGAGGTTGTCCTCCTGGCGCCGGGCGTGCGTATAGGCACGGTAGGCGGCGATCATCAGCGCCGTCGGCGCCACGAGCAGCACCAGGCCGACCCGGTCGAGCACCGCGGTTCGCACCACCAGAAGGCCTACCGCCCCGGTCCCGAGAGCGAACGGAAGGGATGAGGCGATCAGCCGGCGAAGGTCGCGGAGGGACGCGTCGCCGTCGGACAAGCGGATAGCGGCGAAGACCAGCACGTTGGCAATGAGGGTCGTCGCCGTGAGGGCCAGGAGTGCCCCGACCCACGTCCACGGGCTCGACCATGCCGCTTCCCGCGTGACGGCGGCGAAGATCGCCGTCGCCACGCAGTAGGCGGCGCCGAACTGCGCCAGGTTGAACGCGACCTTGAGGGTGGACTGTCGGCGGTCGAACAGCAGGACGAGCCCCGTCCCGGCCACCTGCGCGGTCACGAAGGCGGCCGGCTGCGCCAGACACAGCGCGGCGACGACAACGACGTCGGTCATGGAGAACGTGTGGGAGCCACGCCGAACCTGAACGTGCACCGCCAGGAGCTCTCCGGCGGCGAACGCCGCGGCCCAGACGACCCACGGAAGATCGAGTGGCACGTCGGGCCGGGGCAACCGGACCACCGTGCCGAAGAACAACGCGATGGCGAGCAGCGCCAGCGCGGCCGCGAGGCACGCGACGCGCTGATCCGGGCTCAGCCCGGACCAGAGCCACCCCAGCCCGCGACGACGCGCGGGCGGGGTGGCCTGCGCCACCGCGGGAACGGTCGCAGTCCCGGCCGCCTGTGGCCTGCGTGTCGTGATCATGTTCGCCCCACCGTCGGTGCAGCCGGTCAGGCTGCGGCCACCCTGTCGAGTTGTTCTGCACGGGCGTCGCCCGCGCGATCGGCCGCGTGCGCATCGACCGCCGCGTCCTGCAGCCCGTCGATGGGGATGCGGACGGTGAACGTGGTGCCCTGCCCGACGACCGAGTCCACGCTGACGCTGCCACCGTGCCCCTCCTGGACGACACCGCGCACCAAGGGCAGACCTTGGCCGCTCCCCCGGCCGACGTCCTTGGTCGTGAAGAACGGGTCGAACATCTTCGAGCGCACGTCGTCGGGGATGCCGCAGCCTGTGTCACCGATCCGCACGACGACGTCGTCGCCGTCGAGCGCGGTCGCCACGGTGATCACCCCGCGCCGGCCGGTCTCCTCGATGGCATCCGCGGCGTTCACGATCAGGTTCAGGAAGACCTGGTTGAGATCGGCGATGTTGCAGCGAACGGGTGGCAGCGGCGCGAGGTCGAGGTTCAGGTCCGCCACGTCGTTGATCTGGTGACGCGTGACCGTGACCGTCGCCGCGAGGGCCTCGTTCAGGTCGGCCGGAGCCTGTTCCCGGTGCCCGGGGTGACTGAACGTCTTCATCGCTCGGACGATGGTCGAGACCCGCTCGATGCCCTCCAAGGTCTGCTCGACCGCACTCGGGATCTCTTCCTGCAGATACTCGAAATCGATGCCCGCCTCGGCCTCGCGGACCCGCTCCTGGCGCTCCATCCACCCGATGGGGCTCGAGGTGTCGAGCAGCGCCCGATAGACCTCGACCACCCGGATCAATTCCTGGTAGGCCTCCTCGAGGAACCTGGCGTTGTCGCCGACGAACTGGATCGGCGAGTTGATCTCGTGAGCCAGGCCGGCCGCCAGACGGCCGAGCGACTCCAGCTTCGACTCCTGGTGGGACTCCGCGTCGAATGCCTTCTGAGCGCTGATGTTGCGGGCGATGGCCACCATCTGCGCGGGGCGCTCCGTGGTCCGAGTGAGGGTGAGCGAGACCTGGACCGGGGTCTCGTCCTTGCGCAGGTGCACGGTCTCGAACGTCGTGGACGAGCGCGGGGCCAGCTCGGCGGTCTCCTCCAGGATGTCGAGGGCCGCGTCGGGAGTGATGACCGTGAGGGGCCGGCCCACCACCTCGTCCCGGGCGTAGCCGTAGAGCCGCGTGGCCGCCGGGCTCCAGTCAGTGATCACCCCGTCCGCGGAGAGGGCGATGAGCGCAAGATCGCTGTGGTCGAGCAGCTCCGCGTAGCAGGCGATCTCCGCCCGCTGAGCCGCGACGAGCTCGCGCGCCTCCTGCAGCCGCCGCCGCAGTAGGCGGATGCCGGTCGAGGTTGCGGCCTGTCCGGTGAGGAATCCGGCGGCGGCGAAGGCTACGAGGCCGGCGGCCTGCCACGCGGTCCCGGCCGGCGCACAGCCGAGGACGAGCGCAGCGGCGCACCCCAGCGCGGCGCCTCCGACGAGAAGCCGCTCTTCTCTCGGGCGGGCGGATGCAGCGCTGCCGTCCCGCAGGCTGGCAGATTGATCGACGACGTTGTGACGCTTCCCGAGCACTGGGACTCCTTCCGAAGGCGAACAGGTGCCGGTTTCGGCTCTGGAAACGTCGTCACCTGCCGCCCACGAATTGATCAGGAGTTCCTGTTGGCCCCCATCGGGTCGCCCGATAAATGGCAATGCCGCATCGAATGGAAGAGCCATCCCCGCCCGATCGCGCTGATGCCTTCACGGGTTGTTCTCGTCTTCCGATGAGCTTGTTGGGGGTCATCGGGAAAGTCGATGATGCGAGTGCTTGAGTCCGCAACGGGCGGTGCCGAAGCTCAGAACGACAGAGCGTGCCGCACGGTTCACGCGCGCGACCCCGGGAGGACACCATGACGACCGCCAGCCTCTTCGAGCCCCGCCGGGCGGCCGCCCTGCCGCCCATCCTCCTCGTGGATGACGAGGTGGCGATCCTCGACGGCCTTCGCCGCCAGCTGCGCAGGAAGTTCGCGGTGCACACCGCCACCGGAGGGGCTGAGGCGCTCGAGCTACTGACGATGCAACCGGTGTCGGTGGTCGTGTCGGACATGCGCATGCCGCAGATGGACGGCGCCACGTTCCTGTCCCGGGTCCGCGTCGGGTACCCGAACGTGGTGCGCATCCTGCTGACCGGGCAGGCGGACACCCAGTCTGCGATCCAGGCCGTCAACGAGGGACAGATCTACCGCTTCCTCACGAAGCCCTGCCCGCCGGACGTCCTGACGGACGAGATCGCGAACGCCGTCGAGCTCCATCGGCTCATGACGGCGGAGAAGGAGCTGCTCGCCACAACCCTGCGCCGCACGGTGGAAGCGCTGACGACGACACTGTCGCTGGCCCAGCCCGCGGCCTTCGGTCGCGCCGAGCGCATCACCCGGACCGTCACCGAGCTGGCCGACCTGCTGCACGTCGAGGAGCCATGGGAGCTCGAGGTGACCGCGATGCTCGCTCACCTCGGCTCGGTCACCCTTCCCGCCAACGTGCTGGCCAAGCTCGACGCCGGGCGCCCGCTGAGCCCCGAGGAGACGGAGATGGCCGAGCGCGTGCCCGTCATCAGCCAGGAGCTGGTCGCGAGCATCCCCCGACTGGAGGGCGTCGCCGAAGCGATCCGGTGCTTCCGCACCCGCTACGACGGCAAGGGCGCCCCCGTAGGGGCCACGGTCGGCGAGGACCTCCCGCTGGCTGCCCGGATCCTCCGCGTGGCCGTCGACTTCGACGCCGGCATGGCGCAGCGCCCGTCCGTCCAGGACACCATGGCCGTGCTGCGGGCCGACGCCGGTGCGTACGACCCACGCGTGCTGGACGCGCTGGTGCGCTGCCATGCCGTGCCGGGCCATCCGGCCACCCAGGAGGCCGACGTGGCCGACCTCGAACCGGGCATGGTCATCTTCGACGACATTTACACGATCGACAGCCTCCTGCTCATCAGCCGGGGCACGGTGGTCACGGAACCGCTGATCCGCCGGCTGGAGAACTACGTGAGCCAGGGCCGGGTCGGACACCGGATCCTGATCCAGAACTGAGCCATCCGGGCCGCCGTCACTGTCTGCCGGCTCGTCCATCGATGGCCTCGATTACCGCCAACAAGACGAGAGGCTCAAACACCGCCGCACGGGAACCGATTTTCCACGTGTGGAACTCAGGCAACTCAGGCATTTCGTGGCGGTCGCCGAAGAAGGCTCGATCGCGCGCGCCGCGCAGCGCTCGGACGTGACGACGCCAACCCTCTCGACATCACTTCTCGGGCTCGCCCGGGAACTGAATGCGGATCTGTTCTTCCGCCGCGAGGAAGGGCTCGAACTGACGGATGCGGGCTGGGCCCTGCTCGAGCCTGCACGCGCCGCCGTCCGGGGCGCTGATCGCGCCCGTTCCGCCGTCGCGGAAGCGAGCGGGGTGTTGCGCGGCACCGTGCGGATCGCGACGGTCGCCGTCCCGCCCGCGCTCGATGTCACGCACGCCGTACAGCGCATCCAGGACGCCCACCCCGAGGTCGACGTCCAACTGATACAGGACGGAGCGCGCCAGGTCCTCGACCTCGTCATCGACGGTCGAGCGGATTTCGGCATCACCCCGCGAGCGGGACGGACGCGGCCGTCGCTCCGCGTCGAGCCGCTGACCAGCGCACCACTGGTTCTCTTCTGTCCCCCCGGACACGGGCTGGCGGAGGCACGATCGGTCGACGTCGCCGAGCTGGTCGACGAACCGGTCATCGACCTACCGCGCGGGTGGTGGGCACGCGAGCAGTTCGACCGGATGTTCCGCGGGAAGAACGTCTATCGACGCGTCCGGCTGGAGATCAACGACTGGCTGAGCGTGCTGCGCCTGGTCGCCGACGGCAAGGGCCTGGCCTACGGCCCGTCGTCCGTCGTCGACAGCGCATTCTTCCCCGACATCGAGGTGGCCACGCTGACCGACGCTCCCCTCTGGGAACTCGGCATCACCACGCGATCGGGTGGTACCCGCGGAGCCACCGTGTCGGCACTCCTCGCCGCGTACCGCGAGCAGTGCCTTCTCGGCACGCGACTGGAGTCGCAGCGGACAGCTCCATCGGCTCATTCGATGACGCTGCGCAATATTGGGTGATCAATGCCGATCTGCTTTCGGCCGACACATTCACGAGACAGCACCAGCGCTCAATCGTCACATGGAGAAGGTCATGAGAATTCACTCGACCGGCATGATGCCGACTGTCGCGGTGCCAGCAAGGAAGCATCTCCTCCGAGTGCACGGAGTTCCCGTGCGGAGCAAGCATGTCGCCGCCGTAGGCCTTCTCGGTCTGGCTGCGGGTGCCGTCCTCATGGCCATGTGTCTGTCGGCGATTGGCGCCTCCCCCGCTCGGACGCAGGCGCATGACGCCACGCTCGCCGCGGTGGTCCTCCTCCTTTCCTGCATCGCTCTCGGCCTCGCCGGAGAAGCATCCGCGCGAACCATTCGCGAGACCCGCCGCCGATCGGCGACGCTCGAGCAGGTCGGCGAGGAGATCGTGTGGGAGTGCGACTCCCACGGGCGCTTCACCTATGCCAGTGCCCAATGCCTGGCGGGGCTGGGTTATCCCGCCGACGAGGTGCGCTCGCTGTCCCTCTTCGACGTCCTCCACCCGAACGAGCACGCCATCGCCCACCACCTGCTGGCGGCCGGCGAGGGCTGGCGACGGCGGCCGTTCCACTGCGTGGCCAAGGACGGCTCCTCGGTCTGGCTGCGTAGCACGGCGGTGCCCACGTTCGGTGCGGAAGGACGGATCTCCGGTCTGGCCGGCGCCTCACACGTGATGGACGCGTCGCCCGCGGTCGAGAAGGAGTCGAGCGCGACGGGCGCGGCCGTCCTGGAGGTCATCCGGACCGGTGCGGTCAGGCCTGCCTTCCAGCCGATCGTCGCGTTCGGAGACCTGCGGATGGTCGGTGTCGAGGCCCTCTCCCGTTTCGCCGTGCCCGGAAGTCAGAGGAGCGCCCAGGACTGGTTCACCGACGCGGCTGCCGTGGGCCTGGCCGTCGACCTCGAGCTGCATGCCCTGCGCGTGGCGCTCGAGGCCGCGCGCGAGCTCCCGCCCGACCTGTACGTCTCCGTGAACCTCTCCCCCGACACGCTGGCGTGCGCCGAGCTGGCCTCGGTGCTCGACAGCTTCCCCATCGCCTGGTCCAGGCTCGTCATCGAGCTCACGGAGCACTCGTCCGTCGACGACTACGACCTGCTCGCCCGCGCGTTGGCCCCGCTGCGCAAGGAAGGCTTGCGTCTCGCCGTCGACGATGCGGGCGCCGGCTACGCCTCGTTCCGGCACATCCTGGCGCTGTCGGCCGACGTCATCAAACTCGACCGCACGCTCATCAGCGGCGTCGACGCGGACTCCGCCCGTCAGGCGCTCGCCGCCGCGGTGGTGGCGTTCGCCCATGACATGGGCGCGATCGTCGTAGCCGAGGGCATCGAGACGCCGGACGAGCTCCGGATCCTGCGAGACCTGGGGGTCGACTCGGCGCAGGGCTACCTGCTCGGTCGCCCGACCACGTCCGCGGAGGACTGGGCCGCCTGGCACACGCCCGGGCGGGCTGTGCTAACGGAAAAGGCCGTCGCCGCCCCGACAGGATGACCCCGAGGTCGCATCGGCGGTCGATGGCCCTGAGCGGTCGTCCTCAGATCAGCTCCGCCTGGGTCGAAGCGCAATCCCTCAGGTAGGCAGCGAGGAACGCCCGGCCCGCGGCGCCGCGAAGCGCCTCGTCGCGGGTGGCGATCCCGAGCTCCCACGTCGGGGCGCCCACGATCGTGGCCACGTCGAGGCCTGCGAACGGCGTATCGGCGATGCACCCGATCGGCCCGTAGGCGATACCGGTGCCGCGGTTCGCCAGCGCGAGCGCGCCGACCCAGTCGTCGACCTCGAGGCTGGTCTTCCGCTCCGCCCCCTGCTCAGCCAGCACCCGGTCGAAGAGCTCCCTCGCCTGCCATCCCCGTGGCAGGTCGAGGATCAACTCGTCCAGGTAGTCCTGCGGCTCCACGTTCCGCGCCCCTGCGAGGCGGTGTTCCGCCGGGCAGACGAGGCCCAGCTCCGTGCGGATCAGCGACTGGAAGGACAACTTCCCCAGCTTGCCCTCGACGCTCGGAGTGACGGCGAAGTCGACCTGGCCCTCGGCCACCATGCCGACCATGGCCGGGGCCCCAGCCCGGACGACCTTGACCTCAACGCCCGGATACTTCTGATTGAAGAGGCGGATCGTGCGGCCGATGTCGAAGGCGACGGGCAAGCTGGAGGGCAGGCAGGCAATGCGAACTGTCCCGTGGAGGAGCCCGCTGACCTCTGCCACGGCGTCGCGTGCCACCTGGAGCGACCGCAGCGCCGCGCGCGCCGGCTCGACCAGTGCACGACCCGCGTCGGTCAGCTCGGCGCCGCGCCGCCCACGGATGAACAGGTCCGTGCCGAGCGTGCGCTCGAGCGAGAGAAGCGAGGCGGACAGGCTGGACTGCACCATGTAGAGCCGCCCCGCGGCAGCAGTGAAGGAGCCCTCCTCCACGACGGCGAGGAAGTGTTCCAGCTGTCTGAGTTCCACGCGTGGAGCGTGGGTGCACTCATGGCGGCTGGCCGCCAGCGACACGCTTGCGTATTCGCTGAGTGCCATCGAAATCACGTGATGAAGGGATCCGCCCGACTACGTCGCTCTCGGGCGCCACGAACTCGCCACCGCACTGCGCCCGACCTCTGAACCGGCCCGCAGGGCACCCGGGTCGGCCGCCGCGTCCTCTACGAGGAGACGGAGTGCGAGCGGTGGTGGAAGGCCAAGGTCACCGCCGACGCCACCACGGGGTACTGACGACGGTCGAGCACGCGTGCTACCCCGGTGCTGACCACCTGGCGCCCGAAGTAGACACCGAGCGTGATGGAGGGGTTGGCGTGGCCCAGCTGATCGGCCACCTGGCGCGGCGAGAGCCCGGCCTCGTCCAGCAGCGTGGCGACCGTCTTGCGGAAGGTGTGCGAGGTGACCCAGGACCAGGGGCCCGCCGTGCACCGGACCCGCTCTCGGGGGTCGGCCGCGACGCCCGGCTGGTAGCCGGTCCCGACGCACCGCTCGCACTCGAAGCCATCCAGCAGCTCGCGCAGATGCCCAGAGAAAAGCCCCCGGCCGGCGTCTCCGCTGGTCAGAGGCCTACTGGTGCTCCCCCGATTGGACTCGAACCACTAACCCTGCGATTTGATCTTGAAGCGTTGGCTGCTGTTGGCTCGCGCTGAACATGCAGGTCAACGCCACTCCCCTGCGTTGGCTGCATCGGCTGGCGACGGTGAGGGACGGCAGTATTTGATGAGTAAGTGATGCATGGTCCGCCGCATCCGGGCGGGCGACGCCGACGACTCCCTGCGCTCGATGAGCGTCAGGCAACTGCTCGGGACCGGGCGCTCACTGCTTCAACTTCCGCTTCGGGAGCCTGTCTCAACCGCGGTGCTGCGGGTCCTGCGACGTGGATGGCCGGATGGCGATCGCATCCTGCGTCGGCCCTCCCCTGGCCCGACCGTTGCCGTCTGCAGCGCCCTGATCCGCTGCTCGGAGGTCGGGTGCGATGACAGCACCCGCGACCATCCGCGAGGCGCACGATGCCCGGCGTCGAGGACGCGCAGCGCGGCGGCCAACTCGATCGCGAGGCCGTGGTCGGCGGCGAACCCGTCGGCGGCGTACTCGGCCCGCCGGCTGATCGCGGCGTTGGCCAACGGGACGAGCACCGCCGTGAGTCCGACGACGACCAGCACTCCCCCGGCCATCCACTGGCCCTGCTGCAGGGCGCGGACCTCGGCCACCGCCAGTCCAGCGAGCACGACGATGCTCAGTCCCTGGCGGGGGTGGCGGCCGGCGAGCGTGCTCGCCAGACCGGCCAGCACGCTTGCCGTTGCGCGCCACGGCGCCGTGAGCCATGTCAGGAGCAGCATCGGGCGAGTCGCCCCCGTGGCGTGGTGGCCCAGCTCGTGCACGAGCACGGCCACCAGCTGACGTTCTGGCAGCCGACCGCTTGCGTGGTCCTCAACGATCCGGCTGGTGATCGCGACGCTGTGACCGCCGGCGGCGTACGCGTTCGGCGTCGCAGCGGTCTGGACGTAGAGCTCGACGTCACCGGCAGCGGTGCCGGTCACTGCCAGGGCCGTCGACCATGCCGGCTTCAGCGATGCCGCCTGCGCCGGGCGGGGCCGATGAAACCCGCACGCTGCGCGAACGGTCATCCGTTCGCCGACCCGGGTCATCAGCACGGCCGCACCCGCCGCCCACACGAGCGGAAGTAGTAGTCCCAACCACCGGCCGAGCGCGACGGACACCAACATCAGCAGCAGGCTGCCGAGCATGGCCGGCGCGGCGGCGACCGCCCGACCGAGCCGGAACCGGGCGGATCGAGGACGCACGTTGCGAGGCGGCCTGTGTCCGGTCGGCTTCATCCACGGACCTCCTCGACGCAACGGGTTCGTGGTCAGCCTGTCGGCCGGTACTGACATCCGCGGTTGCCCTCACGGCCGGGACGTCCTCAGCGCAAGTACGCCGTGGGCGCACGACGTCCGGCGTAGGTCAAAAAGTTCCGTCCGCCCTGTCACCAAACAGCCCGATTTGGCGCCTTCTCCCGCTGAGAGCAACGACCGGACGGGGTGGAGCGCCGATGTGGAACCAGGACCGGGGAGCACGCCGCACCGACCCGTCTCCCAGCACCGATCCGGGCGACTTTGCTGATCCCCGAGCTGCCTGCGACGGCGACGACGTCGTGCCGATCCGGGAGACCGTGCGCCCCTGGGCTCTGCAGGTACTGGTCGCCGCCTACGGCGGGGACACCTACCTGCTGTTGACCGATCTGGCCGATCTGCTCGAAGCGAGCGTCGCCTACGTCGACCGGCCGACTGTCGAGGCGCATCTGGAGCGGCCGCTGTCCGACGGCGAATGGTCGGCAGTCGCCGCCTCCTTCACCGCGATGGCCTTCGACGAGCACGTCGGCGATGGCGGCACCGTCCGCACCGACTGGATCGAGGACCGACTTCACCGAGCCGGCGTCCCCGGCCGCACCCCACCTGCGCCCCCCAGGCCGGGTCCTTCTCGGCAGCAGCTGCGGCGATGAGGGTCAGCCGCACCTGCCCGGTCTGCGGCTACACCGCCGACTACGCCACCGCCCCCCTGGCCGACGCGCACCATCGGCGGCACTCCTGTGCCAAGCATCGGCGCGGCCTCAAGCAAGCCCGTCGCCGAGCCCAGCGACTTCAGGCACGAGTGAAGCGGGAGTGCAGCCATCCGCAGGCCCGTCACCGGCACGGCACCCGCGCCGCCTACGTCAGGGACCGCTGCCGATGCCCCGACTGCACCGCCGCCAACACCGCGGCCAGCCGCACCGCGACCCGAGAACGGACCTACGGACGCTGGCACCCCTACGTCGACGCAGGCCCCGTGCGCGAGCACATCGCCGGTCTGCGGGCCGCCGGTATCGGCGTCGAACGCATCGCGCAGCTCGCCGGTCTCTCGACCAGCCACATCCGCCAACTGGCCCAGGACGACCGGGGCGACTCCCCGACAACGCAAGGCGTCCGCCCGAGCACGGCCGCCCGCGTGCTGGGCATCGACATTGACGACGCGCGCCGGGCAGCGGGCAGCCGCGTCGACGCCACCGGCACCCGCCGTCGTCTACAAGCACTCATCGCCGTCGGCTGGCCGGCTCGGCTACTGGCCGATCAGCTCGACCGCCGCCCGAGCAGCCTGCTCCGCAGCATGACCGGAGCATCGGTCACCGCCCACACCGCCCACGAGGTCGCGAGCCTCTACGAGCAGCTGTCTGGCGCCACCCCGCCAGAGGCGACCAGCGAGCAGCGTGTCGCCGCCGACGCCGCCCGAGCCCACGCCGCCGCACAAGGCTGGCTGCCACCGCTGGCCTGGGACAACATCGACACCGACACCACGCCCCCCGTCCCGTCCGCCGGATGCCAGCTGAACGACATCGACGAGATCGCCGTGGAACGCGCCCTCGCCGGTGACCGCATCACCTACGACGACCTCACAGCGGACGAACAGCACGAGGTCATCCGCCGCCTGACCGCCCGCGGCACATCCATCCGCGACATCGCCGCCCAACTCAACACCACAAGGCGCACCGTCTCCCGGCGACGCGCTTCCCTCGGCGCGGCATGACGCAAAGTCGCGGACGGGCCATCCCCGCTGCCGCGGTGAAGTCGACAGCCGGTGAGGCAAGGCCACCACCCTTCCGAGGTCCCTCCTTCCTGACCGCGCCTCGCCAGCTGAGCGGGGTCACTGCTGGACCCTGGTGGTTGCAGCTTTCCAAGCTGACTGTGCGGGTTCGATTCCCGTCACCCGCTCCAGGTCCTGACCGGGACCTCCCCGTGTCTGCCCAGCTCAACGCCGCACGCAGCCCCCCAGCGTCGCGGGTAGCGGTCGCGTTGCGCTGCCCGGGGTGCCGTTCCCGAGCTCCCGTCAAAGATCGCCCCACTCGCCGCGCTAGCAATTGGCTTCTGAGCTCGAGCTGAGCTCAGCCGGCGGGGCCGGCGTTAGTCGCCGGTGGTATGTCGCGAAGCCGCGAGCGGAGGTCGCTGACGGTGACGTCGCCGTTGAAGTGGAGCGGAAGCGCGTCGAGCGGGTCAACGACCACAACGATCTTCGTGTCCTGTCCTTCTTCGAGGCCGGCGACGACTACGAGGCAGAACCCTGGAGTCTTCGCGGCCCGTTCGGCCTCGTTCGCCGTGAGAGTGACGTGGTCGGGCATTTCGCGGCCTGCTGTCTTCAGCTCAAAGGGGCGATTGTCGCCGGCGAGCGCGTCGGCGCCGATGCCGCGGAGCGCGGAGACGTCAACGAGGTCCTCTGGCTCGGCGTCCAGGAGCATGCGGAGGACCTCTAGGAGCCTGCTGAATAAGGGGGCAGGGCGCCTCGCTGCAGTCTCGCTGCAGTGAGGTCAGCACCCGAGGGTGCGACAGAGAGGTCGCCCTGCCCGTCATCCACGGTGGTCCGGGTGGGTGGTGCCGGTCAAGAGGCCAGCGCCCACTGGCCGTCGGTGCCGGT
>JAODNN010000177.1 GCA_025465355.1 Blastococcus sp. | reverse complement strand
TTCTCCAGCCAGGTGAAGACGCTGATGTCGCAGGGCGTGCCCGTGGTGGCGATGGACGGGCCGATCACGCCGGCGACCGAGCTGCAGTACGTCCACGGCGGCTCGGACGACAAGGACTTCATGGACTACATCAGCCACCAGCTCAAGCCGACCGGCTCGATCGGGATCCTCAGTGCGATCCAGGGGGCGGACTGGGCGACGCAGCGCTGGACGCCGCTGAAGAAGCTCGTGCCACCGGGGGTCACCATCCTCACGCCGCAGTACGACGACGTCGACCGCAACAAGGCCGCCGCAGCCACGAGCGCGATGATCGTGGCGCACCCCGACCTGCAGGCGATCTTCTCGGTCACCGGTCCGGAGGGCGAGGGCGCGGCCGCGGCGGTCAAGGAGGCCGGCAAGCAGGGCTCCATCAAGGTGTTCTCCTACGACGCGACACCTGGTGAGGTCGCCGCGCTCCGGGCCGGCACCGTCACGGCTCTCCTGACCCAGCCGGCCGTCGACATCGGTCGGCAGAGCGTCGAGAGCGTTCTCCAGGCGATCAAGGATCACAAGGCCGGCAGCCCCATCCAGCCGATGTCGGACCAGGACAAGGCCCTTCCGCTCAAGGTCATCACCGCCGACAACGTCGATGACCCGGCGACCGCGCCCTATCTCTACAAGTCGGGCTGCTGACGCGGTCCCTTCGGGGACACACCGGCGCGGTCCTGCGGCCGCCCTGCCGAAAGGGGTCGTCACCGCCGTGAGTACGACGTCCGCGTCGGCGAGCGCACACCCCGGCGTCCCAGGCGTCGGGCCCCTCCCCGGGCCCGACGCCTGGCACCTCCCGTGCGCCTACTGGTTCTGGCACCGGATCCCGACGTCCGCGGAGATCCGGAGCCAGCTCGCGCAGATGCGCGAGGCGGGGATCATGTCGTTCCAGGTGCAGGCGCGGATGAGCCTGCCGATGGAGGACTACCTGGGCGCCGACTACCTCGCCGCCTACCGGCAGGCCGTGGACGAGGCGGCCGCGCACGGCATGGTCGTGGGGATCTACGACGACTACAACTGGCAGAGCGGGCACGCCGCGGGCCGGGCGGTGGACGGGCACCCGCAGTTCGCCGAGGCCCATCTGTTCTGGACCAGTGCCGAGCTCCCGGACAGCGGCGGGACCCTCCGGCTCGAGGTGGACGGCATCACGTCGTCCACAGCGGACCTCGGCGAGGCCGGGATGCGCTGGCATTACCAGGGGTCCGTCCCGCGGTGGGCCGAGTGGACCGTGCTCGTGGGCGTGGTCGCGGCGGAGGGGCCGGACGGACCCGCCGACGTCGTCGATGTGACCGACCGCTGCCGCGTGACCGGCACCGAGGACGGGTGCTCGATCGAGGTGGACGTCCCCGCCGGCACCAGCGGAACCGTGACGGTGTTCGTCTCCGGGCGCTGCGCGAGCTCCCGGTTGATCAATCACATGGACCCCGCCGCAGTACGCCGGTTCATCGATGTCGGCTACCAGCCGATCGCCGCCGCTCTCGGCGAGCACATCGGCACGACGGTCCAGTACCTCTTCTTCGACCAGCCGCACCCGAACTTCTTCTCGTGGGCCCAGCACCAGGGGCAGCTCGCGCACGCGATGCCCGTCAGCGCCCCGTTCCTGGAGCACCTCCGCGACCGCTGGGGCCAACGGCTGGGCCGGGTGCTGCTGCACCTGCTGCACGGCACCTCGAGCGAGACCCGCGCCATGCGCTGCGACTTCTACGACGACTACGGGACCTGGGCTCGCGAGGCCTTCCTCGGCACGGTTCGGGCCTGGACGCACCGGCACGGTCTGGCCCTGAGCGGACACGAGGTCCTGCCGCACGTCGGCGGGTGGGCGCTGGACGCGGCGTTCCGGGAGTGGGACCTGCGGGTCAACTTCGGGCTCGACTTCTTCGCCGTCGATGCCTATCGCGACCTGACGGCCTGCGACGCCCAGGATGCGACGCCGCAGCTGGCGGCCAAGCTCGCCGACGCGGTGGCACGGGCGAACGGCCGCCGCGGCGTCATGCTCGAGCAGTACTACGCCGACGCCGTCCCCGGGACCGGCAACTACACCGGGCACTGGGGTCTGACCCCGGGCGAGCTGCGGAGCCAGACCATCCGCCACCATCTGTCGGGCATGCGGCAGCAGATCCTGCACGGCTTCTACCTGACGGACGGGCACGACGGCGACACCGCGATGTTCGCCAACCCGCGGTTCGACTTCCCACCGGGCTTCAACTTCGAGCCCTGGTTCGCCCGGCACCACGTCGGCATCGCGCTCGAGACCGCCCGGCTCTCGCGGTTCCTCGACGACCTCGAACAGGACCGCAGGGTTGCGCTGCTCTACCCGACCCGCACGATCTGGGCCGACACCCAGAACGGCCCGCACGCGCGGGAGTTCGGCCGCTGGGCGCAGACCCTCACCGAGGCCAACGTCCCCTTCGACATCGTCGACGAGGCGATGCTCGGCTCCCCGCCCGACCGTCCGTCCTACGACGCCGTGGTACTCCCCGGTGTCACCACGCTGAGGTCCCGCGACACCCTGGAGACGCTCGGGGACCTGCTCGACCGCGGTGGCGAGGTCCTGGTCTCCGGTGCCACCCCGAGCGCCTACCAACACGGGTCACAGACCGCCGTCGAGGACTGGGCGGACCTGGTGACCCGCAGCGGGCGCCGCATCACCCTGCACGAGCAGGCACCGGCCACGGCCGACGCGGTCGAACGATTTCGCGGCCACTCGCTGGCGGCGCAGGCGGACCCCTCGATCGCCCTCGTCGCCGGCACCGGGCCGGACGGGCACAGGCGGCTCGCCGCCTTCAACGACGGGCCGGCACCCGGGCGACTGGTGCTCGACCTGGAGGACGGCGACGTGGTCGTCGCATGGGACGGAGCCTCGGGCGAGGTCCGGTCGGTGGTGCGGTCGGGCTCGGGCCGGAGCAGCCTGAGCCTGGCTCCCGCGGAACTTCTGCTGATCGAGCAGGTCGACCCCGGGGATGTCGCGGGCACCGATGACCAGAGGCGGGACGACGTCGAGCCGGGGACCGGGCAGGCGCTCCCAGGCGGCTGGACCGTCCGCGTCGCGCACGGCGACGGCTCGGGAAACGACGACGACCTCGTGCTGCGCGACGTCGACCTGGCCCGCGGTCTCGAGGAACAGGGGCTCCCCGCCTTCTCGGGCGTCGTCACCTACGCCCGCACGATCGTTCTCGACTCCCCCGGCCCTCTCCTCCTCGACCTGCCCGACGTCGTGGGTGGTGCGGAGCTCTTCATCAACGGCCGCCTCATCGGCCGCCGCGGCTGGGCCCCGTACAACTTCCGGATCCCCGCGGAGGACGCGGTTGCCGGGGAGAACTACCTCCAGATCGAGGTGGCCGGCACCGCGGCCAACCGGTACTACGCCGGGAGCGGTATGCGGGATCGACCGGACCCCTGCGGGATCATCGGCGTACCCCGGCTTCACGCCCTGCGGACCGGGAGCACCCTTCAGGACGGCCCCGGGTCCAGTTGACTCCTTGGTTCGCCCGAGTCGCGGTGGACGGCGAAGGGCGGCACGCCGGCGAGTTGGCCCCCGTCGACGGTCAGGACGGTGCCGGTGACGAACGAGGACGCTTCGGAGCACAGCCACAGCGCAGCGGCGGTGATGTCCTCTACGGTGCCGATCCGGCCCAGGGGTACGGCCGCGGCGACACGCCGCTGCACTGCTGAGGCGGCCGCGGCCAGTTGGTCGGTGAGAACCGGGCCCGGGGCGATGGCATTGATGCGGATTCCGTGTGCGGCGTAGTCGAGGGCGGCCACCCGGGTGAGTCCGCCGACGCCGTACTTGCCGGCGGTGTAGCCGGCCAGGCCTGCCACACCGTGCTCGCCGGCGGTGGAAGACATGTTCACGATCGCCGCCGCCCTGTCCGCCCCGCCGGCCGAGGGCGCGAGCATGAGCCGGAGCTCGTGCTTCATGCAGAGGAAGGTGCCGCGCAGGTTGACCGCGAGGGAGCTGTCGAAGTCCTCCGTCGGCCAGTCCGCCAGCGGGGTCGGGGGACGGCCCCCGCCGCCCGCGTTGTTCACGGCGGCGTCAAGGCGGCCGAAGCGTTCCCGGATTTCGTCCAGCAGCGCCGCGACGGATTCCTCTCCGGTGACGTCGGTGGGGAGTGCCACGGCCTGCCCACCGGCGGAGGCGATGGCGTCGACCTGGCGGCCGAGGGCGGCGCCGTCCCGTGCGGCGAGTACGACCTGCGCGCCGGTCGCGGCGAAGCCTGCGGCAACAGCTGCGCCGATGCCCCGGCTCGCACCGGTCACGAGCACGACCCTGCCGGGAAGTGCAGAAGGATCGTTCATCATCAGGCCTCGGCACCGGCCTCCGTGGTGCCGCCGACCGCGACGCGGTTGGCCGCGGCACGGCTGCGGGGCAGCAGGAAGCCCGCTGCGATGAGCCAGGCCAGGCCCCCGAAGCGGCCGATGGGCAGGAGGAGCTGGAGGGGTTCCACCGTCATGGAGAGGAAGCTCAGTTCGGACAGCGCGGCGACGAGCAGCCCGATCCAGGCGAGCCAGCGGGGCAGCAGCCCCAGGATGAGCGTGGGCACGGCCAGGCCGGCGACGAACAGGCCCAGCCCGACGACGTAGCCGACTCCCCCGGTGACGAAGGCCAGGTAGGCGAAGGCCTGGGTGAGTGTCGTGTCGGTGGTGACCTCCGGTCGGCTCAGTACCCATGTCACGCACGCCGAGCCGATCAGCAGGATGGCTGCGGTGGCGCCGCCGAACAACCCGATCACCGGGCCGGGTACCCGCACTCCGAGCCGCAACTGGCGGGCGTAGACGGTGGCTGCGCAGATCCCCAGCGGCACCGCGGAGCCCAACTGGAGCATCGCACTCAGGCGCACCGCGGTGGGGTGGTCGTGGAAGAAGGCGGCGACGTCAGCGGAAGCGGCGAACGGGGAGATGAAGGGCCGCCCTGCGCCGACCGTGACCGTGATGAGGGCGGTCAGGACGAGGGCCAGGCTCACTGCCGCGAGGAGCCCCGGGTGCGGGCCGCGCGCACCGGCCGGACTCGCACCCGGGGTACCGGCACGCACCCGCCCGGGGCCGACCTGTGGGATCGATGTTCCGGTCATGATGTCGGCCCTTCCGTCCAGAACGTTCCTGCCATGAACCGTTCACGACCAGAACCGTTCTGTCAATGGTGTATTCTCCGCGTGTGGATGCGCAGCCCAAGCACCGCCCGGCACGGACGTCCTTCCTGCTGTCGCAGCTGGGCGCGCTGGCGTCCGCCCGCTTCGCGGAGCGGACCGGGGAACTCGGCCTCACTCCGGCTGAGGCCGGTGTGCTGCGCTTGCTCGGCCGACGGCCCGGGTTGAACCAGCGCGTCCTGGCCGACCGGCTGGGAGCGGTGCCCAGTCGCGTCGTCGCGCTCATCGACTCACTCGAGGAGCGTGGCCTCGTGGCGCGCTCCCGGAGCAGCAGCGACCGCAGGAGCTACGAGCTCCACCTCACCACGGAGGGCGCACGAACGCTGGGCCAGCTCGGGGCGATCGCCGAGGAGCACGAGGCCGAACTCCTGGCCCCGCTCACCGAGGCGCAGACGGCGCAGCTGCGCGATCTGCTCGCCCGGCTCGCGGCCGGCAACGACCTCGACCAGGACCTCCACCAGCACACCGCCCGCTGACCGTCGCGTTGAGCTGACCTGAGCAACCCGCGTCAGTCACCGCCGGCTTGAGCCGCAGAGTCTCGGTCAGCCGACCGCGCTGACCTGATCGAACGCGGCGCGCGCGGCGTCCGGGCCGCCGTCCGCCAGAGCGAGGCTGAGCAGGACTCGCGCCTTCGGTCCGCTGAGGAATCCTCCGGGGATGAGCCCCCGGGAGAGCAGATCCCGCTCGGACCCGGGAAAGCCATAGGTGCCTGTGAGCGCCTCTCCCGCGCCGGTGCGCGACGCCAGGACCACCGGGATCTCCGTGGCGAGCTTCTCCAGCGCGGGGACGACGTGCGCCGGGACGTGGCCGCCACCGAACCCCTGGAGCACCAGGCCCTCATAGCCCACGGCCCGGACCTGTTCGATCAAGCGCGCGTCGTCGCCCAACGCGCTGCCGAGCAGTGCAACGGGCGGCACATTCTCTCCGCGCACGCCGGATGCCCGGAAGGGCAACGGCGTGACCTGGAACGCAATCCGCACGCGGCCCTCGACCACCCAGCCGATGGTTCCGGCCGTCTCCGACCGGAACGTTGCCGGACTCGACGTGTGGGTCTTGCGAACGAAGCGGGCCGCGTGAATCTCGTCGTTGAACGCGACGAGCGCGCCCATCCCGGCCGCCTGCGGTGCGGCCGCAACCTGGACTGCCGCGAGCAGGTTGGCCGGCCCGTCAGGACCGGCCAGGGTCGGATTGCGCATGGCTCCGGTGACGACGACGGGCCGCGGGCCGCGGACGAGCAGATCCAGCGCGAACGACGTCTCTTCGATCGTGTCCGTGCCCTGCGTGACGACGACGCCCGCGACACCGGAGTCGAACGTTGCGTCGATCTCCTCCGCGAGCGCCACGAGATCGGCGAACGTGAGGTCGCCCGACGCGACCTGCCTGAACGCGACCGTCTGCACTCGCGCGACCTCGCTCAACTGGGGGACGGCGTCCACCAGTTCCCGTGCACCCAGCCGGGGCGTCACCCCGCCGCTGGGGGCGGCCTCCCCGGTGTTCGTCGAGGCGATGGTCCCCCCCAGGGAGAAGACCGCCACTTCGGGCAACTGGGCCTGTTCGTTCACTGTGACATCCATTCGGGTCGTAGCCAGGTCGTCGTTCCCGGGAGTCAGTCGATGCCCAGAAACGCGCGGAACGAGCGCTCCAGGAGGGCGGGGTCAAGCCCTCGCATGATGATGACCAGTCGGCTGCCCGGGGGGACCGGCCCGGTGAGGTGCTCGGGCCGGTGGACGACGTGTTGCACGCCATGGACGGCCACCGGACCCACCCCGTGGACCTGGAGGACGCCCTTGACGCGGAGCACGTCCGGGCCGTGCCGGTGCAGCAAAAGGCTGAGCCAGACGGCCAGGGCCTGCCAGTCCAGAGGCCGATCGGTGGACAGCTCGAGTGTCTCGACAGCGCTCGTGTGCGTCTCGTCGCCCAGCTCCGAGACCGGTCGAGCGGCGCTGGACGACGCCGGCGGCTCCTCGTGCAGCACCGTCCCGTTCGCCGTGACCGCGACGGAGGCGGACGGGTTGAGCCGTTGCACCCAACGGACGAGTTGCTCCACTTCTGCCGGCGGAACGAGGTCCGCCTTCGTCACGAGGACGTCGTCGGCGGCAAGCAGCTGGCGCATCGCCACCTCATACCGCCGCAACGCCTCCGCGCCGGTCACTGCATCGACGGTGACGCAGATGCGGGCGAGGGCGTAATGGTGCTTGAGCACCGGGTCCTGGGCGATGGTGAAGGCGATCGGCCCCGGGTCGGACAACCCGCTCGTCTCGATGACCACGGAGTCGCTGCGCGGCCGCCGGCCCTGCTGCTCGTCGTCGAGCAGATTCGCGAGCGCCCGGGCCAACTCGTCACGTCGCGTACAGCACGCACAGCCGCCGGAGACGACCACCGGCGGGCGCTCCTCCGTGCCCAGCAGCACGTCATCGACCAGCGTGGCACCGAAGTCGTTGAGGATCACCGCCGGCGCAACCGTCCGCCCCTCGCTCAACCGTGCCCGCAGAAGGGTCGTCTTGCCCGAGCCGAGGAAGCCGCTGAGCAGGGTCACCGTGCGCCGTCCGCTCGCCGTGCCCGCATGCGGCACGGCCTCGGTCGGCGAGAGCAGGCTCATCGCCTCTCCGCGTCGTCCAGGGCATCGAGCAGCCGAGGGTCGAGCACGTCAACGGGCCGGGGCGACAGCCGGTTCGCGGCCTCCCAGACCGCCGGCAGGCCCGCGACGACCTCGGCCGCCCCCTTACGATCGGCGATGGTGAGGTGCCGGCCCGACCCAGGGTCGGAGACGGTGAGGCCGTACGGGGCGAGTACCGCCGTGAGGATCCGGGCGCGCCGCGCCCGGGCGCGCACCGTCGCGCCGGAAGCGCCCGCGTCGGCTGAGACGGCATCCGACCAATGGTCTTCGGGAGCCAGTTCGTAGCAGATCGCACACATGAGCAGTCCTGACGAGGTCGGGGGCCGGCGGCTGGGATGGTCCGGGGCGGCGGGTCGCTCGCCGCCCCGGACCAGGGATTCAGCGGCTAGCGGGTCAGACGGTGCCCGGCATGAAGGGGCTACCGTCGGGACCCGGGAAGGCGTAGCGCTGACGGAAGTCGTCCGCGGCGTCCTCCATCGTGACCCAGCTGACACCCTCGTGGCCGTTGATGTACTCGATCATCCGCTCGAGCATGAGCAGCACCTGCGGGCGACCCGCCACGTCCGGGTGGATGGTGAACGCGTAGACCCCGTAGTCCTGCTCCCGGTAGACCCAGTCGAACTGGTCTCGCCACCACGCCTCGACGTCGCGGGGATTCACCCAGCCCGCGCTGTTGGGCGACTTCTTGATGAACATCATCGGCGGCAGGTCGTCCATGTACCAGTTCGCGCCGATCTCGACCACGTCGATGACCTCGCCCCGCTGGAGCGGCTTCATCCACTCACTGGCCTCCTTGGAGTAGTCGATCTTCGTCCAGGAGTCACCCACCCGGGCGTAGAACGGCACGAAGTCGTGGAGCCCCTGGCCGTGGTCGTAGGTGAAGCCGTACTTCTGCAGCAGCGAGGCGGTGATGTTCGACATCTCCCACCACGGGGGCACGTAACCGCGCGGCGCCTTGCCGCTGACCTTCTCGATCAGCTCGACGCAGTGGGAGAGGACGTCCTCCTCCTGCTTGGGCGTCATCGCGATCGGGTTCTCGTGCGAGTAGCCGTGGGCGCCGATCTCGTGGCCCTGGTCGACGATCATCTTGACCGAGTTGGGGAAGGTCTCGATCGAGTGGCCCGGGATGAACCACGTGGCCGGCACGTCGTACTTCTTGAACATGCGCAGCAGGCGAGGGGTGCCCACCTCCCCCGAGTACATGCCTCGCTGGATGTCCGACGGGGAGTCCTCGCCGCCGTAGGAACCGAGCCATCCCCCAACCGCATCGATGTCGACGCCGAAAACGCACTTGATGTCCTTGGGCACGTCCTTCTCCTTCTAGTGGTCGACCGCGGCGGTGGTCCCGCTTCGGTCCGGGTAGATCTCGCATTGCCGATCAGCCGGCCTCTGTGCTCGACAGTCCGTTCAGGTAGCGCACCACCTCCCCGGAGGTGCAGCCGTCGGCGTACTTCGCCGTCATGTCGAACAGGTTGGCCTCGTGCGGCCCCAGGGAGCGGTCGGCGCAGCAGTCCTGGACGACGAAGGTCGGAAACCCGTGCTGGACGGCGTCCACCACGGAGGCGCGCACGCAGCCGGACGTCGTCGCGCCCAGAACGAACACCGTGTCGACGCGATGCCCCACGAGCAGCGCGTGCACCGGCGTCCCGAAGAACGCGGAGGCGCCGCCCTTGGCGACGACCGGCTCGCTTTCGGTCCGGCCGAGTCGCTCGTCGATGTCCACCCACGGCGAGCCGGGGACGAGCGATCCGAGCGAGGGCACCTTGCGCAGCCAGGTGGAGGCGAGCCGGCTCCCTTCGTCGTAGGCGATCGTCGTGAAGACGACGACGGCGCCGCACGACCGGGCCGCGTCGAGCACGGCGCGGGTGCGTTCCACCTCCGGCGTGGCGTCGAACCCCAGCGGGCACGCGGGATCGGTGAAGCCGCGGCTGAAGTCGACGACGAGGACCGCAGGGCGCTCACCGAGCGCGAAGCTGCCGGTGAATCCGGCGTCCCGGTAGACGCCCCGTGTGTGCTCGTCCACGGCGCCCGCGTCCGTCATGGCATGACGTCCCCGGAGTTGGGCCCGAGGGTCTGCCCCACGTACAGATCACCGCTGGGCGAGCCCGCGAGCAGCACCGCGGTCGGCGCCACCTCGGCCGGGATGCCGAAGCGCCCCAGCGGCAGCTCCGCCTGCTTGGCCTTCTTCCAGTCCTCGGTGATGCCGGCGACCATCGCCGTGTCGATGGGGCCCGGCGCGATGGCGTTGACGAGGACGCCGTGCTCGGAGACTTCGAGCGCCAGCGCCTTCGTCAGGCCGATGACCCCGGCCTTGGCGGCGCTGTAGTGGGTCAGGCCACGGCCCCCCTTGATGCCGAGCTGCGAGGCGATGTTGATCACCCGGCCGGAGCCGCGGGCCACCATGTGCGGCACGACGGCGCGGCAGACGAGGAAGGTGCCGGTCAGGTCGACGTCGATCGTCTCCTGCCAGGTCTCCGGTGTCATCTCGATCAGCGGGCTCTCGGTCAGGATCCCTGCCGAGTTGACCAGAACGTCGATCGCTCCGTGCGTGTCCAGGACCTCCCGCACCGCGGCGTCGACCGACTGCCGGTCGGTGATGTCCATGGCGACCGCGCCGGCGAGGTCGAACTCCTCGGCCGCCCCCTGTGCCGCGGCGCCGTCGCGGTCGGCGACGACCACCGTGGCTCCTTCGGCCTGGAATGCTCCGGCGATCGCCGCGCCGATGCCCCCCGCACCACCGACGACCAGCGCCACCTGACCGTGCAGGCGAGGGCCTGCTCCCGCTCCACCCATGCCGTCCTCCTCGTCCGCGTCCCGATGGGGTGCCACCGCGCCGGCGTCCACGAGGACCCCGGCGCGGTGGGTTGCCTCAGTCGTGCCGGACGTGCTGCGGGTGGACGTTGCGGGCGCCGAGGATGATCACGCCCGAGGCGAAGATGGGAATCACGCCGAACCAGAAGGCGGCCGAGCTCCAGGTCATGCCGTGTCCCAGGCCGAGCGTGATGAGCAGGCCGCCGAGGACCGCGCCGATCTGGCCGGCCGCGTTGATGATCGCGCCACCGGTCGCCCGGGTGTGGACCGGGAAGCTCTCGCCGTTGAAGAACAGCAGCGCGGCATAGGGGCCGATCAGGAAGAACAGCCCCGCGCTGTACAGAGCAATGATCAGGCCGTAGCTACCGTTCGGCGCGAGGAGCATTCCGCCGAAGGACAGCCCCGAGCAGATCCAGCCGATCGCGATCGCGTTGCGCCGGCCGATCCGGTCGCCGAGCCAGCCGTGGAACAGGTAGCCGAGGAACGCCGTGGCGTTGGAGATGATCAGGACGAGCAGCGCGTTGTCGAACGTGATGCCCTTGCCGTCCGGCGCGGTCAGCAGCGACGTGCCGAGGATTGCGAAGGCCAGGACGCCGAGCCAGCTGAGCAGGAAGGCGAAGCCGATGACGAGTGTGGAGCGGCGCGACTCTCCCTTGAACGCCGACGTCACCGGCGCCGAGCGGTCGGTCAGGTCGATGCCCGCCTTGTCGGCGAGCTCGTGGGCCTCCTGGGTCCGCCCGTCGGCCAGCAGCGCCTCGGCGCGGTGGCGGATGGCGAACTGCGGGCTCTCCTTCAGGTAACGGGCCGCCCACAGCATGAAGAAGGCGGGGAAGACGGCGACGATGAAGCAGAGCGACCAGCCGCCGATCGGGAACAGCAGGTAGATCGACAACGCGGCGAGCACGGAACCGACCGGCCAGCCCGATTGCACCAGCGAGTAGATGAAACCGCGCCGACGGATCTTGGCCGGGTCGTCGGAGTAGGCGTTCGCGAAGAGCTCGTTGAGGTACGTGGCATTGATGGCCTGCTCGGCGTAGCCAAGACCGGCGATCGACCGGACGAGCACGAGCAGTACGACGCCGATCCCCGCGATGGCCCCGATGACCCACCCGGCAATGGCGGTGAGCAACGACGCCGTTGCGGCGCCGACGACCGCGATGATGATGCCCTTCCGCCGCCCCGCCTTGTCAGCGAGCGGGCCGACGGCGAAGGCGACCAGCGCCGTCCCGACGGTGACCCAGGTGTTGACGGCCGTGGACGTCGACGCCGCCCAGCCCAGGTCCTTGGCCAGCTGCGGCAGAAGGTTCCCGAAGAGCACGAAGTCGTAGACGGCGAACGTCCACGCGAAGAAGCAGATCCACGTCGCGGTGCGTACGTCCCGTTCGGTGATGCGCGGGACCTCGGACAGGGCCTGGGTCGAGGAATCCATGTCGGTTCCGTTTCTCGGGGCAGTCGTCGCGCCGGGCGGCGTGACGAGGGTCGTGCGTCTGGCCGAACGTTCGGTGCCGGAATGAACAGGTCCTCTGACCGCCCAGCGGCTGGACGACCCGGACCAGGGATCCGACCAGCACCATGCGGCGCCTGAGCCCAACCCTTTGCCCGGATATGTCCGGCCATTGATACCGATCCGCTGCCGTGCGGTCAAGGACTTTTTGCGACGCTGCTCACATGACGCCCGGCGCGACCCCACGTGCGCCGCACCGGCCGTTCCCGTGACTCCC
This sequence comes from Blastococcus sp., assembly GCA_025465355.1. Classification (GTDB taxonomy): domain Bacteria; phylum Actinomycetota; class Actinomycetes; order Mycobacteriales; family Geodermatophilaceae; genus Blastococcus_B. The sequence goes on along the minus strand of JAODNN010000177.1, from coordinate 12,251 downwards.
TGTCGGACCACGGCGTCGACGCACCTACACTTGCGGGCGAGGGGCCACGGTCGCGCGGGTCCGCGGGACACGCGCCCCGTGGACCGATCCGGGCCGCGATCGGCGAGGGAGGCCAGGCGGCGTGGAGACTGAGCAGCGACCGGAGCCGGCGTTCCGGCGCCTCGAGAGCGACCTCAGGGCGCAGATCCGTGAGCAGCGTTTCGCTGAGGACACCCCCCTTCCCACCGAGGCGGAACTCGCGCGCGACTACGACGTCAGCCGGCAGACCGTGCGCCGCGCGTTCCAGGACCTGGTGGCGGAGAACCTGGTGTTCCGGGTGCCCGGCCGGGGCACGTTCGTGACCCCGTCGTCGGGGCGGTACCTACGACAGTTCGGCTCCGTCGAGGACCTCATGGCCCTCTCGGCGGACAGTGACCTCCAGGTGCTCACTCCCCTGTCCACCACGGTGGATCCGCCGGCAGCGGGCCGATTGCGCCTGCCGGACGACCGCGTCGCCACCGTGTCGTTCCTCCGCATCCATCAGGGCGAGGCCTTCTCCCACACCACGGCGCATCTGCCTCCCTGGGTGCGCACTCGCCTGGGCGACGTCGCGGAACTCTCCACACCCGGGACCACGAGCCGGATGACCCTGATCGGCCAACTGGACCCGGTGCTCGAGCTGCCCATCCAGGACGCCGAGCAGAGCATCACTGTCGCCTCGGTGCCGGCCGACGTCGCTGAGTCGCTGCAGCTCGATCCGGGCACCCCGGTGCTCCGGATCGACCGCATGTACTTCGACTCCTCGGGGCAGCCGGTGGAGCTCGCGATCAGCCACTTCCACCCGGACCGCTACAGCTACCGCGTCCGACTGCGCCGCCGCCCGGGCTGACCGGCCGCTCCGACCGGTAACGACCTCGCCGCCACCCAGCGCCCCCTCCGGGCTTCGAAAGGAGGGGTTGACCCCACGTGCCCGAGGGTGGCTAAATGGCCGTACATTTACGGACCGTCACACTTGGCGCCCTCCTGCCCCGGGGAGTCCCCACCGTGCCCTCTCTCGCCACCGAACTCGCCACCTGGGCCGCAGAGCTCGCCCCGGACCCTCTGGACCTCGAGCTCGCCGACCGGTCGTTGCTCGACACCGTGGCCGTCGCCGTCGCGGCGCGCGCGGAACCCGTCGTCGGGCACGCCCTCGGGCTGTCCGAAGCGGCTCGGTGGGCCACGGCCGCGCACGTGCTCGACTTCGACGATCTGCACATGCGGTCGACCACGCATATCAGCGTCGTCTGTCTGCCCGCCGTCCTCGCCACCGGTGGCGGTGCGCACGCGTACCTGGCCGCAGCCGGAGTGATGGCGCGCCTGGGCACCGCCCTCGGCTGGCCGCACTACACCGCCGGCTGGCACGCCACGACTACTGCCGGCGCCCCCGCGGCCGCCGTCGGCGCGGGCCTGGCCCTCGGTCTGGATGCGGAACGGCTGGCCACGGCGATGGCCTTGGCGGTACCCGCGGCCGGAGGCGTGCAGCGGTCCTTCGGGACCGACGCCAAGTCCCTGCAGGTCGGCTTCGCCGCAGATGCGGGGGTTCGCGCCGCACGCCTGGCGGCTGCCGGAGCTACGGCCGATGCCAGTGCTCTCGACAGTTGGTTCGAGCTCGTCGGTGGCGACCCCTCGGCGCTCGATCTCGCCGGTCCGGCGGTCCCCGGCGGGCTGGCCGTCAAGGTGTTCCCGAGCTGCTATGCACTGCAGCGCCCGATCAGCGCCCTGTCAGCACTTGCCCACGAGCAGCGGGTGAACCCCGCCGAGGTGGAGCGGATCGTGGTGCGGACGCCCAAGAGCACCGTGACGCCGCTGATCCATCACCGCCCGGACACCGGCCTGCAGGCGAAGTTCAGCCTCGAGTACGCCGCGGCCACCGCCCTCCTCGACGACTACGCGGGCTTCTGGAGCTTCACCGACGAGGCCGTCCGGCGGACCGAGGCGCGTCGCCTGGTCGAGCTCGTCGAGGTGCGTCTGGGGGACGGTGGCGACTGGCTGCTGGCCGGCGAGTTCGAGGCAGACGTCCACGTGGGAGGAGATGTCTTCCACGCCCGGGAGCAGTTCCCGCCCGGATCCCCAGATCGCCCTCCCACGGACGCCGAGCTTCTGCGCAAGGTCAGCGACTGCCTGGCCGGGACCGATCTCGACCCCCGCACGATCACCTGGGCCCGAGCCGCGCAGATCCTCCGCGACCACCTCTGACCCACTCCCACACGTTCCGACCCTGAGAGGAGCCCCGTGGAAGGGCTGACCGAGGAAGAGCAGACGATCGTGGAGACGGTGCGCGACTTCGTCGACCGCTCCGTGCGACCGGTGGTTCAGCAACTGGAGCACGCGAACACCTACCCGGAAGCGCTCATCGAGCAGATGAAGCAGCTGGGCATCTTCGGGCTGGCGATCCCGGAGCCGTGGGGCGAGGCGCGGGTGAGCGCGCCCTGCTACGCGCTCGTCACCGAGGAGCTCGCCCGCGGTTGGATGAGTCTCGCCGGAGCCATGGGCGGGCACACCGTCGTGTCCAAGCTCCTCCTCGACTACGGAACCCAGGAGCAGAAGGACACCTACCTTCCCAGGATGGCGACCGGCGAACTCCGGGCGACGATGGCGCTGACCGAGCCCGGCGGCGGATCCGACCTGCAGGCCATGCGCACCACCGCCGTCCAGAAGGGTGACGAGTACGTGGTCAACGGGTCGAAGACCTGGATCACCAACGCCCGTCGGGCCGGCCTGGTGGCGCTGCTCTGCAAGACGGATCCGGCGGCCACCCCTGCGCACCGCGGCATCAGCATCCTGCTGGTCGAGCCGGGTCCGGGCTTCTCGGTGTCCCGCGACCTGCCCAAGCTGGGTTACAAGGGCGTGGAGAGCTGCGAGCTCTCCTTCGAGGACTTCCGGGTGCCTGCCACTGCCCTGCTGGGCGAGCACGAGGGCCGGGGCTTCGCCCAGATGATGCGTGGACTGGAGATCGGCCGGATCCAGGTGGCCTCCCGCGCCCTCGGCGTCGGGCGCGCGGCCCTCGAGGACTCGTTGCGCTACGCGCAGGAGCGGGAAAGCTTCGGCAAGCCGATCTGGCAGCACCAGTCCATCGGCAACTACCTGGCCGACATGGCCACCAAGCTGGTCGCCGCCCGCCAGCTGGTCCTGCACGCCTCCCGGCGCTTCGAGGCCGGCGAGCGGTCGGACATGGAGGCGGGGATGGCGAAGCTGTTCGCGTCGGAGGTCGCGATGCAGATCGCGCTGGACGCCATCCGGATCCATGGCGGCTACGGCTACTCGACCGAGTTCGATGTCGAGCGCTACTTCCGGGACGCCCCGCTGATGATCGTCGGCGAGGGCACCAACGAGATCCAGCGCAACGTCATCGCGCGCCAGCTGGTGGACCGCGGCACCGTGGCTCCCTGACGTGACCGTCGACCTCGGCAGCGCGCGCTCCTGGCTGTTCGTGCCCGGGGACCGCGGCGACCGTTTCGAGAAGGCGGCCGGCAGCGGCGCCGACGTCGTGATCTGCGACCTCGAGGACGCGGTGGCCCCGGGCGCCAAGGTGGCGGCCCGCTCCGAAGTCGCCAGCTGGCTGTCCCGGGGTGGCACCGCCTGCGTCCGGATCAATGCGCACGGCACGCCGTTCCACGACGACGACGTCGCCGCCGTGGCGGGGTTGCCTGGCCTGCTCGCCGTCATGATGCCGAAGGCCGAAGATCCCGACGCGCTCGTCCGGCTGAGCGACGCTCTAGGGCCGGGGACAGCGGTCGTCGCGCTGATAGAAACGGCGCTCGGCCTCCACCGTGTCAATGACGTGGCGACTGCGCGGGGGGTCGCGCGGCTGTCGTTCGGTTCCATCGACTTCGCGCTGGACCTGAGCGCGGAGGACGCTCCCCTGCCGTTGCTCTTCGCACGGTCCGCGCTGGTACTGGCATCCCGGGTCGCTGGGTTGCCCGCCCCGGTGGACGGCGTCACAACGGAACTGGACGACCTGCCGGTCGTGGCTGCGGCGGCCCGGGCAGCGGCCGCGCTGGGGTTCGGCGGAAAACTCTGCATCCACCCTCGTCAAGTGAGCGCCGTCCACGCAGGCCTCGCCCCCACCGACGAGCAGCTCGAGCACGCCCGCCAGGTGCTCGCCGCCTCCGCGGGCGGCAGCGTCGGACGCGTGAACGGTCAGATGGTCGATGCGCCCGTGATCGCCCGTGCCCGCCACCTGCTCGAAAGAAATGAGGCGCGCGCTGGGGCCCCCGCGCGCGACACCGCCACCTGAGGAACCGCCGATGCTGCCACTCGAAGGAATCACCGTCGTCGCCCTGGAGCAGGCGGTGGCCGCCCCGTTCGCCACCCGCCAGCTGGCGGATCTCGGCGCACGAGTGCTCAAGGTCGAGCGTCCGGGCGTCGGCGACTTCGCGCGAGGCTACGACGAGAGGGTCCACGGGCTGTCGAGCCACTTCGTGTGGCTCAACCGGGGCAAGGAGAGCGTCACGCTCGACATCAAGAACAAGGACGACCGGGCCGTTCTCGACCGGATGCTGGCGAGCGCCGACGTCTTCCTCCAGAATCTCCTGCCGGGCGCCGTCAACCGCCTCGGCCTGGACGAAGAGACGCTCCGACGGCGCCACCCGCGGCTGATCACCTGCTCCATCTCCGGTTATGGGGCCGAGGGCCCTTACCGGGCGAAGAAGGCTTATGACCTTCTGATCCAGTGCGAGGGTGGTTTCCTGTCGGTGACCGGCACCCCCGAATCGCCGGTCAAGGCGGGGATCTCCATAGCCGACATCTCGGCGGGCATGTACGCCTTCACCGGCGTACTGACCGCGCTGTACGAACGCGAGCGCACCGGCCAGGGAACGAGCTTCGAGGTGGCCATGCTCGACGCACTGGGCGAGTGGATGACCCAGCCCTACCTCTACACCCGCTACGGGGGCACGCCTCTCCCACGAAGCGGCGCCCGGCACGCCTCCATTGCCCCCTACGGTCCGTACCGCACGGGGGACGGCGCGACGGTGTTCATGGGTGTGCAGAACGAACGCGAGTGGGCGGCACTGTGCCGCGACGTCCTGGGCGAGCCGGACCTTGCCACCGACCCTCGGTTTCTCCGCAACTCGCTACGCGTCCGCAACGACGCCGAGCTGACCATGCTGCTCGAGGCGGCCCTGGCGCAGCTGACGGCCGAGCAGGTGACCACGCGCCTCGACGACGTGGGCATAGCGAACGCGCGGTTGCGAACCATGGCGGAGTTCGCCGACCATCCACAGCTGGCGGCCCGCGATCGGTGGCGGGACGTCCACTCCCCCACCGGGCCCGTCCGCTCGCTGCTGCCACCGGTCACCGTGCGGGGCCGTGAGGCGGCGATGGGGGCAGTACCGGCCCTGGGACAACACACCGACGCGGTCCGCGCCGAGTTCGGCCCAGCCACCACCGACATGCAGGAGCCGGCATGACCTCGACTCAGCACTCCGGCCCCGGCTCCGTCAGCCGGACGGAGCTGATCACTCCGGAGCCGGCGGAGGCCCTGGCCGGCCTGCTCGACATCGAGCCGCCGTCGAAAGACCAGCTGCCGCCCCTGTGGCACTGGATCTACCTGGTCGAGCGGCGACCACAGGGGGAACTGGGGCCCGACGGACATGCGCTGACGGGTGTACCAGCACCTCCGAGCCCGGGCCGACTGCGCATGTTCGGCGGCGGCCGAGTCACCACCCATCGGCCATTGCGATTCGGCGAGCCGGCCACCCGGACCACCCGACTCCTGAGGGAGGTCGACAAGGTCGGCAGATCCGGTCGCATGACCCTGACCACCGTGCGCACCGAGATCGAGCAGAACGGGCGGCCGGCGATCAGCGAGGAACAAGACATCGTGTACCGAGAGGCGGGTTCGGCCGTGCAACCCGCCAGTCCGGCCACGCAACCCTCCAGTGCGCCGACGACGGCCCCTCACGCCGACGAGGCGCCCCCGGACGGCCGGCTGGACATGGTGGTCGATCCGGTCGTGCTGTTTCGTTTCTCGGCTCTGACCTACAACGCTCACCGGATCCACTACGACGCCGCATACACCGCCGGCGAGGGGTATCCCGGTCTGGTGGTCCACGGCCCCCTCCAGGCCCTGCTCATGGGGGAGTGCTTCCGTCGCTCCGGGGTCCCCCTGATCGGCTCGACCTTCTCCTACCGGCTGGTCGCCCCCACGTTCGGCGAGCAGCAGCTCACGGTCACGTCGTACGTCGTCGACGGTAAGAGGTCAGCGCGCGTGCAGGACGGCGAGGGCCGCGTTACGGCCACCGCCACGACAGGAGCGGACGCGGCCGGAGCGCCGGCGCACCCGTGATCCGCCGGCTCGTTCAGCTCTATGCCGGCCTCACCCTCTACGGGGTGTCGATGGCGCTGATGGTGCGCAGCGGGCTCGGAGTCATGCCGTGGGACGTTCTGCACCAGGGGCTCGCGCGCCAGCTCGATCGATCGATGGGCACGATCACGATCGTGGTGGGCGCCCTCGTCCTGCTTGCCTGGATCCCGCTGCGACAGAAACCGGGAATCGGCACGATCTCCAACGTCGTCGTCGTGGGGCTGGCACTCGACGGGGCCTTGGCCGTGCTTCCGGGCCCCGACGGCCTCCCCGTGCGCGCTGCGTTCGCCGTTGGCGGCGTGCTGCTCAACGCGGTCGCCACCGCGTCCTACATCGGCGTCCACCTGGGGCCCGGTCCACGCGACGGACTCATGACCGGCATCGTGAGCCGGACCGGGGGGTCCGTGCGACTCGTGAGATCGGGCATCGAGGTCGTCGTGGTGGCGGTGGGCTTCCTGCTCGGCGGCACTGTCGGCACCACCACGGTGCTGTACGCAGTGGGGATCGGCCCGCTGGTGCACGTCCTGCTGCCGCGACTGTCCGTGCCCGTGGCAGCGCGGGAGACCCATCCGATCCCTTCGCAAGCCGCCGCCGGATCTGGACCGACCACTCCCCCTCGACGCACTGATCCGGAGGACCCTGATGACACAGCCAGTGAATCCAGTTGACCGCTCGACGGTGGCCGCGCGGCTCCGTGACTTCCCGCGGCGCGCCTCGGACCGTCAGGACCTCAAGCGGGCAGCCGTGGCCGTGTGCATCACCGAGAACGGCGGCGTGCTCTCCCTGCTGATCATCCGGCGGGCACCCCGCCTGCGTGCGCACGCCGGTCAGCTGGCGTTGCCTGGCGGTCGACTCGACCCGGGTGAGACCGCGCCCGACGGGGCTCTCCGCGAGTTGCAGGAAGAGCTCGGGCTCACCCTGAAGCCCGACGCCGTCCTCGGACTCCTCGACGACTACGTGACCCGCTCGGGGTACGTCATCACTCCCGTCGTGTGCTGGGCAGTGGACGCCGGCGAGCCGACGCCGGCCGAGACGGAGGTCGCGCAGGTGCACCAGATAGCCCTCGCCGATCTGGATGTGGAGCCGCGCTTCATCACGATTCCCGAGTCCGATGCGCCGGTGATCCAGTTGCCACTGCTCGATCGGTACCTGCACGCCCCGACCGGGGCAATCGTCTACCAGTTCTGCCAGGTCGCTTGCCGGGGGCTGGCGACGCGCGTCGCCCACTTCGAGCAACCTGTGTTCGCCTGGCAGTGACACCTTCTGCGGTCGCCGGCGGAGTGGTCAGCCACCTGACCGAGATGCTCCACCACCGCGAGGCGCTCGCCGGGGACAGCAGTGCCCAGTAGCAGGAGGTGACGCGGCTTCGGTCCGCTGAGCACCCCCTCGGGGGACCCGCGCCGGCGCGATGTCCAGGTTCGCCACGGCGCGGCATGAACTATTTTCTCCGCCCCGCAGACCGCCGCCTGAGACGATCTGCGCTCAGGATGGGTCATGGCTGAGACGACGAACGCCCCAGAGCTGCACCCCGTCACCGAAGAACTCGCAACCGGCAAGAACTTCGCCGCGGTGACCACCATGTTGCCGAGTGGACAGTTCCAGACAGGGGTCATGTGGGTCGGCGTCCGGGACGGATCGGTGGTGCTGAACACCGAGACTCATCGGCGCAGGTACAAGAACCTCGAACGCGACCCTCGCATCACGGTGATGATCCGAGATGAGAACGACCCGTACCGCTTTGCCGAGGTCCGGGGTGAGGTGACCGGCATGACGACCGGGCCCGAGGCGCGCGAGCACATCGACGAACTCTCGCGCAAGTACACCGGAAGTGACTATCCGCCGGACGCCATCAAGTCCGAACGGGTCATTCTGACTGTCACGCCGCGCCGTCAGACGATCATCGACCAGAACAAGGACACCAGCGACTGAGATCGCCCGTCGGCTCCGCCGCGCAGTTCCCGGTGTCCCCGCGGCGGACGGAAACGGCCTCGGCCCCAGGCAGGTCGCGGCATGCCTACGGCACCGACGGTTCTGACGCGGCCGTTGTCGGCCGCGACCCCGTGGTGGACGGTGATGGTCTTCAGGTGCGCGTGCGTGGCCGGAGGTGAGGAAGGCCAACGGCACCGTGGGCCGATGAGGTCCGACTATGAGTTGCTTGTGAAGGGCCGTCTCCCGCTCTTGGTGATGACGCCGGTCAGTCGTCTGACGTGCAGGCGGAGGACGAGCCGATGGTTTCGGATCATCTCTTGGTCGAACGCAGCGCGGTCGAGCGTGCCGTAGAAGGCGGAGTGAACGGTGAACAGCTCGTCGGTGGCCGGGTCGCCGGGGGTCGTGGCGACGTCGGAGAGCGTGGCGGCGCCGTGGGCGGCGGCGTACTGCCAGAAGTCGTCGCCGGCGACGTGGAGGGCGGCCCGGGGGTTGCGGGCGAGGTTGCGTGCCTTGGCCCGGTCCGCGGTGGTGGAGATGCGGATGACGCGGGCGGCTGAGTCGGGCACGTAGAGGACGTTGGACAGCTGGGGTGAGGCGTCGCCGGTGACGGTCGCCAGCACCCCCTGCTGGCGTGCGGCGACGAGCGCCCACAGGTCGTCCTGGCCGGCGGCCATCAGCCGCGGGCGGCGGGGGTGCGCTCTGCGAGCAGGCCCAGGCCGATGCCGAGCATCCACACGTCCTTGCTGACACCGGTTCCGGCCTGGGTGGGCCAGACGCTGCCGGGCTTGTGCAGCGCCGGTGTGCGCAGGTACATCGCCAGAAGACTGCCGGCGAAGCCGGTGAGGCCGGCGCCGGCCAGCCGGTTGGGCACGAACGGGCTCAGGAGCGCGGTCCCCAGCCCGAGCTCGGCGGCGGCGAGCACCTTGAGAAACGTTTTCGGCGGGATCCCCTTCAGAAAGGGGAAGGCGCCCACGGCCATGCCGTGCACACCGGCCGCAGCGGTGTCGTCGGTCCACTTCTGTCGGCCGGCGTGGAGGATGAAAGCTCCGGTCGCCAGCCGTGGCGGGATATCGCGAAGGGCCAGCCGCATTCGAATCACCTTTCGGAGGAAGGTCACAGCCCGGGGAACGTGCGGCGCAGTACATCCAGGTCGATGCCGGCGGCGTGCACGGTGGGCGGCGTGTGGTCGGGGTCCAGTCGGCCGTAAACGAGGCGCAGGAACGCCTCGCCCGGCAGCGCCAGCACCGGGGACTCGGCCGGCTGGTCCTGGTTCGTCGGGGTGAGACGCACACCCTCGGCCGTGACCTCCAGGCGAAGCCGGCGGTCGGGGCCGCTGGTCTGCACGTCGATGATGAACGGCTGGGGACCTGGCCGGGCCACCCGCTCGACGAGTGGGGCCAGGTTGTCGATGAGCAGGGCGGTGGCGTCGTCGGGAACGGTCGCGGTCGGGTCGAGGGCGACGGCGATGTCCCAGGTGTGCAGGGCGTGCTCGGCCAACCGCATCCGGAGCAGCCCCGCGAGGGTTTGTTCGGTGCCGAACAGGTCCAGCCTCCACTGCTCCGCTTGATCGTCGATCAGCGCGTCGAGCCGGGCCAGGAACGCGGCGTCGGCTCGGATGGCTTCACGGGCCTGTGCGGGCGGCGGCTTGGCGTTCCACCGGTCCCAGATCGGTTGGAACCGGTCCACACCGGGCGTGGGGGCCTGCTGGAGGCCGGCGTCAAGGAACAAGCCGAACACCTCCGCGCCGGACCCGAGGTGCGAGGCGACCTGGGCGATGGACCACTCGTCGGCGTAGGACGGCTCGCTCACCTGGTCGTCGGTCAGCGACGCAAGCGCCGCCGCGAGGCGGTCGTGCGAGCGGTGCAACGCGGTCAGTACTTCCGCGGTGGTGGGACCTGCTGGGGCGGCGGTCATGGCACGGTCACCATGATCTTGCCGAGCTTGCCTGCGCCGAAACTGGTCAGTGCCGCGGCAGCGTCGGCGAGGGGATGGGTGGCCGCCACCGGAACGGTCAGCGTGCCGGCCCCGACCTGTTCGAGTAGCCCGTGCAGCTTGTCCGGCGTGAAGCTCCCCATCACACCGGCGACGGTGACGTCCGCGCGGCCGGCCTGTTCGGTGGTGGCCCCGACGATCGAGGCCAACCGGCCGCCGGCCATGAGGAGACCGGCCAGCACTGTCGGGTCACCGGCGGCGTGCAGCACCGTCGTCACGCCCTCGGGGGCGACCGCGTGCACGGCTGCGGCGAGGTCACCGGTGTAGTCCACGGCCGCCTCGGCGCCCAGCCGGCGGACGAACTCACTGGCTGCGCCGGGGCGGGCGGTGGCCAGTACCCGGGCCCCGCGGGCGGCGGCGATCTGGACGGCGAATGCCCCGACGCCGCCGGTCGCGCCGGAGATCAGCAGCACGTCCTCGTCGCCGACGTTCAGTGCATCGACGGCGTCCAGTGCGGTGATGCCTGCCAGCCCTACCGCCGCGGCGAGGGCCGCACTCACCCCGGCGGGCACGGCAGTCACGGCCGCAGCGGGCACGACGATCTGCTCGGCGATGGGTCCGGAACCGAGCTCCAGTGCGGTGAGCACGCCGGCAACCAGGTCGCCGGTGTGCACGCCTTCGACATCCGCCCCGACTGCCTGCACAGTTCCGGCGAAGTCCCGCCCCAGGACCACCGGAAACGTGTGCGGCATGGCGTCCCAGACGAAACCGGCTGCCACCGCCAGGTCGAATCCGTTGACCGATGCGGCCTCGACGGCGACCCGCAACTCACCCCGCCCGGGCGTCACCGCTTCGACGTCGCTCACGGCCGGCGCCGCACCCCGCTCCCGGATCGCCAATGCCCGCATGCCGCAACCCCTCGATCGGATTTGGGGGGAAGTCCCCGGATGGGCAGACCGTAACAGAACCGGGGAGCGCTCCCCGGTCTGCCCGGTAGCCTGTGCAGGGTGAGCGTGGAAGGGCGAGGCGAGGTGCGGCTGCGCGCCGACGCGGCCCGCAACAGGCAAGCCATCATCGACACGGCCCGGGAGGTCTATCGGCGGCGCGGCCTGGATGCGCCACTGGACGACATCGCCCGCACCGCGGGGGTCGGCAACGCCACTGTCTACCGACACTTCCCGACGCGCTGCGCTCTGGTCGCCGCGGCCTTCGCCGACACGTTGCGCCGTGTCATCCATCAGGCCGATCAGGCGCTTCGCGACCCCGATCCCTGGGCTGGTTTCACCGGCCACGTCACTTTCCTGTGCCGGCTGCAGGCCACCGACCGAGGCCTCGCCGATCTGCTGACCACCAAGGTCGCGGCGGCGCCGGAGCTGGAGGAGCTCCGTGGCGAGGCCTACCGGGCGTTCATCCGTCTGGCCGACCGGGCGCAAACCGCGGGCGCCCTGCGCGCCGACTTCGTCGCCGAGGACCTCCTCCTGTTGCTGATGGCCAACGCCGGACTGGTGCACCGCACCGCCGAGGCGGCGCCGGCCGCCTGGCAACGCTTCATCGACCTCGCCCTCGACGGTCTGCGCAGCCAAGCCGCCACACCGGCTGCGCCACCCCCCAGCCCCCCCGCCCTTCAACGCGCTATGCGCCAGCACGGGGACCAACTCGGCTACAGCTGACCCCGCCGCCGATTGCCCGCCTGCCCGAACCGTTCGCGTCCCCTGGGGAGCAGGTCCCGCCGAGAGGTCACCGCAGGTTGCAGAAGGTGAGGACCTCAGCTCGAGGATCGAGCCGCCGAGCACGTCGATGGCGAACCCCACACCGGTGACACCCGCGATCTTCGAGTCGAATGCGCTCGGCTGCAGCGAATGTGGGTTGCTGCTAGCCGAGGAAGCGCTCGGAGACGTTCCACAAGCGGTCGGCGCCCTCAGGGTCGAGCGCGTAGGTGGCCACGGTCGTGACCAGCTGCTGCGGGTCCACGGGCCGCTCATCGACCGGAGTGGCTTCGGTGTTGTCGTTGAAGTACCGGCCACCGATGCGCTCCAACAGGGGCGAGACTGCGGCGAAGATCGTC
>JAODNN010000010.1 GCA_025465355.1 Blastococcus sp. | reverse complement strand
GGCGCCGGTCGCCGGACTCCAGCCGCGACAGCGTGCTCGTCGAAATGCCCGTGGCCGCCGACAGCTGCGCGAGCGTCATGTCTCGGCGCTGCCGCAGTGCCCTCAGCCGCGGCCCCACCGTCGCGAGTACCTCACCCAGTCCCGTTTCGTCGTCAGGCACGTCCACCATGTTGCCGATATGGCAAGGCTGTTTGTCAATGGCGCATGGTCTGGCGCACGGTGCCCGGCATGACGACGCAGTTCGACGTAGTGGTGGTCGGTGGCGGGGCAGCCGGCCTGAGCGGGGCGCTCGTCCTGGCCCGGGCGGGCCGGTCCGTGCTGGTGCTCGACGAGAGGCGGCCGCGCAACGCACCCGCGGCCCACGTGCACAACTACCTCGGCCGGGAAGGCACCCCGCCGGCCGAGCTCTACGCGATCGGGCGCGCGGAGGTCGTGAGCTACGGCGGCGAGGTGTCGGACGGCCGGGTGACCGGCGTCCGCCGGGCGGACGACGGCGGCTTTCTCGTCACCTGCGAGACGGGTCGCGTGGTCACTGCCCGCCGCCTGCTGCTGACCACCGGCCTGATCGACGAGCTTCCGGACCTGCCCGGGGTGGCGCAGCGGTGGGGGCGCGACGTGCTGCACTGCCCGTACTGCCACGGCGCCGAGGTTCGGAACCTGCCGATCGGAATCCTGGCCACCACTGTCTTCGGCGTCCACCAGGCCCTGCTCTGGCGTCAGTGGAGCCCCGATGTCGTCCTCTTCCGGCACATCGCACCCGAACCCACCGCGGAGGAACTCGAGCAGCTGGCCGCCCGCGACGTGACCGTTGTGGAGGGGAAGGTCGCCGAGCTGGCCCTCGACGGCGACCGCCTGATCGGTGTCCGGCTGGAGAACGGGACTGTCGTGCCGCGCACAGCGGTCGTCGTTGCGCCACGGTTCACCGCACGGGGCGGGCTGCCGGCCGCGCTCGGTCTGGCCACGGTCGAGCAGGAGATGAGCGGCGTGGTCGTCGGCGAGGCCGTGCCTGCTGATGCGACCGGTGCGACTGCCGTTGCCGGGGTCTACGTCGCCGGCAACGTCACCGACCTGCGAGCCCAGGTGATCGGTGCAGCGGCCGCCGGGCTCAACGTGGCCGCGGCCATCAGTGCCGACCTCGTCGCCGAGGACACCCGACGCGCGGTGGCGGCTCACCGGCTGTCGGCGCACGGGGGCGCTTTCGACCGCGAGTGGTGGGAGGAGCGTTACCGGTCGGCCCCGGAGCTGTGGAGCGGTCGGCCCAACGAGGTGCTCGTGACCGAGGTCGCGGACCTGCCGCCCGGCCGGGCCCTCGACGCCGGCAGCGGTGAGGGCGGGGACGCGCTATGGCTCGCCGACCGGGGCTGGCAGGTGACCGCCGTAGACCTGTCCGACGTGGCGCTGGCCCGTGGCGCCCGAGCGGCCGAGGATCGAGGCCTGGATACCCGCACCACGTGGCGGCAGGCCGACCTCACGACGTGGACACCGCCGGCGGAGGCGTTCGATCTCGTGTGCAGCTCGTTCCTGCATCTGCCGGCGGGCACCCGGGAACCGGTGCTGGCGGGGCTCGCCGGCGCGGTGGCCCCCGGGGGAACGCTGCTCGTCGTCGCGCACGACCGGAGCGACGTCCACATCGGCCGGCCTGACCTGCCCGAGTTCTTCGCGTCGGCCGAGCAACTCGCCGGCCTTCTCGCCCCGAGGGAGTGGGACGTCGAAGTCGCCGAGGCCCGGCCGCGGCATGCGGTCGACCCGGAAGGCCGGGAGGTCACTGTCGCCGACGCCGTCCTTCGTGCCCGGCGGCGGGCCGCTCGCTGAGGCCGTCGGTGCTAGGAGCGCGGGAGGCCGAGGTCGGCGAGTGCCTCCGCGACGGCGTCGTCGCGAAGGACGTCGAGAACCAGCAGCCGGTGCACCAGCACGCCGCGCCGGGTCAGCCGCAGGTCGGCGGCGCGGAGCCGGGGGAGCGCGGCCGCTCCGGGACGAGGCTGCGCCGGTGGTGGGTCGAGCAACCCGAGGCGCTGCAGCTCGGCGAGGTCCTCGCGCGCACCCCACGCGGACCAGGCGCGCGGGTCGTCCTCCAGCGGGGCCATCGGCAGCGGGATACGTTCACGGCGGCCCACCCCGGCGAGCAGGGCAAGCTGCCGCCAGCTCAGCGCGGCGGCGAGCCGGAGAGCCCGGCCGACGAGGTCGGCGTCCACGTCCGGCGAGAAGGCCACCTCGGCGAGCAGGTATCCCAGATGGCGCACCCGTCGCTCGTCGACCGAGCACCGGGCGGCGGTGACCACCCCTTCGACGACCTCGCCGGACGCCGGACGCGCACCGGGTCGACCGGCGAAGAAGGCGTCGCTGCGCACCGGTCGGCCCGACCGGGAGATCGTGACGCCGTGCTCCACGGCGAAGGCCAGAGCGGCGCCGGCACGCACGCGCTCCCGGAGGACCGACACTCCCGCGGCCTCGGTCGCCGCGGCGCGCAGCCAGGCCGCCAGACGTGGGTCGACCTGCACGGCACCGCCGGACTCGAAGACGACGCCTGCGGCGGCGGTGCACATCGAGCCGGCCACTGGCGCACCGGCCTCGATCAGGGCGCGGCCGGGGGCAGCCTCGTCGAGTGCGGTCACCCGTTGATCTTCCCCGAGGCGGGCAGGCACGCGCACGTCGCCCGGCGCCTGCCTCCCCACAGCGGGTCAGCTACGTCGAGCTGGACACGGTCGGGGCCACGCCGGCGCCGTTGACCGGCTCAGGCGCCGAGTCGGTAGCCGCGAGTGCCGACCTTCTCGACCAGCGGTGCGCCGAGCGCAGCCCGCAGCCCGGTCACGGCCTTCTCGACGGCGTCGTCCCCGCCACCGGGCACGAAGCCGGTCAGTTCGGCGCTCGGGACGACGACTCCCGGTCGGCGGGCCAGTTCCCGCAGCACCGCCATCGGCTCGGGCGGGAGGTCGATCAGGCCGCCGTCCACGACCACGGCGAACCCGCGGACCTGGAGGGTGTGCGCCCCGACCTTCAGGGCCGGGTCCCGCTCGGGCAGCCGGGCCACCACTTCGCGGGCCAGCGCACCCAGCCGGGCCCGCTCCGGCTGATGCGTCGGGATCCCGGCCTCGTCGAGCGGGGCCGCCGTCACCGGCCCGACCGCAATCGCCATCACGCAGCGGTTGAGCGCCTCGACGAGCTCGCCGAGCAGGCCCAGCTCCCCGGCGACGGACAGCAGGCCGGCAGCCGCGGGCGCGCTGGTGAAGGTGATCGCGTCGATGCCGCCGGACACCGCCGTCTCGACCAGTCGCCGCACGGGGACGACGTCCTCGGGCAGCACCCACCGGTAGACCGGCACGGTCAGCACCTCGGCGCCGGCCTGCCGCAGTCCGGCCACGAAATCGAGGAGCGGGTCGCCGTGCAGCTGGACGGCGATCCGGCGACCCTCCAGGGGGCCCTCGGCACCGGACAGCAGGTGCGTGAGGACCTCGGCGGAGGACTCCGAATCCGGCGACCAGGCGTCGATCAGGCCACCACCCCGGATGGCGCCCCGGGCCTTCGGACCCCGGGCCAGCACCCGTGCCGAACGGAGGTGCTCGACCAGGGGCAGGTCCCAGGCGTCAGCCGCCTCGAGCCAGCCGCGGAAGCCCACGCCGGTCGTGGCGACCACCAGGTCGACCGGCCGCTCGAGGACGGCGCGGGTGGCCGCGGCGAGCTCGGCGTCGTCGGGGAGCGGCACGATGCGGATGGCCGGCGCGTAGACCACCCGGGCTCCGCGGCGCTCCAGCAGAGCGCCCAGCTCCTCCTTGCGCCTGGCCGCCGTGACCGCGACCGTGTAGCCGGCCAGCGGCAGCTGATCGGCCTGGGATGGCGCCTCGGTGTCGGTCACGCGTCCATGGTGCGCGGTGCGCCGTTCACCCTGACGTCGGCGCGCGCGCGGGTGTCCTCGGCCGCGAAGACCGCCGCCTCCTCCCGCTGCCACCGATGCCAGTGGGCCGCCTTGTCCTCCCCGTCCCGAGCCAGGCCGCGGGCCAGCCGGAGCGGCGCGGGTGCCTCCACCCAGATTCGCAGCGTCGTCCAGGGATCGAGACTGCGCGGGCAGCTGCCGCACCCCTCGACGACCAGCACCTCGGGCACCGGCACAGGGGTCGGGACGTCGTCGAAGCGCCCCGCGAGCCAGTCGTAGCGGTGGTACGAGCCGGGCCTTCCGTCCGCCAGCGGTCCGAGCACGCCGGCGGCCAGGCGGGCGGTTGCGCCGGCCAACGTCCAGCCTGCGTAGAGGTCGTCCATGTGCACGACCGCGACGCCGGCGCCCAGCGCATCGGCCAGCCGGCCGGCGAGGGTCGTCTTGCCCGAGCCGGCCGGCCCGTCGATGCAGACCAGCCGGGTGGCCCCGAGCAGCGGTCGGGCCGCTCGCACAGCCTCCGCGAGCGCGGCAGGGCTGGTCGCTGGCGGAGGAGGCACGTCCGGCGTCCTCAGCGGACGGCGAGCGTCCACGTCGGCACCGGGCCGCCGCTGCTGATCACGAGGCCGCGGCTGGCCAGCAGCCGCACGTGTGCGTCGGTCTCGGTCACCGCGAAGATCCGCATCCGGCGCTCGTACTGGTCCCACGGCCGCGCCCAGGTCAGGTGGGCGGCCAGCTGCCAGGGAGTGCTGCCGGGGTGCGCCCGGACGGCAGCCAGTAGTTCGGCCAGCCGCTGTTCGTGATGGGCGGCCAGCTGGTCCACCCGGTCGTCGAGCCCCCGGAAGCGCCACTCGTGCGCCGGCAGCACCTCGGCCGGGTCGAGGTCCCGGACGGCGGCCAGCGAGTCGAGGTAGTCCTTCAGCGGATCGGGGCTCCCCGTGGGCGTGGTCGAGATGTTCGGGCTGATCCGGGGCAGCACGTGGTCGCCGGAGAAGAACAGCCCGGTCCGCTCCTCGGCGAAGCAGAGGTGGCCCGGCGTGTGCCCGGGCGTGTGGACGGCGCGCAGTGACCAGCCCGGCAGGTCGGCGAGCTCGCCGTGCTCGAGGAGCCGGTCGGGGACCGCCATGCGGGTGAACGCCGCGACGCTCTCCACCGGTCCGACGTCAGCCGCGGCCTCGTCGGGGTCGGCGCCCAGGGAGACGAGGAAGTCGACTTCTGACTCGATGAACCGCGCCGGGTCCCGCATCGGCGCCGAGCCGACGATCGCGGCATCGGCCGGGTGCATCGCCATCCACGCGCCGGAGGCCTGCCGCACCCGTTCCGCGAGGCCGAGATGGTCGAAGTGCAGGTGGGTGACCAGCACGCCGCGGACATCCTCGACAGCACCGCCGATCGAGGCGAGCCCGGAGGTGAGCGCGGCCCAGCTCGCGTCGCTCTGCCAGCCGGTGTCGATCAGACCGAGGCCGCCGCCGTCGAGAGCGAGGGCGTAGACGCTGACGTACCGGAGCGGCCCATCCATGGGAACCGGGATGGACCAGAGGTCCGGGCGGAGCCGCTCCACCGGTGGAAGGGCCTTCTGCTGCCACGCCTCGTGCTGGGCGGTACCGGTGACGTCCACGTCCCCCCACTCTGCCAGCCGCCTCCCAGCCATGTGCTGCGACCATGGGGATGTGCCCGACGCCGCCCCGACTCCACCGACCACGGTCTCGGCCGTCCCGCGACGCATGCGGCAGCTCTGCGCGGTCGTCGGCGTCGTCGTTGCCGCCGTCATGGCGTTCGTCGCGGTCACCCTGCCGTCGTCGTCCACGGGTGTCGTCCGGTTCCAGGCGACCGACCAGGTGGCCGTCGCCGGTCTGGGCCTCGTGCTGGGGGCGGGGATCGCGTTCCTCGGCCGTTCACGGGTGGACGCCGACGCGTCCGGCGTCCGGATCCGCAACCTGATGGGCGGCCGCGAACTGCCGTGGTCGTCGGTGCGGGCTGTCCGGTTCGACCGGAAGTCGCCGTGGGCGTCGCTGCTGCTGAGGAACGACGACGAGGTCGCGCTGTTCGCGGTACAGGCGGTGGACAAGGAGCGGGCCGTGCGCGCCGTCGAGGGGCTGCGTGCGCTGCTCGCCGCGGCCCGGGCGCAGGAACCCGCTCGGCCGCCGCTTCTGTACGACGACACCCGGGAATGACCACGCGGCGTCCGACGCTGTAGCATCGGTGCGTCTCGGTGCTCGCATCGAGGCGTGCGAACCATCCGGCGGCCCTTCCTGTGCCGCCGATCCAAGAGGAGCCCGCTCCCACCTGACGCCTTCCCGGCGTTCAGGTCCCCGGATCGCGACAGTCGGCCAACAGGTCGGTCGTCGCGATACGCACGCACCCGCAGGCGGGTCGTGCGACACCGGAGAGTGGGCCCCGTGAGCGCATCGCTCACGGGGCCTTCGTTCTTCGGCGCCCCGGGTGGGCAGTGAACTCCTCACCGTGCAGCAGCAGAGGAGAGGCCATCACCGAGCCCCGCATCAACGACCGTATTCGCGTCCCCGAGGTCCGCCTGGTCGGTCCCGAGGGGGAGCAGGTCGGCATCGTGTCGATCGGCGAGGCGCTGCGCCTGGCCCAGGATTCCGAGCTCGATCTCGTCGAGGTCGCTCCCATGGCCCGGCCGCCCGTCGCCAAGCTCATGGACTACGGGAAGTTCAAGTACGAGTCCGCCCAGAAGGCCCGCGAGGCCCGGCGGAACCAGGCGCTCACCGTCATCAAGGAGATGCGGCTGCGCCTCAAGATCGACCCGCACGACTACGAGACCAAGAAGGGCCACGTCGAGCGCTTCCTGAAGAGCGGCGACAAGGTCAAGATCACCGTCATGTTCCGTGGCCGGGAGCAGTCCCGACCGGAGATGGGCTACCGCCTCCTGCAGCGGCTCGCGGCCGATGTCGCCGAGCTCGGCGTGGTGGAGTCCAACCCCAAGCAGGACGGCCGCAACATGGTCATGGTGATCGCACCGCACCGGAACCAGGCAGCCTCGGACGCCGTCCGCCGGACGGCGAAGGCCGAGAAGCAGTCAGCGGCCGAGGAACAGGCGCCCAGCGCCTGACCTCGCCACCGCAGGACCGCACCACCAAGACGGCCGGCGCCGTCGGTAGCTGAATGCTGCCGAACGGCGCCGACATACAGAAGAGGACCTAGAGAGATGCCGAAGCAGAAGACCCACAAGGGCACCGCGAAGCGCGTGCGTGTGACGGGCTCGGGGAAGCTCGTCCACGAGCACACCAACAACCAGCACAAGTTCGAGGTGAAGTCGTCCTCGCGCAAGCGCCGGGTGAAGGGCGTCGCCGTGGTCTCTCCGGCTGACGCTCCCCGAATGAAGAAGCTGCTGGGTCTCTGACCGCCCTCGACTGACGACAAGACAGGAGTACTCACGTGGCACGCGTGAAGCGGGCGGTCAACGCCCAGAAGAAGCGCCGGACGACTCTCGAGGCCGCCAGCGGCTACCGGGGACAGCGTTCGCGTCTGTACCGCAAGGCCAAGGAGCAGCTGCTCCACTCGGCCACCTATGCCTACCGCGACCGCAAGGCGCGCAAGGGTGACTTCCGCAAGCTGTGGATCACCCGGATCAACGCCGCGGCCCGCCTGAACGACATGACCTACAACCGGTTCATGCAGGGCCTCAAGCTGGCCGGCATCGAGCTGGACCGTCGTGTCCTGGCCGAGCTGGCCGTGAACGAGCCGACCGCGTTCGCCGCCCTGGTGGAGACCGCCCGGGCCGCCGTCGCCGCCGTCCCGGCGACCGACGCCGCCGCCTGATCAGGCGGAATTCCGTACCGACGCCGTCGGTGACCGGCCCACCAGGGCCGGCGCCGGCGGCGTCGTCGCGTGTCCGGGCGCCGGGATCTCGACGAGGAGAGAGGTGCGACGAGGGATGAGCGAGCTGCTCACCGAGCGGTCCGCGCGCATCGTCGCCGCCCGGAAGCTCACCCGCCGCGCCGGCCGCGACGCCGCCGGGCTGTTCCTGGCCGAGGGGCGGCAGGCCGTCAGCGAGGCGTTGACCGATCCCGGCGGCGTCCGCGAGGTGTTCGTCACCGAGGACGCCGCTGCCGCCCACACCGAGCTGCTGGCCGGCACCTCCGTCCCGGTTCGGCTGGTCACCGGGAAGGCGGCGGCCGGGCTTTCGGAGACGGTCACGCCCCAGGGGCTCGTGGCCGTGTGCGCGCTGCGCGACGTCCCCGCGGACGCCGTCGTCCAGAATCCGCCGCGGCTGGCGGTCGCACTGGCAGAGCTCGCCGACCCCGGGAATGCCGGCACCGTCCTGCGAACCGCGGATGCCTGTGGCGCCGGAGCGGTCGTGTTCGGTGTCGGGTCCGCCGACCCCTACGGCGGCAAGGCGGTGCGGTCCAGCGCGGGCAGCCTCTTCCACCTCGATGTCGTCCGGGGGGCACCGCTGGAGGAACTGCTCCCGGCGCTCCGGGACGCCGGGGTGACGGTGCTGGCCGCCGACGGCGGGGGAGAAGCGGCCCTCGATGAGGTGAGCGACGACGGCCGGCTGACCGGGCCCGTGCTGTGGCTTTTCGGCAACGAGGCGCGGGGTGTGCCGGCCGGCCTGGCGGCGCTCGCCGACGCGCGGGTACGGATCCCGATGCGTGGCCGGGCGGAGAGCCTCAACCTCGCCGCGGCCGCCGCGATCTGCCTCTACACGACCCAGCTCGCCCAGCGCTGACCGCTCAGACCAGGCCGGCGCGCCTCCAGAGCAATTCGGACGGGCCGCCGATCAGGCCCGTGTCGCGGAGGAACGAGACCAGCCCGGTGGACGCCGTCCGCAGCTTGTCCGTGTAGTGGTCGTTCGCCCGCGCCGCTGCCTTCGCCTTCGCGGGGTCGAGACCGACGGAGGCGTAGACCTCCGGCTGCACCAGGTTGTCGGCAACGATCGCGGCCACCGCGGCGACGCCGGTGCGCTGCTTGCGCAGCTGCCAGCGGGAGAGCTCGGGCGTCCGGCGGGCGACCTCCTCGCGCGCGAAGCGCATGTGCCGCGCCTCCTCGACCACGTGGATCTGGCTGGTCGCTCGGGTGAGGGGCTGTACCCGCTCGTCCTTCATCAGGTCGCGCTGGAAGATGTCGAGGATCTCCTCGGCGACGAGGATCGCCGCGTACGCCGCGGGGCCGTCGAACCGCCTCACGAACGCCTTGCCGAGCCGCAGGATCGACGCGGGCGGCTGGTAGGACGGCGCGCCGAACTTCTCGGCCGTCCGCGCGAACATCACCGAGTGCCGGCACTCGTCGGCGATCTCGGTCAGTGCCCACTGGACGTGCGGCTGAGCCGGGTCCTCGCCGTAGATGTCGCGCAGCACCAGCTGCATGAGCAACGCCTCGAACCAGATCCCGACGCCGGAGATGGAGCAGTACTCGTGGATGGTCAGCGTGATCCGCTGCTCCTCGCGCAACGAATCCCACAACGGAGTGCCGTACAGGGTGGACCATTCCGGTGACAGACCGTAGAGATCGGCGGGGATGGGCGCCGACCAGTCGATGTCGACCACGGGGTCGTAGGACTTCTTCGCGGCTGAGCCGAGGAGACGGGCGGAGAGCTCCTGCCGGTCGACGGGTGGCTTTGCCGATCGAGCGGAGTCGGTGGGCAGCGTGGCGGTCATGAGCGTGATCCCCCGGGTAGTGGAATACGGGCCTCTCCGAAAGGTAGCTGTTACCGTGAAACACATGCAACGGGTGGTGGAGACTCCGGGCGCGTCGCCGCGGTCCGAGCCGGTCGCGCCGTCCCCGGACGGCCGTCGGGCCCGCTGGACCGAGCACCGGCGGGCCCGTCGGGAGGAGCTCGTCGCCGCCGCCGTGGAGGCGGTGCGCATCGCTGGTCCCGAGTTCTCGGTCGACGACGTGGCGCGCAGCGCGGGTGTGTCGAAGACGGTCATCTACCGCTACTTCAGCGACAAGGACGAGCTCGTCGACGCCGTCCTCGAACGGATCTCCACCGCGGTCCTGCTGCCCCGTCTGCTCGGCGAGCTGGGTCTGGACCATGCGGACGACCGGGCCGCCCTGCGCGCGGTGATCGCCGCCTTCGTCTCGCTGATCGAGGACGAGCCGGAGCTCTACCGGTTCGGCTACGCCCACGCCGGCCGCTCGGGGAGGGCCGACCTCGTCGCCGCCACCGAGCGGGAGATCGCCGAGGCGCTGGGCCGAATGATGGCCGAGCGGCTGGCCGAGGCCAGCCGCCCCGTCGAGTCCGCGATGACCTGGGCCTACGGCGTCGTCGGCATGGTGCAGCTGGCGGCCCACTGGTGGTCGGCGGCGCGGACGGTGCCCGCTGCCGAACTGGTCGACCAGTTGACCGCTCTGGCCGACGGCGGTCTCAGCGCACTGCTGCCCCCGCGGCGGGACTGACCGGCGTGGACGACGCACCTGAGGGCTTCGACGGCGAGGTCGCCGTCACCGTGGGCGGCGAGCCGTCCCGGAACGCGCACGCCACGCTGGCCGCGCGCTTCGATCCGCTGGCCGGCCACGTCGTCTGGACCGGCCGCGTGCGCCTCGAGCTGCCGCCCGGCGCCGAGCTGATCATCGGGACCCCGCACGGCAGCGCCCGGGCAGAGGTCACCGAGCGCGACGTCTGGGGCAACGCCCGCGTCCGCGGCCTGGGCCGGCCGCCGTTCCCGGTGGAACTGCTGGACGGCTCCGGCGACGCGGCGTCGTGACCTGTGCTGTCAGCCTGCCGGCCGGCGGCGGTCGGGTCGCAGGTGAGCAGAGCGGCGCTGACGTGCGGGTGGCGACTCAGGCGGGCAGGGCGATGAGAACCACCGCGCCCGCCGCCGAGACCAGCCCCGCGATCTGGGTGCGGGCCAGCTGCTCTCGTAGCACCAACTGAGCCAGCAGCACGGTGCTGGCCGGATAGAGCGAGGCGAGGACGCCGGTGATGGCAAGCTGGCCGCCCTGCTGCGTGGCCAGCAGGAACAGCGCGTTGGCGGTCAAGTCACCCATGCCCGCGATCAGCACGGTGGGCAGCGCCACCCGCGGCGTCTTCAGCGAGCGCTTCCCGAGGACGGCGATCAGCACGACGAGGGCCATCGACGCGGTCCGGGCGCCGACCAGTGGCGAGAGACCCGCGTCGTCGTGCGCCCGGTCGAGGAGCACGAAGAAGAGACCGAAGGACGCGCCGGCCAGGAGAGGAGGCACCAGGCCCGCCGGACGGGCCGTGCGAAGCGAAGGCAACCCCTCCTCAGCGGCGACCAGGACGACGGCGACGAGGGCGAGGGCGATACCGACCGTGGCCCACCACCCGATCCGCTCACCGAGCGCGACGCCGACCAGCACTGGCACAGCGGCAGCGGCCACCGCGGTGACCGGCGCGACGACGCTCATCACGCCCTCGGCGAGGGCCCGGTAGAAGACGACCAGCCCGGCGGCGCCGGCGAGCCCGGCGGCCGCACCCCACAGCAGGTCGACCGGTTCCGGGTGGCCGCCCAGCCAGGGGAGCAACAGGAGCAGTGCCACCAGTCCCGCGGCCTGGGAGGCGGCAACCACGGCGAAGGCGGTGGCGCGACGGGTGGCCAGGCCGCCGCAGAAGTCGGCCGCGCCGTAGACGACGGCCGACGCGAGGGCGAGCAACACCGCTCCGCCGACCTCCTGAAAACCCGGTACGCACGGTCCGGCGTCCTCGTTCGTTATAGCACCCGGCTCGGATCGGCCCGCCACCCCGCCGAGATCGGGGGATCTCGCCCGCTACGGGCCCCTGAGCGGGCGAGATCGCGGGATCTCGCCGAAGGCCGCGCGGCGCGACATCCCGGGTGACCAGAACCCAGGCGCGCGGCGTGTCCGGCGGCGGGCAGAATGGCCTCCCGTGTCTGGCGCCAACGATCCCTACGACCCCAAGCAGGTCGCCGCGCTCTCGCCCGAGGCCCTCGGCGAGGCGGTGACTGCGGCGCAGAAGGCCTTCACGGAGGCTGCCGACCTGGAGGCGCTGGCCGCGGTCCGCCCGGCGCACCTGGGTGACCGCGCGCCGGTGCTGCTGGCCCGTCGCGAGCTCGGCGCGCTGCCGCCGGCCGCCCGCTCGGACGCCGGCAAGCGGGTCAACGCATCCCGCGAGGCGATCAGCGAGGCCTACGCGACCCGGCTCGCGGAGCTGGAGGCCGAGCGCGACGCGCGGGTGCTGGCCGAGGAGCGGGTCGACGTCACGCTGCCGTGGGACCGCCTTCCCCGCGGCGCCCGGCACCCGCTCACCACCCTCACCGAGCGGATCGCCGACATCTTCGTGGGCATGGGGTACGAGGTCGCCGAGGGCCCGGAGCTCGAGGCGGAGTGGCTGAACTTCGACGCCCTCAACATCGGCCGCGACCACCCGGCCCGCACGATGATGGACACCTTCTTCGTCGCGCCCGAGAACTCGGGCCTCGTGCTGCGCACGCACACCAGCCCGGTTCAGGCCCGCACCATGCTGTCGCGGACGCCGCCCATCTACGTGGTCGCACCTGGCCGCGTGTACCGCACCGACGAGCTGGACGCGACGCACACCCCGGTCTTCCACCAGGTCGAGGGCCTGGCCGTCGACCGCGGGCTGACCATGGCGCACCTGCGCGGCACGCTCGACCACCTGGCCCGGCAGCTGTTCGGCGCCGACGCGATCACCCGCTGGCGGCCGTCCTACTTCCCGTTCACCGAGCCATCGGCCGAGTTCGACGTCTGGTTCCCGGAGCACCGGGACGGCCCGCGCTGGGTGGAGTGGGGCGGCTGCGGCATGGTCAACCCACGGGTGCTCGTCGCCAGTGGCATCGATCCCGAGGAGTACTCGGGCTTCGCGTTCGGCATGGGCATCGAGCGCGCCCTGCAGTTCCGCTCCGGCGTCGGCGACATGCGCGACATCGTCGAGGGCGACGTCCGTTTCACTCGAGCATTCGGGGTTGAGCAGTGACCGACCGTCACCAGGGAGAGGCAGAACAGTGAGGGTCCCCGTCGGCTGGCTGGCCGAGTACGTCGACATCCCGGCAGGGACGACGGTCGAGGACCTCGACACCGCCTTCGTCCGGCTCGGTCTCGAGGTCGAGGAGATCCACCGGCCCGAGCAGGTCAGCGGCCCGCTCGTCGTCGGCAGGGTGCTGGAGATCGAGGAGCTGGCCGGTTTCAAGAAGCCGATCCGCTACGCCCAGGTCGACGTCGGGGAGGGAACGCCCCGGGGCATCGTCTGTGGCGCCCGCAACTTCGCCGTCGGAGACTCGGTCGTCGTCGCCCTGCCGGGTGCCGTTCTGCCCGGCGGGTTCGAGATCGCCGCGCGGAAGACCTACGACCACATCTCCGACGGGATGATCTGCTCGGTCCGCGAGCTGGGTCTCGGCGAGGACCACACCGGGATCCTCGTACTGGGTTCCGACGGTGCCGACGTCCCGCCGCCGGGCACGCCGGCCGGGCCGGTCGCCGGCCTGGAGGATGTCGTCATCGAGCTGGCGATCACCCCCGACCGCGGCTACTCCCTGGCCATGCGCGGCATCGCGCGCGAGATGGGTACCGGGCTGGGCGCGCCCTGGCGCGATCCCGGTGCGATCACGCCGCCCGCGTGGTCCGGCGAGCCGGCGTGGAAGGTCACCGTCGCCGATCCCGAGCGCAGCGACCGGTTCTCGATGATCGCGATGGAGGGGCTCGACCCCACCGCCCCCAGCCCGTGGTGGATGCGACGCCGGCTCGCGCAGGCCGGCGTCCGCAGCATCTCGCTGGCCGTCGACGTCACCAACTACGTGATGCTCGAGCTCGGCCAGCCCATGCACGCCTTCGACCGGGACGCCGTCACCGGCCCGATCACCGTGCGGCTCGCTCGCGAGGGCGAGCGGCTCACGACCCTCGACGGCGTCGAGCGGAAACTGTCGGACGACGACCTGCTGATCACCGACGAGACCGGCCCGATCGGGCTGGCCGCGGTGATGGGCGGGGCGTCCACCGAGATCGGCGACACGACGTCCGCCGTCCTGCTGGAGGCGGCGCACTGGGAGCCGACCGGGGTGGCCCGCACGGCCCGTCGGCACCGGCTGCCCAGCGAGGCCGCCAAGCGCTTCGAGCGCGGTGTCGACCCCGAGATGACCGTGGTCGCCCTGGCCCGCGCCGCGGAACTGCTGGCCGAGTACGGGGGCGCCCGGGTCGTGGGCGGGTTGGTCGACCTCGACACCCGTGGGCCGCGACCGACCATCGCCCTGGACGCGGCCCAGCCCGCCCGTGTCGCCGGCGTGCCCTACACCGCCGGCCAGGTGGTCGAGCTGCTCGGCGCGGTCGGGTGCACGGTCGAGACCGACGGGGAGCGGCTCGCCGTCACGCCGCCGTCCTGGCGTCCTGACCTCACCGACCCGGCCGACCTGATCGAGGAGGTCGTCCGGCTGGCCGGCTACGACGACATCCCGTCGGTGCTCCCGACCGCGCCCCCGGGCCGCGGGCTCACCGACGTCCAGCGTCGGCGCCGCGCCATCGGACGGGCGCTCGCCGAGTTCGGGTACGTCGAGGCGCCGTCCTACCCGTTCGTCGGGACGGCGTCGCTCGACGCCCTCGGCCTGCCGGACGACGACCCGCGGCGCGACGTGATCGTCGTCCGCAACCCGCTGTCGGAGGAGGAGCCGGGGCTGCGTACGACGCTGCTGCCCGGGCTGCTCGCGACGCTGGCGCGCAACCTCTCGCGCGGCCAGCGCGACCTCGAACTGTTCGAGCACGGTGCTGTCTTCCCGGGCGGTGTACGGGTTCCCGCCCCGCTGCCCGGCGTCGACCGCCGTCCGGACGACGAGACGCTGGCCGCGCTGCTCGGGGCGGTGCCGGAGCAGCCGTGGCACGTGGCCGCCGCGCTCGCAGGTCATCGTGAGCCGCGTGGCTGGTGGGGGCCCGGCCGGCCGGCGGTGTGGGCCGACGCGGTCGAGGCCGCCCGCCGGGTCGCCGCCGCTGCCGGGGTGGAGCTGACCGTGCGGCCGGGTGCCGTCGCGCCGTGGCACCCAGGTCGGTGCGCCGAGTTGCTGGTCGGCGAGCGGGTGGTCGGTCACGCCGGTGAGCTGCACCCGAGGGTGTGTGCCGCGCTCGAGTTGCCGCCGCGAACCTCGGTGATGGAGCTCGACGTCGACGCGCTGCCCCCAGCTCCGGTGCCGGTCGGACCCCGCATCTCCACGTTCCCGCCGGTGCTCATCGACCTGGCGCTCGTGGTCAGGGACGACGTTCCTGCCGCTGAGGTCGCGGACGCGCTACGGGAGGGCGCGGGGGAGCTGCTGGAGGACCTGCGCCTCTTCGACCTCTACACCGGACCCCAGGTCGGCGACGGCAGGAAGTCCCTGGCGTACGCCCTCACCCTGCGTGCCCCCGACCGCACGCTCACCAGCGAGGAGGCCGCGGTGGTACGTGCGGCCGCGGTCGCCGAGGCCGAGCGCCGCACCGGCGCCCAGCTGCGCGGATGACCGCCGTGGCCGACCTGACCGGGCAGGTCGCTCTCGTCACCGGGGCGTCGACCGGCATCGGCCGGCACCTGGTGGAGGGCCTGGCCGCGCGCGGGGCGACCGTGGCGGGCCTGGCGCGCGGGGCGGAACGCCTGACGGCCGCGATGGCCGAGGTCGCCGACGGCACCGGGGCGCGGACGCTGGCCGTCGCCGCGGACGTCACGGACCGCGCGTCGGTGGCTGCCGCGGTCTCCCAGGTGGGCGACGATCTCGGCCACATCGATCTCCTGGTCAACAACGCCGGGCTGATCGACGCGGCCGAGGTGCCGCTGTGGGAGGCCGACCCGGACCAGTGGTGGGACGTCGTCACGAGCCACATCCGCGGCGGCTTCCTGCTCTGCCGCACCGTCGTGCCGTGGATGGTGCTGCGGAACCGCGGCCGGGTGGTCAACATCGCCAGCGGCATGAGCGTGCGGGCGCGCCCCGAGTACTCCGCCTACTCGGTCGCGAAGACCGGGCTCATGCGGATGACCGAGGCGCTGGCCGGGGCGCTCGAGGGCTCGGACGTGCGGGCCTTCGACGTCGCGCCAGGTGTGGTGGAGACCGAGATGACCCGCGCCATGCCGATGTGGGAGGGCTTCACCGACTGGACCCCGCCGGAGCAGGTCGTCGAGCTGATCGCCGCGATCGCGGCCGGGGAGCTGGACGCGTGGTCCGGCCGCTTCCTGCGCGCAGGCAAGGACGATCCGGACACGATGCGCAGGCGCACGCCGGAGGGCGACGCCCGCCAGTTGCGGCTCAGGCCGTACGGGGAGGACGACCCCGTCGCCTGAACAAGGACCCCCTGCAGGGTCCCCGGGCGATGAGCAGTAATGCATGGACCTGTATGGTCATGCACTGTGAGTACAGGGCAGACGTGGACGGTCGGAGTCACCGGCGCCACCGGTTATGCGGGCGGTGAGGTGTGCCGGCTGCTGGCCGGGCACCCGAACCTTCGCCTGACCGGGGTGCACGCCAACACGAGCGCCGGCCGACGCCTCGGCGAGTCCCAGCCCCATCTGCTGCCCTTCGCGGACATGGTCGTCCAGTCCAGCGACGCGGGGTCCCTCGGCGGGTACGACGTCGTCGTGCTGGCCCTCCCGCACGGGGAGTCCGCCGCCATCGCCGCGCAACTCCCCGAGGACACCCTGGTCATCGACTGCGGGGCCGACCACCGGCTCACCGACGCGGACGCGTGGGGTCGCTGGTACGGCGGCGACCACGCCGGCTCCTGGCCCTACGGCCTGCCCGAGCTTGCCGGCCAGCGGGAGAAGCTGGCCGGCGCCCGGCGGATCGCCGTCCCCGGCTGCTACCCGACGTCGGTGACCCTCGCCCTCGCACCCGCGCTCGCCGCCGGGCTGGTCGAGCCGGCGGTCGTGGTGGTCGCCGCATCGGGCACCTCCGGCGCCGGCAAGTCGGCCAAGACGCACCTGCTCGGCAGCGAGGTGATGGGTTCGGTCAGCGCGTACGGCGTCGGCGGGGTGCACCGGCACACGCCCGAGATGATCCAGAACCTGACGCAGGCTGCCGGGGAGCCGGTGACGGTCAGCTTCACGCCGACCCTGGTGCCGATGAGCCGGGGCATCCTCGCCACCTGCTCGGCCGAGCTCCGGCCCGGCATCGACGAGGCCGCCGCACGTGCGGTCTTCGCGGAGGCCTACGCCGACGAGCCGTTCGTGCATCTGCTTCCCGAGGGACAGTGGCCCACGACCGCGCAGGTCCTCGGGGCGAACACCGTCGCCCTCCAGGTCGCCGTCGATCTCGACGCGGGCCGGCTGGTCGTCGTCGCCGCCGTCGACAACCTCACCAAAGGCACGGGCGGTGCCGCGCTCCAGTGCGCCAACCTCGCCCTGGGCCTGCCCGAGACCATCGGCCTTCCCCTCGTAGGAGTCGCACCGTGAACCCACCCCACGAAATCGCTCCGCTGGCGCTCCACGTTTCCGCGGGGACCCCGGAATGAGCGTCACAGCACCCCAGGGCTTCCGGGCGGCGGGTGTCGCCGCCGGGCTCAAGTCGAGCGGCGACCCCGACGTCGCGCTGGTCGTCAACGACGGCCCGGACGACACCGCGGCTGCCGTCTTCACCACCAACCGCTTCCCGGCCGCCCCGGTGCTCTGGAGCCGCCAGGTGCTCACCGGTGCACGGGCGCGGGCGATCGTCCTGAACTCCGGCGGCGCCAACGCGTGCACCGGGCCCGAGGGTTTCCAGGACGCTCACGCCACCGCCGAGCACGCCGCCGCCGAACTCGGTCTCGGCGCGATCGACGTCGCGGTCGCCTCCACCGGGCTGATCGGCGTCCGGCTGCCGATGGACAAGCTGACCGCCGGGGTCACCGCCGCGGTCAAGGCCCTGTCCGAGGACGGCGGGGACGATGCCGCTCGCGCGATCATGACCACCGACTCGGTGCCGAAGACGACCGTCCAGCAGCGGGACGGCTGGTCCCTCGGCGGCATGGCCAAGGGCGCGGGCATGCTCGCACCCTCCCTCGCCACGATGCTCGTCGTTTTCACGACCGACGCCGTGGTGGCGCCGGAGGTCCTCCAGCAGGCCCTCGGGACGGCGACCAGCCTGAGCTTCGAGCGGGTCGACTCCGACGGCTGCCTGTCGACCAACGACACCGTGCTGGTCATGGCCAACGGCGCCAGCGGCGTCACACCGACCGCCGCCGAGTTCACCGAGGCGCTCACCGCCGCGGCCACGGACCTGGCCATGCAGCTGCTCGCCGACGCCGAGGGGTCGACGAAGGACATCGCGATCACCGTCCGCAACGCGGCGACGGTCGAGGACGCCCTGACCGCCGGCCGGGCCTGCGCCCGCAACAACCTGCTCAAGACGGCGCTGTTCGGCAACGACCCCAACTGGGGCCGGGTGCTCGCCGCGATCGGCACCACGGACGCGGTCTTCGACGCCGACCGGGTCGACGTCACGATCAACGGCGTCACCGTGTGTCGCGGCGGGTCGATCGGTGATCCCCGGGAAGGCGTCGACCTCACCGGCCGGGCGATCACCATCGAGGTCGACCTGAACGCCGGCGTCGAGCAGGCGACGATCTGGACGAACGATCTGTCCATCGCCTACGTGCACGAGAACTCGGCCTACTCGACATGAGCGCAGAAACCGCCCAGGACCCCACGCCCCCCGACGTCCGGATCGACGAGCAGGCGCCGCCGCCCCGGTTGCCGCGCAAGGTCGGCACCTCCCGCGTCATGCGGAAGGACGATCCGGAGGGCGACCGGACCAAGGTCGCCGTGCTCACCGGCGCGCTGCCCTGGCTCAAGGAGTTCCACGGCAACGTCGTCGTCGTGAAGTACGGCGGCCACGCGATGGTCGACGAGGAGTGCCGGCGCGCCTTCGCGGAGGACATGGTCTTCCTGCGGACCTGCGGGATCTTCCCCGTCGTGGTGCACGGCGGCGGCCCGCAGATCAGCGCCATGCTCGCCCGGCTCGGCATCCCGAGCGAGTTCCGCGGCGGCCTGCGGGTGACCACCGAGCAGACGATCGACGTCGTCCGCATGGTGCTCGTCGGTCAGGTCGGCCCCGAGGTGGTCGGCCTGATCAACGAGCACGGCCCGCTGGCGGTCGGCCTGTCCGGTGAGGACGGCGGGCTGTTCACCGCGGAGCGCACCCAGGCGATCGTCGACGGCGAGCCGGTCGACATCGGCCTGGTGGGGGACGTCGTCGCCGTCGACCCCGCCCCGGTCCGGGCGCTGCTGGAGGCCGGCCACATCCCGGTGGTCTCCACGGTCGGGCCGGACAGGGACGGTCAGCTGCACAACCTCAACGCCGACACCGCCGCCGCCGCCGTGGCGGTGGCGCTCGGCGCGGTGAAGCTGGTCGTGCTGACCGACGTCGAGGGGCTCTACGCCGACTGGCCCGACCGCGACTCGCTGGTCGAGCAGATCGACGCCCGGGAACTGGCCGAGATCCTGCCGACCCTGGACGCCGGGATGATTCCGAAGATGGCCGCCTGCCTGCGCGCGGTCGAGGGCGGGGTGAAGCGGGCCACCGTCGTCGACGGCCGTCTGCCGCACGCCCTGCTGCTGGAGATGTTCACCACCGAAGGGACCGGGACGATGGTCGTCCCGGCCGAGAAGAGCGCCACCGATCACGAGAGGGAGGCGACAGCATGAGCACGCACACAGAGGAGCTGGCCGCCCGCTGGTCGGCGGTGATGATGGGCAACTACAAGGCCCCGCCGATCGCGCTCGACCATGGGGCCGGGGCGACGGTCTGGGACGTCGACGGCCGCGAGTACACCGACCTGCTCGGCGGGATCGCCACGACGATCCTCGGCCACGCGCACCCGAAGGTGGTCGAGGCGATCACCGCGCAGGCGCAGAAGCTGGGGCATGTCTCCAACCTGGCGATGCACGAGCCGGGGGTGCTGCTCGCCGAGCGACTGCTCGACCTCGCCGGCCGCCCGGGCCGGGTCTTCTTCGGCAACTCCGGCGCCGAGGCCAACGAGGCCGCCTTCAAGATCAGCCGGCTGACCGGTCGCCCCGAGGTGGTCACGGCCGAGGGGTCGTTCCACGGCCGCACGATGGGTGCTCTCGCCCTGACCGGGCAGCCCGGCAAGGCGCAGCCGTTCGCCCCGCTGCCGGGCGGCGTGCGCTACGTGCCCTTCGGGGATGTAGCGGCGCTGAACGGCGTGGTGGGGGAGCGCACCGCGATGGTGCTGCTCGAGCCGATGCTGGGGGAGGGCGGGGTCCAGCCCGCCCCGCCCGGCTACCTCGCGGCGGCGGCCACGGCCGCCGCGGACGCGGGCGCCCTGTTCGCCGTCGACGAGGTGCAGACCGGCATCGGGCGCACCGGTTCCTGGTTCATGCACCAGGCCGACGGGCTCACCCCCGACGTGATCACCCTCGCGAAGGCGCTGGGCGGCGGCCTGCCGATGGGCGCGACGCTCGCGTTCGGCGACGCCGCCGAACTGATGACCGCGGGTTCACACGGCTCGACGTTCGGTGGCAATCCGATCGCCGCGGCGGCCGCTCTCGCCGTCCTGGACACCATCCGCGACGAGGGGCTGCTGGAGCGGGCCAAGGAGATCGAGCACCGGTTCACCGCCGGCATCGAAGGGCTCGGCCACGCGGGCATCAGCGGGGTCCGGGGGAGGGGCGCGCTGCTCGGCGTCGTCCTCACCGCCGACGTCGCCGCGCTCGAGGGGAACCTGCGCGCCGTCGGTTTCCTCACCAATGCCGTGGCGCCGGGCGTGCTCCGGCTCGCCCCGCCTCTTGTTCTCACCGACGCGCAGATCGACGCCTTCCTGGGGGCCCTGCCGGCGGCTCTCGACGAATCGATGGAGACGACGTCATGACCCGGCACTTCCTCAAGGACGACGACCTGAGCCCCGCCGAGCAGGCCGAGGTGCTGGCGCTCGCCGCCTCCCTCAAGGCCACCCGGCACACGGCCGAGGCGCCGACCCCGCTCTCGGCGCCCAACGGTGGCCCGCGCGCGGTCGCCGTCCTCTTCGACAAGCCTTCGACGCGCACCCGGGTGTCGTTCTCCGTCGGCGTCGCCGAGCTCGGTGGCTACCCGCTGGTGATCGACGCCGGCAGCAGCCAGCTCGGCCGCGGCGAGCCGGTGGAGGACACCACCCGCGTGCTCGACCGGCAGGCCGCCGCAATCGTCTGGCGGACCTTCGGCCAGGACCGCATCGAGGCGATGGCCTCGGTCAGCCGCGTGCCGGTGGTCAACGCGCTCACCGACGAGTACCACCCGTGCCAGATCCTGGCCGACCTGCAGACGGTCGTGGAACGCAAGGGCACGCTCGCCGGGCTGACGCTGACCTACCTCGGGGACGGCGCCAACAACATGGCGCACTCCTACCTTCTGGGGGGTGCGACGGCCGGCATGCACGTGCGGATCGGCTCGCCCGAGGAGTTCCAGCCCGACCCCGGCATCCTGAAGCGCGCGGCCGAGATCGCCGGTGAGACGGGCGGCTCGGTCCTCTGGACGGCAGATCCGGCCGCGGCCGCCGACGGCGCCGACGTGCTGGCCACCGACACCTGGGTGTCCATGGGTAGCGAAACCAGCACGGCGGACCAGTACCGGAACCTCGTAGCGCCGCTCCTGCCGTACGCGGTGGACGAGGCTGCGCTCGCCCGGGCCGCCGCCGACGCCGTCGTCCTGCACTGCCTGCCCGCCTACCGCGGCAAGGAGATCGCCGCTGAGGTGATCGACGGCCCGCAGAGCGCGGTCTGGGATGAAGCGGAGAACCGCCTGCACGCCCAGAAGGCTCTGCTCGTCTGGCTGCTGGAGAAGGCGTGACCCAGGCCCTCACCCGGTCGGCGCGCCAGGCCCGCATCGCCGAGCTGATCGGCGCCCAGCCGGTCACCTCGCAGACCCAGCTGGCGGCGCTGCTCGCCGAGTCGGGCATCGAGGTCACCCAGGCGACGCTGTCGCGCGACCTGGAGGAGCTCGGCGCGGTCAAGCTGCGTGGCTCGGACGGTGCTCCGGCCAGCTACGTGCTGCCGCCCGAGAACGCGCCGCTCCGACCCGCGCAGGCCGCACCGGCCCGGCTCACCCGGCTGCTGGCCGACCTGCTCACCAGCGCCGAGGGCAGCGCGAACCTCGCCGTCCTGCGGACGCCCCCCGGCGCCGCGCAGTTCCTGGCCTCCGCCCTGGACAAGGTCGGCCTGCCCGACATCCTGGGCACGATCGCCGGGGACGACACTCTGCTCGTCGTCTCCCGTGATCCCGCCGGCGGACCGGCTCTGGCCGACCGCCTGCGCGCTCTCGCTGAGCGCACCCCCGCCATCTACCCCGAACTGAAGACCGACCTGGAAGAGAGTGCATCGTGACCGAACGTGTCGTCCTGGCCTACTCCGGTGGCCTGGACACCTCCGTGGCCATCGGCTGGATCGCCGAGGAGACCGGCGCCGAGGTGATCGCCGTCGCCGGCGACGTCGGCCAGGGCGGTGAGGACATGGAGGTCATCCGCCAGCGCGCGCTCGACTGCGGTGCCGTCGAGTCGATCGTCGCCGACATGCGCGACGAGTACGCCGACGACTTCTGCCTCCCCGCGCTCCAGGCGAACGCCCTCTACATGGACCGCTATCCGCTGGTCTCGGCGCTGTCCCGGCCGCTGATCGTCAAGCACCTCGTGGCGGCCGCGAAGTACCACGGCGCCTCGATGGTCGCCCACGGCTGCACCGGCAAGGGCAACGACCAGGTCCGCTTCGAGGTCGGCATCGGCGCCCTCGGCCCGGATCTGCAGGTGCTCGCACCCGTCCGTGACTCCGGCATGACCCGTGACAAGGCGATCGTCTTCGCCGAGGAGCGCGGCCTGCCCATCGCGACCACCAAGAAGTCGCCCTATTCGATCGACCAGAACGTGTGGGGCCGCGCCGTCGAGACGGGCTTCCTCGAGGACATCTGGAACGGCCCCATCGAGGACGTCTACGAGTACACCCAGGACCCGACCGCGCCCCGCGAGTCCGACGAGGTCACCATCGGCTTCACCGCCGGCGTCCCGACGTCGATCGACGGCAAGCCCGTCACCATGCTCCAGGCGATCGAGCAGCTGAACGCCCGCGCCGGCGCCCAGGGCGTGGGCCGGCTGGACATGGTCGAGGACCGGCTGGTCGGCATCAAGAGCCGCGAGGTCTACGAGGCCCCCGGCGCGATCGCGCTGATCACCGCCCACCAGGAGCTCGAGAACGTCACCGTCGAGCGCGACCTCGCCCGCTTCAAGCGGACCGTCGGCCAGCGCTGGGCCGAGCTGGTCTACGACGGCCTCTGGTACTCGCCGCTCAAGCGGTCGCTGGACGCCTTCATCGCCGAGTCGCAGCAGCACGTCACCGGCGAGATCCGGATGACCCTGCACGGCGGCAGGGCCACGGTCACCGGACGGCGCAGCGAGGCCTCGCTGTACGACTTCAGCCTCGCCACCTACGACACCGGCGACACCTTCGACCAGGGCCTCGCGAAGGGCTTCGTCCAGCTCTGGGGCATGCCGTCCAAGCTGGCGGCGGCCCGGGAACAGCGGCTCGGCGGCGGTACGGGGGCGTGAGCAGCCCGGAATCCAGCGCACCTTCCCAGACCCGGCTCTGGGGCGGCCGCTTCGGCGGTGGCCCCTCGCCGGCGATGGCCGCCCTCTCCAAGTCCACCGACGTCGACTGGCGTCTGGCTCCCTACGACCTGGCGAGCTCCCGGGCGCACGCCCGGGTGCTGCACCGGGCCGGGTTGCTCACCGCGGACGAGCTGGAGCAGATGGTCGGCGCGCTCACCCAGCTCTCGGCCGAGGTCGCCGCGGGCACGTTCGCGCCGATCGAGGCCGACGAGGACGTGCACGAGGCACTCGAGCGCGGCCTGCTCGAGAAGCTCGGTCCCCTCGGCGGCAAGCTGCGGGCCGGGCGCAGCCGCAACGACCAGGTCGCCACCGACCTGCGGCTGTACCTGCGGCACAACGTCCGGGCGCTGGTGGCCGAGCTGTCCTCGCTGGAGTTCGCCCTCCTCGGGCTGGCCGAGCGGTACCAGGACGTCGCCGCGCCGGGCATGACGCACCTGCAGCACGCGCAGCCGGTGCTCATCGCCCACCAGCTGCTGGCGCACGCCCACGCGGTCGCCCGCGACGTCGACCGGCTGCGGGACTGGGACCGGCGGGCTGCCGTGAGCCCGCTGGGTGCCGGTGCGCTGGCCGGTTCGTCGCTGCGGCTGGACCCGGACGCCGTTGCCGCGGAGTTGGGCTTCGATCGAGCCTCGGACAACAGCATCGACGCGGTCAGCGACCGCGACTTCGCCGCGGAGTTCTGCTTCGCGGCGGCCCTGCTCGGCGTGCACCTCTCCCGGCTGGGGGAGGAGGTCGTGCTCTGGACGTCGACCGAATTCGGCTGGGCACGGCTGGACGACGCCTGGGCGACCGGGTCGTCGATCATGCCGCAGAAGAAGAACCCGGACATCGCCGAGCTGGCGCGGGGGAAGTCCGGCCGCTTCGTGGGCAACCTGACCGGCCTGCTGACCATGCTCAAGGGGCTGCCGCTCGCCTACGACCGTGACCTGCAGGAGGACAAGGAGCCGGTCTTCGACTCCCTGGAGCAGCTGATGCTCCTGCTGCCGGCGGTGACCGGGATGGTCGCGACACTGACGTTGCGGCCCGAGGTGCTCGAGGAGGCCGCGCCGCAGGGCTTTGCCCTGGCCACCGACGTGGCCGAGTGGCTGGTCTCGAACGGCGTCCCGTTCCGGTCGGCCCACGAGATCTCCGGTTCGATGGTCGCGTTCTGCGAGGAGGCCGGGCTCGAGCTCGACCAGCTCGACGACGACCAGCTCGCCGGCATCGACGAGCGGCTGACCCCGGATGTCCGGTCGGTGCTCTCGGTGCCCGGTGCGCTGGCGGCCCGCAAGGCCCGCGGCGGGACCGCACCGGAGCGGGTGGCCGAGCAGATGGGCACCCTCAAGGGGCTCGCCGTGGCGCACGCCGACTGGGCGTCGTCCTCACCCGTGGCGGCGGCTCTCTGAACCCGTCGGTTCGCAACGACGACCGGCCCGGGCCGGGACCGCTCCTCACCGAGGCGGACCTGCTCGCGCCGGTCGACGTCGTGGCGCCGTCCCTGCTGGGCTGCTGGGTCGTCACCGACCGGCCGGAGGGGCGGGTCGCCGCCCGCCTGACCGAGGTGGAGGCGTACTCAGGCGAAGGCATGGACCCCGCGTCGCACGCGCACCGAGGGCCGACTCCTCGCGCGGAGATCATGTTCGGGCCGCCGGGACGGCTCTACGTCTACTTCAGCTACGGCGTCCACTGGTGCGCGAACGTCGTGGTGGGGCCGGAGGGCCGCGGCTCGGCGGTGCTGCTGCGGGCAGGGGAGATCGTGGTGGGGGAGGAGCTCGCGCGATCCCGTCGTCGCGCTGCGCGGATGTCCCGGGACCTGGCCCGGGGGCCCGCCCGGTTGACCCAGGCACTCGGCATCGGCCCGGACGACCGTGGCCTGGACCTCCTGGATCCGGAGAGCAGCGTGCGGTTGCACCGCGGCGTGGCTCCGGCCGCGGTGTCGGCCGGCCCGCGGGTGGGGATCAGCCAGGCGACGGACCTGCCATGGCGGTTCTGGGAGACCGACGCCGCCTCGGTGAGCGTGTTCCGCCCGGGTGGCAAACCTCGTCGGCGGAGGGCCGGGCAGGATGGGATCCCGTGACGGAAGACGTGATCGACGAGCTGCACCGCCGAGGGCTGATCGCCCAGAGCACCGACGAGGCCGCGCTGCGTGCCGCTCTCGCCGAGGGGCCGGTCACCTACTACTGCGGCTTCGACCCGACGGCGCCGAGCCTGCACGTGGGCAACCTGCTCCAGTTCATGGTCCTGCGAGCTCTGCAGCGGGCCGGCCACCAGCCGGTCGTACTGGTCGGTGGCGCCACCGGCCTGATCGGTGATCCGCGCCCGTCGGCCGAACGGCAGCTCAACGACCGGGACACCGTGGCCGCCTGGGTGCAGCGCATCCGCGACCAGGTGGCGCCGTTCCTGGACATCCCCGCCGAGACCGACGGCCTCCAAGGCCCGATCTACGTGAACAACCTCGACTGGACCGAGCCGGTCTCGGCGATCGACTTCCTGCGCGATCTCGGAAAGCACTTCCGCGTCGGCCGGATGCTGGCGAAGGAGGCGGTGGCCGCCCGGCTGAACTCCGAGGCCGGGATCAGCTACACCGAGTTCAGCTACCAGATCCTCCAGGCCAACGACTTCCGCGAGCTCTACCGCCGGAACGGCGTGACGCTGCAGACCGGCGGCTCCGACCAGTGGGGGAACCTGACCGCAGGCACGGATCTGGTCCGGCGGACCGAAGGCGTGACCGTGCACGCCCTCGCCACCCCTCTGGTGACGAAATCCGACGGCACCAAGTTCGGGAAGTCCGAGGGCGGCACGATCTGGCTCGATCCCGCACTGACGTCGCCGTACGCCTTCTTCCAGTTCTGGCTCAACGCCGACGACGCCGACGCGCGCACCTGGCTGCCGCTGTTCTCGGAGCGTCCGGCGGAGGAGATCGACGCGCTCGTCGCCGAGAGCATCGAACGGCCGGCGGCACGGACGGCACAGCGCGCGCTGGCCGAGGAACTGACCCTGCTCGTGCACGGGCCGGAGGAGCTGCGCCAGGCCGAGGCGGCCGGACGGGCGCTCTTCGGGCGCGACGACCTCGCCGCGCTCGGCCCGGAGACCCTCGGTGCCGCGCTGCGCGAGGCGGGCAGCGTCACGGTGGACGGCGAGGTGCCGTCGATCGCCGCGCTGCTGCAACTGACCGGGCTGGCAGGCAGCCTGTCGGAGGCCCGTCGAACGGTGAAGGAGGGCGGTGCGTACCTCAACAACGAGCGGATCGCTGACGCGGACGCCGTCCCGGGCGAGGACGTGTGGTTGCCCGGCGGATGGCTCGTGCTGCGCCGCGGGAAGCGGGCGGTCGCCGGCGTCCAGCGGGCCCCGTCGGCCTCCTGACCTGGGGCCTTGACGGCGAGTGTCGGCAGGGTTTCCGGCGCGTGGACGGGGCGTGTCCGGCGTCACCGTCGACGGGTTTGACACGGCCTCCGCACGCACGTAACTTTCTCTCTGCGCCGCGCTAGACCCCGTCTGGGGCCAGCGGGAAGATCCTGTGGGTTCTGACCGTTGTGCGGTGTACATCGAGAAGCCGCCTCGAACGAAGGCCGCAAGGCCGGGGTTCGTGCGCGTCCGCTCCTTGAGAACTCAACAGCGTGCCGAAAGTCAGTGCCAAGTAATAACCCCGTGCCGCGGGTCTTCGGGCTCGTGGTGGGGATTCCTTTGGTTGATTGATATCGAGAGTGCCAACTC
>JAODNN010000185.1 GCA_025465355.1 Blastococcus sp. | reverse complement strand
TAGTGCGGATCGATCTCGATCAGCGCGTGCGCCAGCACCGCTCCGGCGCAGATGCGGGCGAACCACTTGCGATCGGCCGGGACGACGTACCAGGGGGCGTGCTCCGTGCTGGTCGCCGACAGCATCCGCGAGAAGGCGTCCTGGTAGTCGTCCCAGCGGCGCCGCTCGCGCACGTCGGCGGCGGAGAACTTCCAGTTCCGCTCCGGGACGTCGATGCGCTTGAGGAAGCGGGTCCGCTGCTCTTCTTTCGAGAGGTTCAGGAAGAGCTTCACCACCGCGATCCCGTTGTCGACGAGGTAGCGCTCCCAGTCGTTGATCTCCCGGTACCGGCGGTTCCAGATGCCGCCATCTGCCACCGCCTCCGGCAGCCGCTGCCGCGTCAAGGCCTCGGGGTGGACCCGCACGACGAGGACCTCCTCGTAGTGCGACCGGTTGAAGATGCCGATCTCGCCCCGCGCGGGCAGCCGGCGGGCGTAGCGCCACAGGTAGTCGTGATCGAGCTCGTCCGCCGACGGCACCTTGAAGCTGCTGACCCGCACCCCCTGCGGGTTCACCCCGCTCATGACGTGGCGGATCGTGCCGTCCTTGCCCCCCGCGTCGAGGGACTGCAGGCAGAGGAGCACACCGTGGGTGCGGTCTGCGGCGAGCCGCGCCTGGTACTCCGCCATGAGGGCGATACCGGACTTCATGAGCTCCCGGCCGTCCTTCTTCCGCACCATGTCGGAGCGGTAGCCGGGGTCGAAGTCCTCGCCCAGCTGGACGGTGGTCCCCGGCCGGACCCGGAGCGGCTCGATGAACGTCGCGATGCGCTGCCTGCGCCGATCGGTCACCTCGGACACGGCGACCACCTCCTGCCCACGTCCGCCAGATCCCCACGATGGTGGCCCGGCCGCGCTCCGGCGGCCTCGTCCGAACCGGGTGAAGACGGTGGCCGGCGCTCGGCGCTGACGTGATGTCCGGCCGGCGGCTCTCGCGGCCTCTCAAGACCCGTTGACTCACAGCGTGGCCGCGAGGATGGTTCCCCCGGCCACCTCAAGCCGCGGTCACGGGGAGCGCAGCCTACGGGGCAGTTCGGCCGGCACTCCGGCGATCGCCGGGAGACGCAGCCGCCGGGCGGAGAGGTCGCCATGACCGCCACCCGCACGCCCTTTCCGATCCAGGTGGACCCGCCGTTCCGCCTGGATCAGGGGACACCGATCCCGGCGCGGCACCGGCGGTCCCCACACCTCTGCCACCGTCCGGTGTGCC
Source organism: Blastococcus sp. (assembly GCA_025465355.1). GTDB lineage: Bacteria > Actinomycetota > Actinomycetes > Mycobacteriales > Geodermatophilaceae > Blastococcus_B. Next base: position 24,668 of record JAODNN010000185.1, on the reverse strand, counting down.
GGGCGGCCCCGCCCCGGTGGCTCCCGCCCCAGACGCCCCTGCTCGACGGGAATTCCCGCGGCAAGCTCGTCTTCTCCCTCTCCACCGGCGGCGTGCACTCTCCAGACTCCAGAGACTCCAGGAGCACCCCGTGACCGAGAACCACACCCCCTACCCGGTCCGCGTCGACGCGGCACTGGACCCGTCGGTCTCCCGCTGGCTGTGGCTGGTCAAGTGGTTGCTGCTGATCCCGCACTTCGTCGTGCTCTTCTTTCTGTGGGTGGCGTTCATGGCGGTGAGCGTGGTCGCGTTCTTCGCCATCCTCGTCACCGCCCGCTATCCGCGGCCGCTGTTCGACTTCAACGTCGGCGTGCTGCGCTGGACCTGGCGGGTGCACTACTACGGCTACGGCGCCCTGGCCACCGACCGCTACCCGCCGTTCACCCTGGCCGAGATGCCCGGCTACCCCGCGCACCTCGACATCCCCTATCCCGAGCGGCTGTCCCGGGGGCTCGTGCTGGTGAAGTGGTGGCTGCTGGCCCTGCCGCACTACATCGTGCTGTCGATTCTCGTCGGCGGCGGGCTGTACGTGGGCTCCCGCGCCACTGCCGACAGCGGCTGGAACGGTGGCTGGGGCGCCGGCGGCCTGGTGGGCCTGCTCGTGCTCATCGCCGCGATCGTGCTGCTGTTCACCGCCCGCTATCCGAAGCCCCTCTACGACCTCGTCCTCGGCATGGACCGGTGGTCGCTGCGGGTCGCCGCGTACGCCGGGCTGATGACCGACCGCTATCCGCCGTTCCGGCTCGACCAGGGCGGCACCGACCCCGGCTCGCAGCCAGCACGGCCCGTCCCGCCAACGCCCTCCGGGGCACCGGTCGCCGCGCCACCGGCTCCCGCCGCCCCCGGGAGATGAGCCCCCGCCGCCCCGGAACGCCACCGGCCCGGGGCGGCGCAGGCAACGGCTGCTCTGACATCCCTCCGAAGGGCACCACCATGACGCAGGCTCACGACCCGTCCAGGCCGATGGTCGGGAGGACGGTGCTGGTCACCGGAGGAACCGGAGGCATCGGCAAGGCGACCGCCCTCGGCCTGGCCCGGCTCGGCGCGCACGTCGCGATCACCGGCCGCCACCCGACGCGGACAGAGGACGCGGTCCGGGAGATCCGCGCCGCCGGCGGCCGGCAGGTGGACGCGTTCGTCGCCGACCTGTCCTCCCAGTCCGAGGTGCGGCGGCTGGCCCGCGAGGTGCTCGGGCGACTGCCCCGCATCGACGTGCTGGTGAACAACGTCGGGGGCTACTGGAACACCCGCCACCTCACCGCGGATGGGCTGGAGCGCACCTTCGCCCTCAACCATCTCGCGCCGTTCCTGCTCACCCAGCTGCTCCTCGACCGGCTGAAGGCCAGCGCCCCGGCTCGCGTGGTGACCGTCGCCTCCAACGCCCACAAGCTGGGCCACATCGACTTCGACGACCTGCAGGGCGGACGGGCGTACTCCGGTGCACGGGCCTACAACCAGTCCAAGCTGGCCAACGTCCTGTTCAGCTATGAGTTGGCACGGCGGCTGAAGGGCTCCTCCGTCACCGCCAACGCGCTCCACCCGGGCGTGGTGCGCACACGTTTCGGCGCCGAGGACCCCGCCGGCGCCCGGCGACTGTTGGTCCCGCTGCTGTGGCCGTTCATGAAGTCCCCGGCCAGGGGCGCCGCCACCTCCATCCAGGTGGCTTCGGCCCCCGAACTGGCAGAGGTGAGCGGCCGCTACTTCGCCGAAAGCAAGCCGAGGCTGTCCTCCCCGCGCAGCTACGACCAGGCTGTCGCCGCGCGGCTCTGGCAGATCAGCGCCGAACCGGTCGGCCTCACCGCGGCCGGCTGAACCACCCCGGCGGCGAGCTCTCGCGGCGGGCCATCTCTCGCACCCCCGAACAGAAGGTCCATCCGATGAGCGCCACCCCGCACACACTCGCAGCGACACGCGCGGCGAGGGATCCGATGAGACGGACCGCCCGCATCGCCGGCGTGCTGTACCTGCTCACGTTCGTCTCGATCCCCACTCTGGCCCTGTACAACCCCGTGAAGGATCACGTCGGCAGCTTCGTGCTGGGTGTCGGCAGCGACACCGGCGTGATGTGGGCTGCCCTGTCGGAGGTCGTCGTCGGCCTGGCCGGCATCGGCACCGCCGTCGTGCTGTTCCCGGTGCTCAAGCGGCAGAGCGAGACCGCCGCCCTCGGGGTCGTGACCGCCCGGCTCCTGGAAACCACTCTGATCTTCGTCGGCGTCATCAGCATGCTGTCGATCGTCGCCCTGCGCAGCGACGTCGCCGGAACCGCCGGCACGAACTCGACCTCGCTGATCACGACCGGCCACAGCCTGGTCGCCGTGTACAGCTGGACGTTCCTGCTCTCGCAGAGCCTGATGCCGGTCGTCGTCGACCTGCTCCTGGGCTATCTGCTCTACCGGTCCGGCCTGGTGCCCCGCATCCTTCCCATGATCGCGTTCGTCGGAGCTCCGCTGCTGCTCGCCTCCGACCTCGCGGTGTTCTTCGGCGCCTACTCGAACGTGTCCGTGGTCGCCCTTCTCGGCGCGCTCCCGGTCGCCGTCTTCGAGTTCTCGTTCGGCGTCTACCTGATCGTCAAGGGCTTCAAGGCCTCCTCGCCCCTGATGACACAGCCGAACACCGACGTCCGCGTCCCTGCCTCGGTTCCTGCCCCACGGACCGGCGGCAGGCAACTCGACGAGCAAGGCGCCGAGGTCACCTGAGAGGACGGCACGATGACCGACCAGGATCCTTTGTCCACGGAGACGGTGGGCTGACCGAAGTGGGTCACCGTAGGCGCCAGGTGCCGATGTGCGCGAGGCGCCGTCGTTGTTGAGCGGCGGCGCCGGTGTCGCGGCCGGTGGCGCGGGTGGCGAGACGGGTGGCCACCTGAGCGCGGTGCTCGGTGGGGTTGGAGTCGTCGTACTTGAACGTGGCAGCGACGGCGGTCACGTGCAGGCGCAGGCCGCGTATGCCGGGCAGCATCCGACCGTAGGGCGGCGCTCCGACGGCGACGTCGGGATGGTCGCCGGCGGGTTGGAAGTGGGCGAGCTGGCGGGCGAGCAGGTCGGCCTTGCCGGCTGGGTCGTCGACGATCTCGGCGAGGCAGCGGAGCTGGACGGCGGCGTAGTAGCTCGTGGGGACGCCGTCCTCGTCCGGGCCGCCGGCCTTCGCGCGCCAGGTCGTAGGAATGTAGGCGCAGTCGTCGATGACGGTGACGACGACGTCGGGGTCTGCGTCGATGTTGGCCCAGACCGGGTTGGGTCGGGCGAGGTGGACCAGCAGGTCGGTACCGGTCGGGGTGTCCTCGACGCTGAAGTGGGTCGGGATGACCGCGGGCGGCTGTCCGGGCAGACCGTTGACGACGAGCTGGCCGAAGTCGTGGCCGTCGGCCAGCCAGGTGCGCCACTCCTCGTCGTCGAGGGCGGCGTCCCAGGGGTGGATCAGCACGGTGAGCCTCCACCGGTGCGGTCGGGGTAGGTGAGCAGGCGCCGGTGGATGACGGCGTCCGGGCTGAGCGCCAGCAGCGCATGGGTGAGGGCGTCGGCCGCGGCGTGGACCGCCTCGTCGGTCATCGGGTCGAGAACATCGAGGATGAACACGGCGCTGCTTGTGTCGGTCGTGATGCGGGTGCGGATGCCCTGACGCCAGTTCCAGCGGCGGCAGGTGACGCCGGCGTCGTCGCGCCAGACGACCTCGCCGGCCTCCGGGTGCTCGACCACCGGTCCGCCGCCGGCCGTGGTGTCGAACGGCTCGCTGCCCTCGGCGCGGACCAGCCGCGGCGGCCCGGCGTAGGCGGCGCGGTCCTCCCCACCGATCGGCAGGAGGTGGGCGATGGAGACGGCGTTGTAGACGTCGGTGATCCGGTCGACGCGCGGCAGGCCGCCCGGCTCCAGTCGGCGCAGCAGCGCCTCCACGCTGGACCGGGTGCGCTGCGGCTTGGCGCCGAAGGCCCGGTAGGCCTCCCGCCAGGCGGCCGGGTGCGGCCGCTGCTCCGGCGGCTGCCCAGCCAGCTGCCGCCGGGCGGTGTCCTCGGCGTCGGCGAGGACGCGCTCGCTGAGCGCGTCGCTGTCACCGCCGCGAAGACCGTCGGCGGTCAGCAGCAGCGCCCGGTAGTCCGGCCGCAGCTCGAACACCGCGGCATCGACGGTGGCAGCGGCCAGCCACTCGCAGGGGTCCGACGGCGTGCTGGTGTTCTCCGGGTGCGTCACGTGGGGCCTCCGCCGACGTGCGGCTGGAACACCGTGAGCGCGAACCTTGCGGGCGTGGCCGCGTCGGCCGGGGTGGCGTAGCCGTGCGCGACGTCACCGGCGAACACGGCGGAGTCGCCGGCCTCCAGCCGCTCGGTGCGGTCCCCGACGCGCAGGTCGACCCGGCCCTCCTGGACGAGCAACAGTTCCCGGGTGCCGGCGCTGTGCGCCTCGCTGGTGTGCGCCTCGCCGGGTTGCAGCGTCCAGTCCCACAGCTCCACGACGTCGGGTGGCTCGGTGCCGGCGACCAGGAGCGCCTGCCCACCGTGCGGGCCGCGCCAGAGCGCCGGTGCCTGCCCGGCGGCGGTGACGGTCAGCGCGCGGGGGCGTTCGATGTCGACCAGCACCGGCAGCCCCACCCCGAGCGCGTCGCTGATCCGCAGCAGGGTGGCGATGCTCGGATTGCCCTCGCCGTGCTCGATGGTGATCAGCATCCGGCGGCTGACCCCGGAGCGGTCGGCCAGCTCGTCGAGGGTCCAACCGCGGGCGGTCCGGTGCTGCCGGACCCGCTCACCGATCAGTTCGTTGACCGCGACAGCGTGCGCCATCCCCCTGCCTCCCTTGTGTCATCCCCAGCCCGTCCGTCTACGCTGCCCTCGATAGTGCAACATAGTGCATCCAGATGCGAAGGTGGGCGCTATGCAGGACGTCGACGACACGGCCGACGTGGGGCTGCGCGCGGAGACGCGGCTGGCGCTGCTGGGCCGTGGTGCTCATGAGCCGGGGCAGCCGCTCAACGTCCCGATCGTCCCGGCGTCGAACTTCCGGGCCGCTCCGGACGGCGCGGCGGGGCGGGAGTACGCCCGGGACGACGGCACGCCGGGCTGCGATCCTCTCGAGGAACTGCTCGGCGTCCTGGAAGGCGGTCCAGCGGTGTGTTTCTCCTCGGGGATGGCCGCGATCGCCGCCGTCCTCGAGCTGCTGCCGGTCGGTGCCCGGGTGGTCGCGCCCCGGGACAGCTACCCCGGACTGCGTGCTCTGCTCGAGGACGGCGCCGCGGCCGGCGGCCGCTGGCGGCTGCGCACCGTGGACATGACCGACGCCGACGAGCTGGCCGCGGCGGTCGCCGAGGCGGACCTGGTGTGGCTGGAGACCCCGAGCAACCCGCTGCTGGAGGTCGTCGACATCGCCGACGTCACCGCGGCGGCTGCTGCCGCGGGCGCCCTGGTCGCCGTGGACAACACCTTCGCCACACCGCTGCTGCAGGCTCCCCTGCAGCTCGGCGCGGACTTCGTCGTCCACAGCGCGACCAAGTTCATCGGCGGTCACTCCGACCTGCTCCTGGGCGCGGTGGTGTCCCGTCGCCCCGACGACCGGGCGCGCCTGGTCCGCCGCCGCGAGGTCGCCGGCGCCACCCCCGGCGCACTCGAGACCTTCCTGGCGTTGCGTGGCGCACGGACCCTCGCCGTGCGACTCCGTCAAGCCCAGGAGTCTGCCGGCGAGCTCGCCCGCCGGCTGGCGGTGCACCCCGCCGTGGCCCGGGTGCGCTACCCGGGCCTGCCCGACGACCCGCACCACGCCGGCGCCGCCCGGCAGATGCGCGGGTTCGGCGCGGTGCTCAGCGTCGAGGTCGGGAACGCCGGCACCGCCGACGCGATCTGCACCCTTGTCCGGGTCATCACGCACGCCACCAGCCTCGGCGGGGTGGAATCCACCATCGAGCGGCGCGCGAAGCTTCCCGGCCAGGACCACGTCCCGGCCGGCCTGCTGCGCATCAGCGTCGGCTGCGAGCACGTCGAGGACCTGTGGACCGACCTCGCCGCCGCCCTCGATGCCACCGAACACCCCACAGCCCGTCACGAGCTCAACGCCTGGAGTCACCCGTGATCGACACCGAACTGCCGACCGCACCGTCGGCCAGCGCGCTGACCCGCGGCTTCGCCGCCTGCCTGGCCTCGGTGACCGAGGTGCCGGTCACCGAGCTGCCCCTGCCCGCCGGCGACCTGCACCAGGCCCTCGGCACCTGGCGCACCTGGCTGGCCGAACGCGGCTCGGGTCTGGTGCCCATCGCCGACGCCACGCGCTTCCAGTGGGCCGGCTGGTGGATCGCCGTCGTGCAGACCCCGGACACCGACCTGACCGGCGCACGGCAGGCGGACCTGTCCGAGGTCGCCACGCTGGCCTTCGGCACGCCGCCGGGCATCGTGCTCAGCCCGCAGAACCCCGCGCTCCTCGGCCGGGCCACCGCGGACCTGCCGATCACCGCCGCCTACGCCGTCGCCTCCCTCGACCCGGTGCTACAAGCGGCGCCGGCCACGCCGGATCTGCACGGCACCGTCGAAGGGCTCGCGATCGCCCCCACCGCCGAGGCCGACATGCAGCTGCTCGAGGTCGCCTCCGCCCGCGCCGGCCGCGGCTTCGAAGGGGACCGGTACGCCGCCGGGGCCGGCACCTTCAGCCCCCGCGCCGACCGCCGCCCCGGCTACGACCTGACCCTCATGGCCGCCGAGGTCATAGACGAGCTCACCGCAGCCGGTGTCACCATCGACTTCGCGGCCACCCGGCGCAACGTCCTCACCCGTGGCATCGACGTCAACGCCCTGGTCGGCCGGACCTTCCGCATCGGCGACGTGCTCTGCGAAGGCCGCCGGTTGTGTGAGCCCTGCGTCCATCTGGACCGGCTCACCGGGCCCGGCCTGCTGCGGCCACTCATCCACAAGGGCGGCCTGCGCGTCGACGTCCTCACCGACGGGGAGATTCGAGTGGGAGCGCCGATCCAGGTTGACTGAACGCCGCGTCCCGCCGGACGGGGTGCCGGACCGCACCCGCACACGATCTGCCGGCACGCCCGGCAGCGCCGAAGATGACGCCGTGGTCCTCCTGCTCACCGACCTGACCTCCCGGACACGGGCGGCGTTCCGCGCCCGGGTCTCCGGTGACCCGACCGGCGCGCCTGACTGGGTGCGCGACATCGCCCTGGTCGGCACGGGACCGGGCTGGTTCGAGCCCGACGGCGTCGTCTGGCGGGTGCACGGTGACCTGTCCACGCTGGTCGGCGGGGTGGCTGCGCTCCTCGGACAGGGCGCGCACCCACTGGCGCTGGCCGGTGTGCAACGGCACTCGGCCTACCGAGAGGACCCCTGGAAGCGGCTGGCCGGTACCGCCCGCTGGCTGGTGGTCAGCACCTTCGGCTCCGCCGAGCTGGCCGAACGGGAGTCGGCCCGGGTCCGTGGCATGCACCGCAGGGTCCGCGGCACCACCGACGACGGCCGCCCCTACTCGGCCGGCGACCCGGACCTGCTGCGCTGGGTACACCTGGCCTTCACCGACGCATTCCTGGCCGCGCAGGCCGCCGTCGGCCGCGACATGAGCCGCTTCGGCCCCCGTTGGGCCGATGCCTACGTCGGAGAGTGGGCCCGCAGCGCCCAGGCGCTCGGCGCCACCGACCTGCCCACCACCGAAGCGGAACTCGCCGAGGCGCTGGCGGGGTACGCCCCCGTGCTGGAGCCCGTGCCGGCGGGCCTGCTGGCCTTCCTCTCCGCCCCGCCCGGGCTCAGCCTCCCGGAGCGGGTCGTCTACTCCGGCTTCTCCGCCGGGGCGGCGCTGCTGGTCTCCCCCACCATCGCCCCGCTGGCGGGCGTGCCCGGCCGCTCCGGGCGCGGGCTCCCCGGCCGCGGCCAGCTCACGGTGACCCGGCTGCAGCTGGGCGCGATGAACCTGGCGTTGGGCGCGTCCAGCCCCTCGGAACAGGCCGCCCGGTGGCGGCTCGGGCTGGGTCCCGCACCCGCCTGGGCCGACTGAACCAGCGGGCGGATCACCTTCGCGGCAGCGCGGTCTGGATCTCCGCGGCGATGACCGGGGCGAGCACCGTGGCGTACTCGACGGTGACGTGGTTGTCGTCGCGGTAGACCAGGTCGTTGCCCACGATCAGCGGGCACGTCGTGGCGGTGCAGAACAGTTCGGCCAGGTCGGCGTAGTGGCCGCCGCCGGCCCGGGTCGCCGCAGCCTCCGCAGCCACGCCCGGGGCGTTCACCGCGGCGCCCCGGTGCGGCGCGCAGGCGGTGGCCGAGTCGAGGTGGTCGGACAGGCAGGTGGGCACCCAGGTGTGCGGATCGGGCACCGGTCCCAGCACGAGGACGACCGCCCCGGCGGCGCGCAGGGCCGCCACGGTGCGGGTCAGCGCGGCCCGCCAGGCGCGATCGTAGGAGGTGAAGCCGTAGTCGGCGGTATAGCGACGGGACATGGCCAGCAGCACGAGCGAGGGGTGCTCGGCCTGCAGCCGGCCGTGCACCGTGGCCCGCCACCGTTCGCATTCGGTGAACGTCCGGCCGAGGTAGGGGCTGTGTGCCGGGAGATCGAGCAGAAACGGGCAGGTGGCTTTGCTGAGGACGTCGAGGCGCCAGTGCCGCTGCTCGGCGAGCGGCTCGACCGCCGGGTACCAGGCGGCGGCGTGGGAGTCCCCGACCAGCGCGACCGTCGACGTCCCGGCCGGGTCGCCGAACACGCACGGCGGCTGGGATGAGTCGGTGAAGCTGCGGTCGCAGCCGACGTGGAAGGGCAAGGCGGTGTCCGAATACGCCTGCGTCAGGGGCGGCGTGAGGTTGCTCGGCACGGCCTGGGCGCCGGCCGAGGCCGCCACCGCCGCATGGACCTGGGCCGTGAGCGCCCGAAGCCGCGCCTCCCGCGGGTCGGTCGCGGGTGTCCCCGGCCGTGTCGAACCGCCCGGGACGCCGACCTTCAGGGGGGCCACCGCGGCTCCATGCCCGACGGCCGCCGGCGCCAGCACCACCGCCACGAGCGCCGTGCAGACTCCGGCCGCGGTCAGCCCGCCGCCGAGGAGCAGGCTGCGGCGCGGTGAGCGGCGCAGGGGTGCGGCGAAGCGGATCGGGTTCTCGACCACGAGCAGAGTGCCGACAGCCAGTACCCCCGAGACCGCGGCCGCGGCCAGCCGGGCCGGCAGCCCCAGCGGGCGACCGAGGACCACGGGCGCCAGCACGAGGACCGGCCAGTGCCACAGGTACCAGGAATAGGACATCCGCCCCACCGCCCGCAACGGCGGCAGGCCGAGCACGGCGCCGGCCCCCCACCGCGGGGCGGCGCACCCCGCGGCGATCACCAGCGCCGTCCCCAGGACGGGGGCCAGCGCCGCCGTCCCGGGGAACGGGGTCACCCCGGTGAGCAACACGCAGCTACCCGCGACGAGCGCCACGCCGCCCCATCCCGCGAGCGCCGCGACGGCGCGGGGCAGCCGGCCCCACAGTGGAACGCCCAGCGCCACCAGGCCCCCGACCCCCAGCTCCCACGCTCGCGACGGCAGCGAGAAGTAGGCCCACGGCGGGTTGGCGCGGGTCCAGGCGAGGGAGACGGCGAACGAGGCCCCGGTCACCGCGGCGAGCGCGACCACCGGTGCGGCAACCCGGCCGGCCGACCGCCGCCCCAGAACCGCGGCGGCTACCAGCAGCGCCGGCCAGAGCAGGTAGAACTGCTCCTCGGCGCCCAGTGACCAGTAGTGCTGGAACGGCGAGGGCGCCTGGTTGTCCGCGAGGTAGTCCGTACCTTGCGCGGCCAGGCGGTAGTTGCCGACGTAGAGGGCGCTGGCGAGCGCGTCCCCGAGCACGGCGCGAACCCGCAAGGGCGGAAGCACGACGGTCACGACCGCCGTGGTGACCAGGAGCACGGTGATCGCGGCCGGCAGCAGCCGGCGTGCCCGCGCCCCGTAGAACAGGGCCGCCCGTACCCGGCCGGTCTGCTCCACCGCGCGCCACAGCAGTCCGGTGATCAAGAACCCGGAGAGCACGAAGAAGACGTCCACGCCGACGAACCCGCCCGCGATCCGTGGCACTCCCGCATGGAAGAGGACGACGGCGAGCACCGCCACGGCCCGCAGACCCTCGATGTCCGGCCGGAACGGGTGCCCCTGCGCCGTACCTTCCACCGCACGAGGCTAGGGATGGCACCGTTCCCCCGGCGACTCGAAACCGGCACGTCACCCCCGGGCAGAGCCGAGTCGACGACCTCCGGCGAACTGCTCCAGGCCCACCTACCCACCTCGAAGGTGGTCACGGCGTTCACTGTCACTGCGCATTGCGGTCAGCCGTACATCGGCGGTCGGCCCGGACCGACTCCGGAAGTGGGGCCGACGGCGATGACCCCACCCGCGGGCATCAGCCAGCATGATGGGGAGAGAACCGGGACCCGCGGAAGACCGCTGGGTGGCAGCACACCGGTTCAGCCGCCTTCCATACAGCGCGCCGAGCGATCGCCGGGGGAACGTCGTGACCCTTCGAGACCACTGCTGACGAGTGGGTGGACGCCGTGCATCTGACCGGCCGAGCCGGACCGGCCCGGTCCCGCGGATGAGGGGCTCGGACCCACGTCTGCCGTGCTGAGGGCGCTGCGGGCGCGCAGGGCCAGCGACGCCGACAGGGTGGCGGGTCACCGGACGATCGCCGGGAGGATGCGGGGCCCGCTGCAGACCTTCGTGCGCTCGGAGACTCGCGGCGCGGCACTGCTGCTGGTGGCCTGTGTGCTGGCGTTGGTGTGGGCGAACATCCCAGCGGCCCGGTACGAGACGGTGTGGACCACCACCCTGTCGGTGCACCTGGGGTCGTGGCAGCTGTCGCTGTCGCTGCGGGAGTGGATCAACAGCGGCCTGATGACGTTCTTCTTCTTCGTCGTCGGACTGGAAGCGCGCCGCGAGGTGGACCTCGGTGAGCTGCGCCAGGGCCGCGCGATCGTCCTGCCCCTGGTGGCAGGGTTGGCCGGGCTCGCCGTGCCGGTCGCGATCTACCTCGCCTTCACCGCCGGCTCCCCAGCCGCGCACGGGTGGGGGGCAGCGATGTCGACCGACACCGCGTTCACCCTCGGTGTGCTGTCGGTGGTCGGCCCGCGGTACGCCGACCGGCTGCGCGCGCTCCTGGTCACCGTCCTGGTCGTCGACGACCTCGCCGCGCTCGTCGTGATCGCCCTGGTCTACTCGCAGCGGCTGTCGGTCGCGCCGCTGCTCGTGGCGATCGGGCTGTTCGCGGTCATCGTCGTGGTCCGAGCCGCCCGCGTCCGCTCGGGAATCGTCTACGCAGCACTCGGGATCGCAGCGTGGATCGCGATGCTCGGCTCGGGCATCGACCCTCTCGTCGTCGGGATGGCGATGGGGCTGCTCGTCTTCGCCTACCCTGTCCCGCGCACGGACCTGGAGCGGGCGAGCCTCGAGTTCCGGCGCTTTCGTGAGCAGCCGACCGGCGAGTTCGCCCGCCGGGCCCGCGCCGGCCTCGAAGCCGCGGTGTCCCCCAACGACCAGCGCTCCGCGCTGTGGCTGCCCTGGACGAGCAACGCGATCGTGCCGCTGTTCGCCCTGGCCAACGCCGGCGTCCTGCTCAGCGCGAGCACGCTGCGCGACGCGGTCGCCTCGCCGGTCACCCTCGGCATCGCGGTCGGTTACCTCGTCGGCAAGCCCGTCGCCATCACCACGGTGTCCTACCTGGTCACCCGCCTGTCCGGGAGGCGGCTGCGTCCCCCTGTCGGCTGGGGCGCGGTCATCGGGGCCGGCACCGCGGCCGGTATCGGGTTCACCGTTGCGCTGCTCATCGCGTCGTTGGCCCTGCGCGGGGCCCAGCTCCAGCAGGCGAAGATCGGTGTGCTGGCCACCGTCGTGCTGGCCCCGCTGCTGGCCGCGGGGGTGTTCCGGCTGCTCGCCGCGCTACCGCCCCGGACCCGGGTGCGCGCCCTGCTGGGAGACCCGGTCGACCTGGTCGACCTCGTCGATGCGGTCGACCCGGATCGTGACCACATCCGCGGCCCGGTCGACGCCCCGGTCACGCTGGTGGAGTACGGCGACTTCGAGTGCCCCTACTGTGGGCGCGCCGAGCCCGCGGTCCGAGAGCTGCTGCGCGAGTTCGCCGACCTCACCTACGTCTGGCGGCATCTGCCGCTCGACGACGTGCACCCGCAGGCCCGGCTGGCCGCCCAGGCCAGCGAGGCCGCCGCTGCGCAGGGCGCCTTCTGGGAGATGCACGACCTGCTGCTGCAGCACCAGGACGCGCTCCAGCTCGACGACCTCCGCGGCTACGCCGCCCAGCTCGGCCTGGATGTACCCCGGTTCACCCGCGAGCTGAGCGATGGCCGGCTCGCGGCCCGGGTGGCCCGGGACGTCGACGGCGCCGACGTGTCCGGGGTCGGCGGCACCCCGACCTTCTTCATCAACGGCCGTCGCCACTACGGCACCTACGACCTGCCCACCCTGGCTACCGCGGTCAAGGCCGCCGGCGCCCGAGCGGTCCTCGGGCGGTGACCGATCCGGTCCGAGTAGCCCGGAGCCGGCTTCGTGACCACCTGCCCGCACTTTCGAACCCGCCCGCCCGGGCAGGCCGCACGAACCAGAGTGCCGCCAGCCCCACTCACGAAGTGGCGCCAGCGGGAATGAGCGGGCCGGCGACCTCGGCCATCCTGGGCGTCATGGAACCGACGAGCCGAGGAGGCTCCGGAACGCTCAACTGTGGGGTCCGATCTCGCGAAACGAGGACGACCGGTGTCGATCTCAACTCCCATGCACTCCGGCCCGCGGAGCCGCCCTCACCGTGATCAGCAGCGCCGGCGGATCCCGGCGGAGGAACTCGTCAGCCGCGTCGTCCTGGCACCCGGCCACTCCTGCCGGATCGGGCCTCCGGGAGAATGCCCAGGTGCGCGCTGTGGTGAGCCGGGTCAGTACAGCGGCTGTAACGGTCGATGGGGCCACGGTCAGCGAGATCGGCTCCGGACTGCTGTCACTGGTCGGAGTCGGGCACGACGACGACGTCCGGCGCGCCCACGCGCTGGCCCGCAAGGTCCACGAGCTGCGCATCTTCCCTGGCGTGGACGGCGAGCGCTCCGCCGCCGATCTCGGGCTGCCCATCCTGGTCGTGAGTCAGTTCACGCTCTACGCGGACACCCGCAAGGGCCGCCGGCCGTCCTGGCAGGACGCCGCGCCCGGGGAGATTGCGGAGCCGCTGGTCGACGAGGTGGTCGCCGAACTGCGACGGCGCGGCTGCACGGTGGCGACCGGCGTGTTCGGCGCCCGCATGCAGGTCACGTCGGTGAACGAGGGGCCCATGACGCTGCTGCTGGAGGTCTGAACGGCCGGGCGCGACGGCGTGCGCGTGGTTCTTTCCGGCGGTTCGGGTCTGAGACCGCCCCAGGGCGGGTAGGGCCGTGACCGAGGACTCCCTGCGAGTTTCCTGCGAACCGGGGCCGCGCGGAACACGAAGCCCGGTACCGGTCGTTATGCAGGCGTACCACATCGGACAGAAGAGCAAGGGGCCGGCCGGAGAAGTCCGGAACCCCCGGCCCTTGACGCCCGGATGCGTCGTCGCCAGCCATCGACGAACGGCGGATGCATCCGACATCTAACGCAAGGACGAAGACACATCGTGACGCTGCTGCAGTCTTCCCCCAATGACACTTTAGGGGTGCGCGCGCCGAGGCGTGAGCCCGACACCAGTGGCCTGGTATCGACCGACCTCGTGCGGGTGTACCTCAACACCATCGGCAAGACCGCGCTGCTCACTGCCGAGCAGGAGGTCGAGCTCGCCAAGCGCATCGAGGCCGGTCTGTACGCCGACCGTCTGCTCGGCGAGAAGCCGAACCTCTCCCCCGCCCGCAAGCGCGACTACAAGGCGCTGGCCATCGACGGCAAGGCCGCCAAGGCGCACCTGCTCGAGGCCAACCTGCGCCTCGTCGTCTCCGTGGCCAAGCGCTACACCGGCCACGGCATGACGTTCCTGGACCTGATCCAGGAGGGCAACGTCGGGCTGATCCGCGCGGTGGAGAAGTTCGACTACACGAAGGGCTTCAAGTTCTCCACGTACGCCACGTGGTGGATCCGCCAGGCGATCACCCGCGCCATGGCCGACTCCGGCCGCACCATCCGGCTGCCCGTCCACCTGGCCGAGCAGGTCAACAAGGTGGTGCGCACCCGCCGCCGGATCCACCAGGAGCTCGAGCGTGAGCCCACCCCGGAGGAGCTCGGCCTCGAGCTGGACCTGACCCCGGAGCGGATCACCGAGCTGCTGGAGTACAGCCGCGACCTGGTCAGCCTCGACCAGACCGTCGGTGCCGACGAGGAGTCCCGGCTCGGTGACTTCATCGAGGACGCCGACGCCGCCGTGGCCGAGGACGCCGTCGCCTTCCAGATGATGAAGGGCGACGTCCGCAACGTGCTCTCCACGCTGGAGGAGCGCGAGCGGGACGTGGTGGTGCTGCGGTTCGGCCTGGACGGCCACCAGCCGCGCACGCTCGAGCAGATCGGTAAGCAGTTCGGCCTGTCCCGCGAGCGGGTCCGGCAGATCGAGCGCGAGACGATGGCCAAGTTGCGCGACCCGCAGCGGGCCGACGCGCTCAGGGACTACCTGGCCTGAGGCAGAGACGCCTAAGGCAAGACCCGGAGCGAGAGCCGGGCACCCCTGGAGGGTGCCCGGCTCTCGCCGTTCACACGGGCGTTCTCATCCGGCGAGGCCCCGGGTCGACGCGGGCGGTCGGTGGCCCGACGACGCAGGTGCCGCCGGCGACAACCAGGGATGGACCGCCGTGCCAGGCGTCGGCGGGGCCGACGATCACCGGCTCGAGGGTCAGCCGGAGCACCTCGGGCAGGTCCTCGGCCAGCCGGGCGACCCGGAGCAGAAGGCCCTCCAGCGCCGGGACGTCCACCGGTTCGGACCCGCGGTAGCCGTCGAGCAGCGGCCAGGCCCGTGGCGCGCGGACCAGGTCGGCGGCGTCGAGATCGGTGAGCGGCAGGGTTCGGAAGGCGCGGTCACCGAGCAGGTCGGTGGCCACGCCACCCAGCCCGAAGCTGACCAGCGCCCCGAACGACGGGTCGTCGACGATTTCGACCACCGTGGCCACTCCGGGAGCGGCCATCTCCTGGACGATCACCGGATCGCCGGAAGGGATGGCCGCGAACGCGGTGCGCACCGCTTCGGCGTCGACCAGGTCCATCCGAACGCCGCCGAGATCGGGCCGGTGCCGGAGCCAGGGGGCGGTGGACTTGAGCACCACCGGGTAGCCGATCTCCTCCGCGGCGGCCACCGCGGCATCGGCGTCGAGCACCGTGCGGGTGCCCAGCAGCGGCACCCCGTAGGCGGCCAGCAGGGCGATCAGCTCGTCGTCGGTGAGTTCGCGGCCGTGCGGCGTCTCACCGAGCACGCGGGTCACGATGCGGCGCCCGGCGTCCTCGTCGACGTCGGGCAGTTCGGGCTGCTCACCGACCGGCCGGCGCCGCCACCGGGCGTACTCGGCCACCTTCGCCAGGGCGATCACCGCCCGCTCGGGGGTCGCGAACGACGGGACCGACCCGCGGGCCGGCATCCCGTTCTCGTCCAGGACGGCGAGCTCGGCCGGGATGCCCTCGGTCGAGAGGAACGTCGCGACGATGGGCTTGGCCGCGTCTCGCGCGACCTCGCGCAGCGCCGGCCCGAACTCCCGCGATCCGGCCATGAGTGGCGGCAGGAATACCGCGACGACGGCGTCGACACGGTCGTCGTCGACCGCCTCCTTCAACGCGGCACGGAACTGCTCCGGACTGCCGTTCACGCCGATGTCGACCGGCGCCTCGTGCGCGAGCGCGAGCCCCTCCTCCAGGACGGCGTCCGCCACCAGCTGGCCCATCGCCGTGGAGTTGCCCACGACGGCGACCCGGTTCCCGTTCGGCAGCGGCTGGTGGGCGAGCACAGCGGCGACGTCGAGCAGCTGCGCCACGGTCTCCACGCGGATGACCCCCGCGGAGGCGAACAGTGCGGCCACCGATTGCTCCGGGACCGTCACCGACGTCCCGGCCAACCCGGGTGTCGTCGCGACGTGCCGGCCGCTCTTCACCGCGACGACCGGCTTGGTGCGGCCGACGGTGCGGGCCAACCGGGCGAACTTGCGGGGGTTGCCGAAACTCTCCAGATAGAGCAGCACCACCTCGGTGGCGGAATCGGTCGCCCAGTACTGGAGCAGGTCGTTGCCGCTGACGTCGGCCCGGTTGCCCGCCGAGACGAAGGTGGTCAACCCGATGTCGCGGCTGCGCGCCCGCTCGAGCAGGGCGATCCCCAGCGCACCGGACTGCGCGAAGAATCCCACCCGCCCGGGCCCCGGGACCATCGGCGCGAGGCTCGCGTTGAGCCGGACACCGGCAGCGGTGTTGACGATGCCGAGGCAGTTGGGGCCGACCACGCGCATGCCGGAGGCGCGAGCGGTCGCGACCAGCTGCCGTTCGGCGGCCAGCCCCTCCGCCCCTGTCTCGCCGAAGCCGCCGGAGATCACCACCAGGCCGCGGACCCGCTTGCGCCGGCAGGCCTCCACCACGCCGGCCACCTCGTCGGCGGGCACGGCCAGGACGGCGAGGTCGACGTCGTCGGGGATGGACTCGATGTCGGCGTAGGCGGGCACCCCGCGCACGTGCCGGGCCCCTGGGTTGACGGGGTAGACCGGGCCGGCGAAGCCGTACTCGAGGAGGTGCTTGAGCACCGCGTTGCCGAGTTTCCCCTCGTCGTTGCTGGCGCCGACCACCGCGACCGACGAGGGGGTGAGCAGCCGGCCGATGGACCGCGACTCGCTGCGCTGCTCACGCTCGTAGGCGACCGCGAGAGCGTCCTCGGTCTGCTCGATCGGGAAGGTGAGGTGCACGACGCCGTCCTCGTAGGACCGCTCGGCCTTGTACCCGGCGTCCTGGAACACCCGGACCATGCGGCTGTTCTGCGCCAGCACCTCTGCGACGAACCGCTTGATGCCGCGCTCGCGGCCGGCGGCCGCCAGGTGCTCGAGCAGCACCGAACCGAGGCCCCGGCCCTGATGCTCGTCCTCGACGAGGAAGGCCACCTCGGCGTCGTCGGTGTCCGGGTACCGGTCGTAGCGCCCGACCGCGACCAGCTGGTCGCCGAGCAGCACGACGAAGGCGACGCGGTCGACGTGGTCGACGTGGGTGAACCGGTGCAGATCCTTCTCGGAGAGACGCTTCATCGGCCCGAAGAACCGGTAGTAGCGGGTCTGGTCGCTGCTGCGCTCCATCAGCCCGACCAGGCCGTCGGCGTCCTCCGGACAGATCGGGCGCAGGTGCACCGTCCCCCCGTCGGCGGCGACGATGTCGGCCTCCCAGTGCGGGGGTGGCGGCGTCAGGGCGGGCGGTTCGTCGCTGCGGGTCATGGTCTCCGTCGGCTGCCCAGCAGGTGGAAGCAACCCCTGCCCCCCATCGCTCGCGAGCTCGCGCTGGGCCCCTGCAGGGGCCGGTGGGGGGCTGGGTGGTCCTTGATCAGTCACGGGGATCGTCCGGGTCGAGGCCGAAGTAGGGGAAGGCCGCCCGGCGGGTTCGCATGATCGCGCGGTCCACCCGGGACTCGGTGAACGGGTCCCACCGGGAAAAGCCCGTATAGCCGCCCTCGGTCATGTGCGTGGGCGGCCGGGCGCGCAGCCCGCGAGCGACGACGTCGTCCCGCCAGGACTGCGGGATCTCGGTGGCCGGGTCCAGTGGGGCGCCGCTGACCTCGGCCAGCAGGTGCGTCCAGGCCCGGGGTACACAGCGCACCAGGCCGTAGCCGCCGCCCCCGAGCGCCAGCCAGCGGCCGTCGGCAACCTCGTGCGCAAGCTCGTGCATGGCCTTGTAGCTCGCGCGCTGGCCGTCGACGGTGAGCGCGAGGTCGGCGAGCGGGTCCTCGTGGTGGGCATCGCACCCGCACTGGGTGACCAGGATCTGCGGCTGGAAGGCCCGCACCACACTGGGGACGACGGCGGTGAACGCGCGCAGCCACGCGGAGTCGTCGGTGCCGTTGGGCAGGGCGAGATTCACCGCGCTGCCCAGCGCCTTCTGCGGGTCGCCGGTCTCCTCGGGGAAGCCGGTGCCAGGGAAGAGCGTGAGCGGAGTCTGGTGGACGCTGACCGTCAGCACCCGCGGGTCGTCGTAGAAGGCGGCCTGCACACCGTCCCCGTGATGCACGTCGAGGTCGACATAGGCGATCCGCTCGTAGCCGTGGCGCAGCAGCCAGGCGATGGCGATGGCCCCGTCGTTGAACACGCAGAAGCCGGACGCGGCGTCGCGCATCGCGTGGTGCAGACCGCCGGAGATGTTGACCGCGTGCTGGGCCTTGCCGCTGTGCACCTGCTCGGCGGCGAGCACGCTGCCGCCGGCGATCAGGGCGGCGGCGTCGTACATGCCGTCGAAGATCGGGTTGTCCGGCGTACCCAGGCCGTACCCGACGTCGGGGTCGGTGGGAGCTCGCCGCACCGCCTCCAGGTAGGCGGGGTCGTGCACGAGGGTGAGCAGTTCCTCGTCGGCCGGCGTGGGCGCGAGGATCCGCAACCGGTCGTTCGCGAGGACGCCCAGGCTGTCGGCCAGGCGCATGGTCAGGTCCAGCCGCACCGGGTGCAGCGGATGGTCGCCACCCATCGTGTAGCTCAGCAGCGCGTCGTTCCAGACGACGGTGACCGAGTCGCTCACGGGGCGGACGCTACCCGGTGGCCCGGCCGGCCACGCCGCCCTGACGACCTGCGGTCGCTCCTGGTCCCCGTCACGCCGCCGTAGACTGCGTGCGACACGGAGGAGTGCCTGTGAACGACCTCATCGACACCACGGAGATGTACCTCCGCACGATCTTCGAGCTCGAGGAGGAGGGCGTCATCCCGCTGCGGGCCCGCATCGCCGAGCGCCTCCACCAGAGCGGCCCCACGGTCAGCCAGACGGTGGCCAGGATGGAGCGGGACGGTCTGCTGACCGTCGAGGGCGACCGGCACCTGCAGCTCTCCGACGAGGGCCGTGCCCTCGCCACGGCGGTCATGCGCAAGCACCGCCTCGCCGAGTGCCTGCTCGTGGACGTGATCGGCCTGGACTACGCCGACGTCCACGAGGAGGCCTGCCGCTGGGAGCACGTGATGAGCGAGGCGGTGGAGCGCAAGCTGCTCACGCTTCTGGGGAATCCCACCGTGTCCCCCTTCGGCAACCCGATCCCCGGCCTGGATGCCCTGCTGGGCGGCCAGCCACGCGGTGGCGAGGCGTCGAGGGGGCCCGGCGCGCTGGCCCTGCTGTCGACGACGGCCACCACCGACGGCCGCCCCGTGATGATCGAACGGATCAGCGAGCAGCTTCAGGAGAACGCCGTCCTGCTGCGGGTGCTCGCCGAGCAGGGAGTCCGTCCCGGTGCGGCCATGGTGGCCCGCCGGGTCGGGGGCTCGGTGACCCTGGACGGCAGGGTGCTGCCCGACGGCGTGGCCGACCACGTGTTCGTCAGCGCGGTGGACGGCGCTCACCCGCCGCTGGAGGCGGCCGCCCGGCCCTGAGTCCGGGCCCCGGTGGACGCTCCGGGCCACCGGCGGTCGGTGATCACTACGGTGAGGGCGACATCCGCACCCTCGCGAGAGAAGGCACCGGTGAGCCAGCCCGCACCCGACGCCGCCGACTCCACGGCCGGCCGCACGCTCAGCCCGTTCGCGCGGCTGGCCGATTACGCCGCCCTCCCCCGGGTCGGCGCGCTGGCTCTCTCCGCCGACGGGACCCGCCTGGCGATATCGGTGCAGACCCTCGACCCGGAGAAGAAGAAGTGGCAGTCCGCGCTGTGGGAGGTCGACCCCGCCGGGCAGCGGCCGGCCCGCCGGCTGACCCGCAGCGCTCCGGGCGAGTCCTCGCCGGCCTGGGCCCCGGACGGCTCGCTGCTGTTCACCTCGCCTCGGCCGGACCCGTCGGCGACCGAGAGCGGTGAGCCGAAGGCCGGGCTGTGGAGCCTGCCGGCCGGTGGCGGCGAGGCGCGTCTGATGCTGACCCGGCCCGCCGGGATCGGCTCCTACACCGTCGCCGCCGACAGCGGAGACATCGTGGTCGGGGCCGACACCATGCCGGGCGCGCCGGACGAGGCCGCCGACGAGGAACGCCGCAGGCAGCGCAAGGACGCCGGGGTCTCGGCTGTCCTGCACGAGACGTACCCGGTGCGGCACTGGGACCACGACCTCGGCCCCGCGGCGCCGCACCTGTTCTGGGCCGGCCGGCTGCCGGACGAGGAGCTCCCGGCCGGCGCGGAACCGGTTCCCCTGCGCGACCTCACCCCCGATGCCGCCCCTCCCAGCGGAGCCGGGGACGACTTCACGCTCTCCCCCGACGGCCGGCTGCTGGCCCGGTCCGAGGCCGTGCCGGACGGCCCCGCGGGCCGCCGCACCCGGATCGTGCTCACCGACACGGCCGACGGTGCGAGCCGGGTACTCGTGGACGATCCGCTCGCCGAGGTCTACGCGCCGGCCTTCGCACCCGACGGCACCGGCCTGGTCTGCGTCCGGGAGACGTTGCCGACCTACAACGAGCCCCCGGACTACACGCTGCTGCTGGTCGACGTGGCCGCCGGCACCGCCCGCGAACTGACCCCCGGCTTCGACCGGTGGCCCAGCGCCCCGCAGTTCAGTGCAGACGGTGCCACGGTGTACTTCCTGGCCGACGACGACGGGCGGCACGCGATCTTCCGGGTGGCGGTCGACGGCGGCCAACCGGTCCGCCTGACCGGCGACGGCGCCTACAGCGACCTCCAGGTGGCGCGGGACGGCAGCGCCCTCTACGCGCTGCGCTCGGCTTTCGACTCGCCGCCCGCGCCGGTGCGGCTGGACCCCACGGCGGAGCGTCAGGACCCGGCCGTCCTGCCGAACCCCGGCACCCTGGAGGCCCTCCCGGGCACGGTGCACGAGGTCGAGGCCACCGCGCCCGACGGTGCTCGGATCCAGTCGTGGCTGGTGCTGCCCGAGAGTGCGTCCGCGGACTCTCCGGCGCCCCTGCTGCTGTGGATCCACGGCGGCCCCCTGATGAGCTGGAACTCGTGGTCCTGGCGGTGGAACCCCTGGGTGCTCGCCGCGAAGGGCTACGCGGTCCTGCTGCCGAACCCGGCGCTGTCCCAGGGGTTCGGCCAGGACTTCGTCCGGCGGGGCTGGGGGGAGTGGGGCGGTGCCCCCTACACCGACCTGATGGCGGCGGTCGACGCCGTCGAACAGCGGCCGGACATCGACACCTCCCGCACCGCGGCGATGGGCGGCTCGTTCGGCGGCTACATGGCCAGCTGGGTGTCGACCCAGACCGACCGCTTCCGCGCGATCGTCACCCACGCCAGCCTGTGGAACCTCGACTCGTTCATGGGGACGACGGATGCGCCGTACTACTGGGAGAAGGAGTGGGGCGACCCGTTGCGCGAGCCGAAGCGCTACGAACAGAACTCCCCTCACCGGTACGCCGACGCCATCCGGACGCCGATGCTGGTCATCCACGGCGACAAGGACTACCGGGTTCCGATCGGCGAGGCGCTGCAGCTCTGGTACGACCTGCAGAAGCGCAGCGTCCCCTCCAAGTTCCTGTACTTCCCGGACGAGAACCACTGGGTGCTGACACCCGGGAACTCGACGGTCTGGTACGAGACCGTGCTGGCCTTCCTGGCCGAGCACGTCCTGGGCGAGGAGTGGCAGCGCCCCGAGCTGCTCTGACGGTGTGCAGGACCGGGCGGCCCGGTCAGCGTGCCGGGAGCGCATCGTCGTCCCCAGCCAGGCTCGCCGCGATCATCGCCCGCAGCTCGGCCGGACCCAGGTAGGAGGCGAGGGCCGCGCGCAGCAGCTGGGCGAGGGCGTAGTCGGGGTCGCTGTCCAGCGCCCGGTCCAGGGCCACGTTGGCCATCGCGCCGTCCCCACGGAGCCAGACGCTCACCGCGAGCAGCGTGGCCGGGGCGGCGTCCAGCGGCGAAGGGGCCCGGCGCGTGCACTCGGACCACAGCGCCTCCACCGCGAGTGGCTCGGGACCCAGCGACAGCCCCAGGGCCTGGTCCCGCACCCTCGTGTTCCGCAACCCCCACAGCACCCGGGCCAGCACGTCGTCGGCCGGCCTCGTGGCGCCGGCCCCCGGTCGGCACGCGGCAACCGCCTCGACGATCGTCGCCATCGTCTCGTCGGCCACCACCTCCCACCCGCACTCCTCGGCCCGGGTGACCCGCTCACCGGCCGTCCGCAGAACAGCGTCGTTGGTGGCGGCCCAGGCCAGCCCTCCCGGCGGTGCGATGCGGGCCTCGAGCTCGTCCCGGTCCCGCGCGACGACCGTTCCCGACGACACCGAGGCCACCTCGAGCTCGGTGACGCTGCCGGGCAACGGCGTGCCTGCGCCCGGGCGGCAGCAACGGTGCGGGCAGTCGTAGGACCACCACCGGCCGGCCCGCACCAGCAGGGCGTCCCGGACCGGGATGCCGGCGGCGGCCACAGCCATCGTCAGCTCGTGGATCAGCCCGCGGTGCGGGAGGTCGACGTTGTCCCGCCGCTGGTCGCCCACCGGACGGGCCGGACCACGCGACAGCTCGTCCGTGGCCTCCGAGACCACCGCGAGCACCACCCCACTCGGCCCGTCCGTGCAGATGCTGCGGGCCAGCGCGCCGGCGAGCGCCCGCGCATCGGCCGGCGGCGGGATGTCGGCCCGGACGGTCAGCCCGACCCGGCCGCCGGCCCCGGTCAGGCTGATCAGCACCACCGACTCCTCCGGCCGGAAACCGAGCAGGTACGGGATGGCGGCAGCGATCTCGCCGGGATCGGAGAGCCGCACCGTGGAGGGCTCAGGGTCGGGCAGCTGCGGTTCGGCGCGGGAATCCATGGGCCGACCCTGACCGCGCGTGGCGGCGGCGAGCCGGCGCGGAGCACATCTGTGGACGGCGGTCCGGCCTGTGGACGGCAACCGTCCGGGTCAGGCGGGAACGCTCAGATCACGTACTGCAACGCGCTGCGGGCGGCCAGCCAGGGGCGGACGTGCTCGGCGAGGACCGCGATGTGCACCGGGTCCTGCGCGTACCGGTAGTAGGCCTCCACGTCGGGGAAGTCGGCGATGAGCACGGTGTCGGCCGTGCCGTCCGAGAGCCCGGCATCATCGGCCACGATGAGCGAGGTCATCCCGCCGACGTCCTGACGCAGCCGCCGTAGCGCCTGGACGGTCGTTTTCCGCCGGCGGGCGTCGGCGGCGTCGGACCAGGTGAAGAGAACGACATGACGGAGCATGCCTAGCACTTTCCCAGGCGGGCCGCGCCGGTTCGCAACGGGGCGGATCGTCGGCTGTCGTACGGCGGGTCACAGGTACTCGTTAGAGTCCGCTCATGGGAGGGTCGCTGCGCATCGCACTGCTGTCCTACCGAAGCAAACCGCACAGCGGCGGTCAGGGCGTGTACGTCCGAGCTCTCTCCAGAGAACTCACCGAGCTCGGTCACCGCGTCGAGGTCCTGAGCGGTCAGCCCTATCCCGAGCTGGACGCCGGCGTCCCGCTGACTCGCCTGCCCAGCCTGGACCTGTACCGCGAACCCGACCCGTTCCGGACACCGCGGCCGTCGGAGTTCCGCGACTGGATCGACGTGGCCGAGTGGGCGACGATGTGCACCGCCGGATTCCCCGAGCCCATGACCTTCAGCCTGCGGGCGGCCCGGCTGCTGCTCCCCCGGGCCGCCGAGTTCGACGTCGTCCACGACAACCAGTCCCTGGGGTGGGGGCTGCTGCGCCTGGTCGGGGCCGGGCTGCCCACCGTGGCGACCGTGCACCACCCGGTCGCCATCGACCGGCGGCTGGAGCTCGCCGCTGCCCCGACGCTGCGCCGCCGGCTGACGCTGCACCGCTGGTATGCCTTCACCGGAATGCAGGCCCGCGTGGCCCGTCGCCTGGACGGCGTCACGACGGTCTCCGAGAGCTCCCGCCGCGACATCGACGCACACATGGGGCTGCCCGCCGACCGGGTCGACGTGATCCCGGTCGGGATCGACCCCGACGAGTTCACCCCGCCACCCGCCGGGCAGGCCCGGGACACCGACTCGATCCTGGTGATCACCAGCGCGGACGTCCCCCTCAAGGGCCTGGTCCACCTGCTGGAGGCGCTGGCGAAGCTGCGCACCGAGCGCCCGGTCCGGCTCACCGTCATCGGCACCGCCCGTCCAGGCGGCCCGGCCGACACCGCCCTGGACCGGCTGTCGTTGCGCGACGCGGTCCGCTTCACCGGCGCGGTCCCCGAGGCCGAGCTGATCCGGCTGCTGCAGCGCGCCAGCGTGGTGGCGATCCCCTCGTTGTACGAGGGCTTCTCCCTGCCGGCGATCGAGGCCATGGCCTGCGCAACGCCACTGGTCACCACCGACGCCGGTGCGCTGCCCGAGGTGGTCGGGCCCGACGCCGGGCTCCGCGTCCGGGCCGGGGACGTCGGAGAGCTGACCGCCGCCCTGAAGACGGTCCTCGACTCCGCATCCCTCGCCGAGGAGCTGGGCCGGGCCGGGCGCCGCCGGGTCCTCGACCTGTTCACCTGGCGGGCGACCGCGCAGCGCACGGCGGACTGGTACGAACAGATCCTCGAACGCAAGGGAAGGCCGTGCTGACCGTCGACTACGACCGCCTCGACCTGCGACCGGGGATGACCGTCCTCGACCTGGGCTGCGGCGAGGGTCGGCACGCCTTCGAGGCGTACCGGCGCGGCGCATCGGTGGTCGCCGTCGACTGGGGACAGTC
>JAODNN010000184.1 GCA_025465355.1 Blastococcus sp. | reverse complement strand
CCGTCGCCGCGCTGCGGTAGGCACGGTCGACGTCCTCGGCCCCGGAGACCGGCGCCGAACCGAACACCTCCCCGGTCGAGGGGTCCACCAGATCGGCCCGCCGTCCCTCGGCCGTCTCGGCGTACTCCCCACCGACGAAGTTGCGGAGCTCGATGTGCTTGGTCACAGGGGTGCCTCTCGTCAGGGGAGTGCGGGGTGCGGTGCCCCGGCCGGGAGCGCGTCGGCGCAGCTCCCGGCCGGGCAGTTCATCGGAGCGGCTGGCCTGCCGGCGCCGCCTCGGCTTCGACCTCGGCCAGGATTTCCGAGCCGGAGATCACCGTGGAGGCGAAGTGCTGGTGCATCCACTGCAGGTGGTCCGCCCGGCTGCGCATGATCCGCAGGGTGTCCCAGTTCGGGAACACCTGCTGCAGCACGTGCTGCTGCATGAGGCGGGGATCCACCTCGTACACGTGCTCGAAGGTCGTCTGCGCCACCTCGCTCACCGGCACGGCCGGCGGCGGGGTCAGCTGCTCGGAGCGGCGGTAGGGCGCGGAGGCGGCGGGAGCCGAGGGTGTCTGGGGGAGATGCTCAGCCACGGGAGGTCCCTTCACAGGCGTTGTCATAGGCACCGTCGAGCAGGTACTTGCCGGGATTCATGATGTTGTTCGGGTCCAGCGCGCGCTTGACGTCGAGCATCACATCGAAGCCACGGCCCAGCTCCTCCGGCAGGAGGTCCACCTCGCCTTCCCGGCAGGAGCCGTGACAGGCGCTCATCGAAGCGTTGTGGGCGATCGCCACGGCCGCGATCTCCCGCTTGGCGTCGACCCATGCCGCCCACGCGGCGTCGTCGAGCCGCTGCTCCCAGATGCCCACGTCGATCTCGGTCAGGTAGTCCACGCCCGTGTTCGCCGAGGTGTAGGCGAACATGCCCCAGTCGTCGAAGACGTCGCTCTTGCGGCGCAGCCTGGCGATGATCTCGTGCCAGGCCTTGCTGACCGCGGGGACATTCGCGTAGTTGACCGCGGCGTCCTCGCAGTGCCACGACATCGGGATGACCTGGCCGTCCTTGGTGCGACCGTGCAGCGGGGTGGCGTACCGGTCGTGCCGCGCCGCCCAGTCACCCTCGGAGATCTCGTCGCCCAGGTAGCGGGCGCCGTGCTCCTTGGCGATCCGGAACAGTCGCTTGCCGCCGGCCCGTACCTCGTCCTCGTAGCCGTACATGACCGAGCAGACCAGCGCGCGGACGTCACCGGGCTGGGGGATGTAGGCCTCGTCGTCGCGGCGCAGGTAGGCCACCTTGTACTCGTCGAAGAGGACCGCGCCGGCGAACGTCGCCACTCCCGCCCGGGCCAGCGCGCCGGTGCACGCGTAGGCGTCGTCATAGTTGTCGAACGCCCAGAACGGCGAGAGCTCGGCCTCGGGCTTGGGGAACAGCTTGAGCGTCGCCTTCGTGGCGATGCCCAGGGTGCCCTGGTGGCCCATGAACAGGTGCTTCATCTGGAAGCCGCTGGAGGACTTGCTGATCTTTCCGCCGATGCCGTCGCCGACGTGCAGGATGTCGCCGGTCGGCAGCACGTGGTCGAAGCTGAGCACCAGGTCGCGGGTGTGCCCGTAGCGGGAGCCGATCAGCGACCAGCCACTGGTGCCGATCCGGCCACCCACCAGGGAGCACGGGTAGGACGCCGGGTCGTCCGGGTAGAAGAGCCCGTGCTGGGCCAGCCGCTCGTTGAGCTTGAGCATGCTGATGCCCGTGCCCACCGTGACGGTGCGGTTGACCAGGTCGATCTCGTGGATCTGGTTCATCCGCTTGACGTCGACGACGATGCCGCCGCGCATCGGCACGGCACCGTCGGTGAGGCCCGTTCCGCCGTCGCGCGGGACGACGGGGATCCGCATCTCGTTGGCGATCCGGACGATCTGCGCGACCTGCTCGGTGGAGGTGGGCAGCACCGCCAGGTCCGGCAGCCGCTCCGACCAGCGGTGCACCGGGAACGGGGCGGGCACCCGAGCGCGGTTGTAGCGGTCGGTCTTGTTGGTGAGGATCTGGTCGTCGGCCAGCACGGTCCGCAGCGCCTGGACCAGCGCGTCCAGGCGCGCCGGCTCCAGGGGCCGGTTGCCGAGAGGCGTGGTGCCCATCGGTTCCGCAGTCGCAGTCATGGTCAGTGCCCTCCGCATCCGCAGCCGCCGCCGTTGCTGCCGCAACCGCCGCCGCCGCCACCACCGCAACCGCCACAGCCACCGCCGCCGCGGGTCCGGCGGGCACGGCCCGGGACGCCGGTGCGTTCCTGGGCCAGCCGCTTGTCGCCGACGTCTCCGCGGGACCCGCCCACGGTGATACCGAGTGACTGCGCGAACAGCTCGTGCAGGTCGACGACGTCGATGTCCTCGGCGTCACCGGCCTCGCTGAGCGGGCGTTCGGACCACGGGCAGGCACTGACCAGGGTGTCGATGTCGAGCTCGGCAGCCCGCTCGAGCCGCATCGCGCTGATCTTCGCGGTGAGCTCGGGCTTCTCGATCGGGAGGCCGCCGCCGCCCCCGGAGCAGTAGGACCACTGGGTGACCCGGTCGACGTCCTCGAACCGGAGCCCGGGAATGGCCCGCAGGAGCTCGCGGGGTTCCTTCCAGATGCCCTTGCGCTTGTTGAGCCTGCACGGGTCGTGGTACGTGATCGCCCTGTCCACGGGGACCGACGGGGTCAGCTTCCCTTCGCGCAGCAGCTCGGCGAGCACCTCGATCACGAGCACGACCTCGATGTCGTACTCGTCCCCGAAGTACTTGGGGTAGTCCTCGGTGAAGCTGATGTAGTCGTGCGGGTCGAGCACGAGCACGCGCCTGGTGCCGGAGGCGCGCCAGTTGTCGAGGTTGTGGCGGGCGAACTTCTTGGCCTGGTCGACGTAGCCCATCTCGGCCGCCGGCCCGCCACAGCACCACTGCTCCTGCATGAGGCCGAACTCGTACCCGGCCAGCTGGAGCATCTGGGCCACTGCCCGCGGGACCGACGTCCGGTAGAACGCCGCCTCGCAGTCGACGAAGAGGATCGTCTCGCCACCGATGGGGATGTCCAGGCCCTCGGCCCAGTCGCGGACCTTCTCCTGGCTGACCGGGGTCTCGCCGAGCACCGGCTCGTGGGTGCGCAGGTCGGTGCGCTCGTTCCACGACTGCCATTCCGGCTGGTGCACCCCGCTCTCCACGGCCAGCGCGCGGACGGCCTTGACGACGTCGACCGTGCGGGTGCGGAAGCGGTAGAAGTCGCCGGTGAACAACGTGTTCGGGCAGCGCAGCTCACAGGCGCCGCACTGGGTGCAGTTCACGTAGTCGGCGGCGATGTCGGCGATCTCGAGCTCGCCCCGCTCCATCGCGACGACGTTGGCGTGGAAGGCCGTGGGCGTCCACGACTCGTTGCGCTCGACCTGGGTGACCGGACAGACCTCGCGGCAGAACTTGTGTCCCGACGAGAAGCAGTTGTACGAGGCGTTGCGCCATTCATCGACGAACGCGCGGGTCTTCGGGTCGGCCAGCGGCACCGGGACCGCGCCGGCCAGGGTCTCGGGGTACTGGGCGAGCTCCGGGGGGTTGGACGGCGCGCCGGGGGTGAACGGCTCGGAGAGCGCGTCTGCGCCCTCGCTCCGCTCGGGGTGAACCTGGGTCACGTGGTGCTCCTCGTCACAGGACGACTGGGATCCGGGACACCGTAGCGAGACAAACCTATGGAATCAATGGTTTAGCTTGACGAGTCCTGATGCGACACTCTGGGCCGCATCGGTCGGCGGGGAGGTGAGCGTGCGGTTGCTCAGCGGTGACGCCCGGCGTGCCGTCTTCGCGCCCCTCGACGACGGCGCGCTGCGCAGTGAGGCCGTGGCCCGCCGCGTCGGGAGCGCCATCGCGCTGGGCCTGCTCGGCGACGGCGAGCAGCTCCCGTCCGAAGCGGAGCTGGCGACCCAGCTGAACGTCTCCACGGTGACGCTGCGGGAGGCGCTGGCCGAGCTGCGCAAGCTCGGTCTGGTCGACACCCGCCGGGGGCGCGGGGGCGGTAGCTTCGTCCGCTCCCGGGAGGACGCCCTTGCCCAGCTCGGTGCCACGCGGCTTGCCGGGCTCGGGACCACCGACCTGCGCGAATTGGGGGACGTGCACGCGGCCGTGGCCGGTGCGGCCGCCCGGCTGGCAGCCTCGCGAGCCTCAGCGGCGGAGATCGCGCGGCTGCGGGACGTGCTGACGCGCCTGGCCGGCTCGGACTCGGTCGCCGCGCAGCGGCGGGCCGACGGCCGGTTCTACATCGAGGTCGCCGCGTGTGCCCAGTCGGTCCGGCTCACCATGACGCAGATGGACGTCCTCGTCGAGTTCGGCCAGCTGCCGTGGCCGCCGGCGCATGCGCCGGAGCTGCTCGACACGGTGGTCGCGAGCCACGGGGCGGTCGTCGACGCCCTGGAGGCTCGCGACGCCGCACGTGCCCGGGACCTGACCGACCAGCACGTGGATGCCCGTACCCGGTGGCTCATCGACCTGAGACTGCAACGGCTGGCCGCCGCGCCGCCGGCCGCGACCACCGCCGACCGCCAGGAGGTGGAGTCGTGACCTCCGTCGACGGTGGAGGCGGCCGCATCACCGCCGCCGTCACCGATGCCGTCGAGCGGGTCTTCGGGACCGTCGCCGACGTGCACGCGGCGGCCGTGCGCAGCCTCGAGCCGGTCGCCCGGGATGGTGCGGACGGGGCGCCTGCCGGCGATGCGCCGGAGCTGGGGACCGCGGTGCGGCGGCTGCTGAGTTCGCCGGGTCAGCTGGCAACCGGCCTGGGGGTCATCCTGGCTCCGCAGGCGGGGACGGGGCGGCCGGGTCACGACGTGCCGGTCCGGCTGCACTGGTGGCAGCTGGATCCCGACAATGACCGGCTGCTGTCGCTCGATCCGGACCTCAGGCCCTCGAGCGCCGGCTTCTACGACTACACCGCCGCGCCGTGGTTCGCGGTGCCCCGGGAGACCGGCCGGCGGCACGTCGTCGGACCGTACGTCGACGTCCACGGGTCCGGGCAGTACCTGCTGACCCTCACCGAGCCCGTGGTCGCCGAGGGCCGGTTCCTGGGGGTGGCCGGTGCCGACGTCCCGGTCAGCCGGTTCGAGGTCCGCCTGCTCGGCGGGCTGGGCACGCTGGCGCAGGCGTTTCTGCTGGTCAACGAGGAGGGGCGCGTCGTCGTATCCACCTCGCCGCGGTGGCTGGTCGGCAGCCTGGTGCCCCCCGCGGGGGGCCTGGGGGCCGGAGCGCGGGTGGGCGGCGTGCCCTGGCGCCTCCACCTGTTGCCCGCCTGAGTCGCTCATTCGTCACCAACCCGTGACACAGCGGCACTTGTCCCAAGACCTTTAGGTCTATAGCTTTTGGCCGCCCGTGACTGGCGGCCCCGGGATACGAGGTGCCGCCGTGCCACTTCTTCTTCCCTGCTGACAACGAGGAGACCCGGTGACCTCACCCGGTGCACCCGAGAGTGCCGTCGACGACGCCCAGCTCGCCGCGCTCGGGTACCAGTCGGAGTTCAAGCGCAGCATGGGCCTCTGGGCCAACATGGCGCTGGGCTTCACGTACCTTTCGCCGCTGGTCGGCGTGTACTCACTCTTCGCCTACAGCCTCTCGATCGGGGGACCCCCGTCGATCTGGTGGCTGGTGATCGTCGGGACCGGCCAGCTACTCGTCTCGCTGGTCTTCGGCGAGGTCGTCTCGCAGTACCCCCTGGCCGGCGGCATCTACCCGTGGACCCGGCGGCTGTGGAACCGGCGTTACGCCTGGATCGTCTCGTGGGTCTACATCTGGGCGATCATCGTGACGGTGACCTCGGTCGCCGAGTTCGGTGCCGGCTTCGTGGCTGCGCTCTTCGGGATCACGGCCACCCCGGGCGTCACGCTGCTGGTCGTCGTCGGCCTGCTGCTGATCGCCTTCGCGTTCAACTACAGCGGCACCCGCATGCTGGGCCGGATAGCCCGGATCGGCCTCGCCGCAGAGTTGATCGGCGTCATCGCGCTCGGCCTCTACCTCCTGCTGTTCCAGCGTGAGCAGCCGTTCTCCGTCTTCTTCGACTCGCTCGGCGCCGGCGGTGACAAGTCGTACGTGGCCACCTTCCTCGCCGCGTCGCTGTCCGGACTGTTCCTCTTCTACGGCTTCGAAGCCTGCGGTGACGTCGCCGAAGAGGTGGCGGACCCGACGCGGCGCGTGCCCCGGGCGATGATCCTCACCATCCTCATCGGTGGTGTCTCCGGGCTCATGTCCTATGGCGGATACGTGCTGGCCGCCCCTGACCTGCAGGCGATCGTGGACGGCAAGGACGCCGACCCGATCCCGTCCATCCTGGAGAGCTCGCTGGGAACGGTGGGCTCGAAGATCTTCCTCCTCATCGCCGTGACGGCGTTCGTCTCCTGCGTGCTGTCGCTGCAGGCCGCCGGCAGCCGGCTGCTCTACGCGTTCGCCCGCGACCGGATGCTCCCGGGCAGCGCATGGCTGGCCAAGGTCTCGGAGAAGCACGCCGTCCCGACCAACGCCCTGTTCGTCGTCTGCGTCGTCCCCGTCCTGATCGCGCTGTTCGTCTTCTGGCGCCCCGACACCCTGGCCCGGGTCACTGCCTTTGCGGTGCTGGGCATCTACGTCGCCTTCCAGGCCGTGGTGCTCGCGGCGTTGCGTCAGCGGCTGAAGGGCTGGCGACCGGCCGGCCTGTGGAACCTCGGCGGCTGGGGCCTCGCGGTCAACATCGTGGCCCTGGCCTACGGCATCTTCGCGATCGTCCTGCTGCTGCAGCCGGCCGACACCGACGTCTTCCTGGACCGGTGGATCACCCTGATCGGGCTGGTCGTGGTCATGGGTGCCGGCTTCCTCTACCTGCTGATCGCGCGACCGGACCGCAATTCCGGCGACGTGCCCGAAGGGGACGCGATCGAGGTGGCGGCGCACCTGCGGCAGATCCGGCAGGACGCGGGGGTGGCCAACCGGCCCGAGCCGGCGCTGTGAGGCCGGTCGGCCTCGTCTGAGGACGACCGGACGGACCCCGGGCCGTCATCCTGTGCCGCGGGCACGGGATGACGGCCCGTCGTCATTCCGGCCGTGGGGTGTCGACGGCCGGCTCCGTGCCGGGCAGATGCAGGGCCAGCCAGAGCTCGGCCCGCACCCCGGGGGAGTCGAGGTCCCGGTCCAGCAGCTCACCGGCGCGCCGGATCCGCTTGCGCAGCGTGTGCCGGTGCACGCCCAGCCGAGCCGCGGCCGGCTCCCACTGACCATGGTGGGCCAGCCAGCTGCGCAGCGAGTCGACCAGCTCACCGGCACCGGCCCGGTCGGCCGCCACGAGGGGGGCGAGCAGCGCCTCCGCGAAGGCGCGGGCGCGGGCGGGGTCCACCAGCGGAGCCAGCCCCTGGCCGGCCAGGTCGGCGAAGCGGGTGACCCGGTTGACCCCGGCCAGGCTGTGTTCTGCCGCCTGGCGGGCCTGTCGCACGGCCGCGCCGAGCCGCGCCCAGGACGCGGGGGGCGAGACGCCGAGCGCGGCTCCTGGGACCCGTTCGGGCAGGACGACCAACCGTTCGGCGAGGTCACCGGCGTCGGCGACGAGCACGATCAGCGTGTCGTCGAGCTCGGCCGAGAACAGTGGCTCACGGGCGTGGGCGGCGGCGTCGGCCACCACGTCGACCGCGGCCGAGCGCTGCTCGGGAGTGCCGAGGACCGACAGCGCGCGGACGGGTCCGGTGGGCAGCTGCTCGCCCAGCGCCGCCAACGCCGGCGCCACCACCGCCTCCTCGCCGGCCAGGAGCATGCGCAGGAGTGCCGCCCGTAGCACCGCCGTTGCGCTGTCCAACGCCCGCGACTGCTCCAGTCGCAGGGTCAGCAGGAGGGCGGCCCCGTTGACGATGTGCCGGTCGGGTGCCGGGAACGGCCGCGGCCGCCCCACGGCCAGGAAACCGCGAGTGCGCGGGCCGTTGCCGAGCGACTGCACCAGCACGGTCTCCTCCGGCCGGGAGAGGGCCGCGCTGGCCGGCGCACGCAGCCCCCGCAACCGGTCCACCTCGCCGGAGAGGCCGCCCGCCCGCTGTCCGGCCGACGCGGGCGAGGCCACGAGGGCGGTCCCGTCCGCGTCGATCAGCAAGGCCCAGCCGTCGACCTGGCGGGCCAGCCGCTCCACCACCGTCGCGGGGGCGCCGGGGGCGAGTGCTGCCCGGGTCAGCTCCTGCTGGGCCGCCGAGATCCGGCTCACCGTGGCGTACTCGTCCGCGGCGAGGGTTGCGGACACCACACGCGACAAGGCGATGAAGGGCGTCTCCCGCGGCACTTCGACGACGGCCAGCCCGTAGGTGTCGGCGGCCGAGACCAGCTCGGCCGGCACCACGCTGTGGCTCAGCCCGGTGCCGAGCCCCAGGCCGACGACGCCGGCATCGGCCAGCCTCCGGACGTATGCCTCGACCGGCTGGTCGGCACGCAGCGCCAGACCGGTGGTCAGCAGCAGCTCGCCGCCCTCGAGGAACGGAGTGGGATCGGGCAGCTCGCTGACGTGGACCCACGCGACGGGGCGATCGACCGGGGCGGCGGTGGTGTGCAGCCGCAGAGCCAGCCCGGGTGTGTCCAAGAGCGTGGCGATGCTGACCGGCACGCGCAGCCCTTCGACAATGTGGACACTTTCGTGCCCGGGAAACTCCGATCTGGACTGTATCGCCCACAGGTGGAGTGACCGACGCTTACGCGTGATCTACCCCCCGCCCGGGGGAGCCCACTCGAGGAGGCAGGACATGACCGACGTGCTCAGCGGACCGGTGACCGTGACCCAGGAACGCCGGCTGGTCACCGAGATTCCCGGTCCCCGGTCGCGTGCCCTGCTGGAGCGGCGGACCGTGACGGTCGCCGCGGGCGTCGGCGGGACGTTGCCCGTCTTCGTCGAGCGGGCCGCTGGGGGAGTGGTCGTCGACGTGGACGGCAACTCGCTCATCGACCTGGGTTCGGGGATCGCCGTCGTCAGCGTCGGGAACTCCTCGCCGCGGGTCGTGGAGGCCGTGCAGGCGCAGGTCGCCGCGTTCACCCACACCTGCTTCATGGTGACGCCGTACGAGGGCTACGTCGCCGTCTGCGAGGAGCTCGCGCGGTTGACGCCGGGGGATCACGCCAAGAAGTCGGCGCTGTTCAACTCCGGGGCCGAGGCGGTGGAGAACGCGGTCAAGATCGCCCGGCACGCCACCGGTCGTCAGGCGGTCGTCGTCTTCGACCACGCCTACCACGGCCGCACGAACCTCACGATGGCCCTGACCGCGAAGAACATGCCCTACAAGCACGGCTTCGGGCCGTTCGCGTCGGAGATCTACCGCGTCCCGATGTCCTACCCCTACCGGGACGAGGCGGGGCTGACCGGAGCCGAGGCCGCGGCCCGTGCGCTGGCTGTCGTGGAGGCACAGGTCGGCGCGGGCAACGTGGCCGCGGTGCTGATCGAGCCCATCCAGGGGGAGGGCGGCTTCGTTGTGCCGGCGGAGGGCTTCCTCCCTGCGATCGCCGACTGGTGCCGGAAGTCCGGCGCGCTCTTCGTGGCCGATGAGATCCAGACCGGCTTCTGCCGCACGGGCGAGTGGTTCGCCTGTGACGCCGAGGGCGTCGTCCCGGACCTGATCACCACGGCCAAGGGCATCGCCGGCGGACTGCCACTGGCCGCGGTTACCGGTCGCGCCGAACTGATGGACGCCGTGCACGTCGGTGGTCTCGGGGGAACCTACGGTGGCAACCCGGTCGCCTGCGCGGCCGCACTGGCCACCATCGAGACGATGGAGGAGCAGGACCTCGCCCGCGCCGCGCGGGCGATCGAGGCGACGATGCTGCCGCGACTGCGAGCACTCCAGCAGCGCACCGATGTGATCGGTGACGTCCGTGGCCGCGGGGCGATGCTGGCCGTCGAGATCGTCCGGCCTGGCACCGATGAGCCGGACCCGGAGCTGACCGGACGGATCGCGCGCGCCTGTCACGCCCAGGGGGTCGTGGTGCTGACCGCCGGCACCTTCGGGAACGTCCTGCGCTTCCTGCCGCCGCTGGTGATCGGCCAGGACCTGCTCGAAGAGGCCCTCGACGTCCTGGACGCCGCGTTCACCGAGCACGCCACCGCCGGGTGAGCGCGCCGGCACGCGCCGCCTCGTGAGAACGGGCCCGGTTCCTCGTCGAGGAACCGGGCCCGTCAGGCTTTCCGGATCAGATGTCGATGCCGGTGAGGACGAGCACCCGCTCCACGGTGAGGTCCTCCATGGCGGCGTGGACACCCTCCCGCCCGACACCGGAATCCTTCACGCCCCCGTAGGGCATCTGATCGGCCCGGAAGCTCGGCACGTCGCCGACGATGACGCCCCCGACCTCGAGCACCTGTGCGGCACGGAAGGCCACCTGCAGGTCGTTGGTGAAGACGCCGGCCTGCAGCCCGTAGCGGGAGTCGTTCACCCGCTCGAACGCCTCGTCCACCGAGTCGACCGTGTCCAGGACGACGACCGGGCCGAAGATCTCCTCGCAGGACACCTTCGCCGTGGGCGGGACGTCGGTCAGCACGGTCGGCGCGTAGGCAGCGCCGTCGCGGACACCTCCGGTGAGCACGCGAGCGCCGGCGGCCACGGCCTCGTCGACCCAGGCCTCGACCCGGCGGGCCGCATCCTCGTTGATCAGCGGACCGACGTCGACGGTGTCGTCCGTCGGGTCGCCGGTCGCCAGCATCCGCACCGCCTGGACCACCCGCTCGCCGAGCGCGTCGGCGACGTCCCGGTGGGCGTAGACGCGCTGCACCGAGACGCAGGACTGACCCGCCTGGTACATCGCGAAGGTGGCGATCCGCTGGGCTGCCCAGGACAGCGACTTCTCATCGCCCTGGTCCGGTCCGACGACGACGGCCGCGTTGCCACCGAGCTCCAGAGTGACGTGCTTGCGGGGCACGGACTCGCGAATCGACCAGCCGACCGGGCCGGAACCGGTGAAGGAGACCACCGGCAGTCGCGGGTCGACGACCAGTTGCGCGGCAACCTCGTTGGGGACCGGCAGCACCGACCAACTGCCGGACGGCAGGTCGGTCTCCGCGAGCAGCTCACCGAGCAGCAGGGCCACCAACGGCGTGGCCGGCGCGGGCTTGAGGACGATCGGCGCACCGATCGCGATGGCCGGCGCGACCTTGTGCGCCACGAGGTTCAGCGGGAAGTTGAACGGCGCGATGCCGAGCACGGGGCCCCGCGGCACCCGGCGGACCAGCGCCATCCGACCGCTGGCGGAGGGGTCGGTGTCCAGTCGCTGCAGGGTGCCCGACCAGCGCCGCGCCTCCTCTGCTCCCCACCGGAAGGTGGACACGGCACGGGCCACTTCCAGTCGCGCCCACTTCAGCGGCTTACCCGACTCCGCGGTGATCAGCCGGGCGAACTCGTCGCTGCGCTCCGCGATCCGCCGGGACACGTGGTCCAGAGCGCCGGCCCGCAAGGAGGCGGGGGAGGCGGCGAACTCCGCGCGCACCCGGTCGGCCGCGGCGATCGCCTGCTCGACGTGGGCCGCCATGGCCGTCGTCGTGCGGCCGGCCGTCGAGCCGTCGTGCGGGGAACGCACCTCCAGGACGTCGTCACCGATTGCCGGTCGGCCGGCAACCCAGTACGGAAGGGAGTCGGGCACTACATCTCCTCAGAACGGCGGTCGTCACGGGAGACCGTGGCAGACAGGGGGACGGCCGGGAACTGCCGGTCTGTACATGTCGGTGAGTCAGGCGCGCCAGTGCGGCAGCTCGTTCCGGCGTGCGACGTCCGCCACCACCGACGGGTGAGGGGCCGCGTCCGGCGTCTGCGGAAGCCTTACTTTTCGCCGGCGCGAGAATATGATCTGCGCTGTGCCAGAGACCGCAAACGAGGGAATCCGTACTCAGGCGCCCAAGGAATCGGCGGCACGGGAGCGGCACGTCGTCCTCGACGACGTCTCGCGGGCCATCATCGAGCAACTCCAGCAGGACGGTCGCCGCTCGTACGCCCGGATCGCCACCGCTGTCGGGCTGTCGGAGGCCGCGGTCCGCCAGCGGGTTCAGCGGCTGCTCGACGCAGGCGTGATGCAGATCGTCGCCGTCACGGACCCGCTGCAGGTCGGGTTCTCCCGGCAGGCGATGGTCGGCATCCGCACGCGTGGTGACGCCCGTGTCGTCGCCGGGGCCCTCTCCGCGTCGCCGGAGATCGACTACGTCGTCGTCACCGCCGGCTCCTTCGACGTGATCGTGGAGATCGTC
This sequence comes from Blastococcus sp., assembly GCA_025465355.1. Lineage (GTDB taxonomy): Bacteria > Actinomycetota > Actinomycetes > Mycobacteriales > Geodermatophilaceae > Blastococcus_B. The sequence goes on along the minus strand of JAODNN010000184.1, from coordinate 1,321 downwards.
TGCGAGGACGACGACCATCTCCTGGAGACCATCGCACGCATCCGTGACGTCGACGGCGTCGACTCCACCGAGACGCTGGTCTACCTGGGGCTGCACAAGCAGACCTACGCCTGGGGCACCCGCCGGTCCGACGGTGGCTCCGGGGCGACGGAGGACTGAGCCGCGCCCGCTGCGGGGAACGGCTCGGGTCGCCCGGCCAGCAGGGGAAGACCCGGATCCCACCGGGTCCCGTCGCGGGCGTCCTTCCGGCGGCGGGCGATGGCCGAGAGCGCCTCGAGGACGACCCGGTTGGCCAGGGCCGCGGTGATGTCGGCGTGGTCGTAGGGCGGGCTGACCTCCACCACGTCCATGCCCACCACCGGCAGCTCCAGGCAGATGCGGCGCACCGCATCGAGCAACTGGCGGGCGGTCAGCCCGCCCGGCTCGGGAGTGCCCGTGCCCGGGGCGTGCCCGGGGTCGCAGACGTCGATGTCGACGGAGAGGAAGACGCCCTCGCACTCGTCGGTGGCGATCCCTGCCGCCTCGGTGAGGCAGGCATCCAGACCCCGGTGCCCGATCTCCGTCATCTCGTAGGAGCGCATCCGCCGGGCCGCCATCCAGTCGAGCGTCTCCGGTGGCGGCCAGTAACCGCGGAGCCTGATCTGCAGGAAGCGGTCACCGCGCAGCGCGCCGGACTCGATCAGCCGGCGCATCGGCTGGCCGTGCCCCCACAGCGAGCCGAACTCGATGTCGCCGGTGTCGGCGTGCGCGTCGAAGTGGAGCATCGAAACCCGGCCGTGGCCGACCACGTTGGCCACGCCCTTGGCATCGGCGAAGGCGATCGAGTGGTCACCGCCGAGGACGACGGGGATCGCCCCGGCGCGGGAGACGGTCTCGACCGCACGCTCCAGCGCGGCGAGCGCCGTCTCGATGTCACCGGAGTACATCTCGACGTCGCCCGCGTCCACCACCCGCAGGTCGGTGAGCCCGTCCGTGCGCAGCGCCAGGCTCGGCCGGGAACCATCGTGCGGCAGGTAGTCGGTCATCCTGATCGCCTGGGGCCCGAAGCGGGTTCCCGGGCGGTGCGACGTGCCGCCGTCGAACGGTGCGCCGAGCACGACGACGTCCGCGCCGGCCAGCGAGGCCGGGTCGGAGAGGTCGCAGCGGTCGACGCCGAGAAACGTGATGTCCGGCCCGAACTGGGCGCCGTATCGGGTCACGACTCGATGTTGGCCATGACGTGCTTGATGCGGGTGTAGTCCTCGAGGCCGTAGAGGGAGAGGTCCTTGCCGTAGCCGGAGTGTTTGAAGCCGCCGTGGGGCATCTCGGCGACGAGGGGGAT
>JAODNN010000175.1 GCA_025465355.1 Blastococcus sp. | reverse complement strand
ACCTGGTCGAGGCCGATGCGCTCCTGGCTCATCGAGTCACGCTCCCGGACAGTTACCGCGTCGTCCTCGAGGGTGTCGAAGTCGACGGTCAGGCGGAACGGCGTAATGAGGCGCGCGCACGGCCGTTCCGAGGGGTGACATCGACCGCGCCGATCGTCAGGCCAGCAGCAGGAGCATGGCCGACTCAGAGTGCGACAGGCGGTCGACCTCCTCGGCACGGTCCAGGACGTCGATGAGGTCGCCGCTGACGTAGGTGTCCGGCACCTGGGGAGCCACGTAGCTGGCCCGGCACACGGCTCGGGTGTTGTTGAGCCGCGCGGCGGCCGCGTCGAAGGCAGCCAGGACATTCTTCCGGGCCTCGGTGGCCGAGCGAGGCGGGCCCAGGTCGGCGAGGGTTTCCGTGGCGATCCGCGTGCCGCCCCAGGTACGTAGATCCTTGGCGGTGAAGACGGCGTGCGTCACGGCGCGCAGGTAGCCGTTGACGTCCGCAGAACCGACGTGCGCGACCCGGCCGTCGTCGTCCACGTAGCAGAACAGCTCCTGGCCGGGCAGCTCGTGGCAGGCGTGGACGACGGAGGCCAGGAGCGGATCGCTCAGCCGAACCCGCTGCTCCTTGCCCGACTTGGCGCGGAACTCGAAGGTGATCGTCGTGCCCTCGACCCGGGCGTGGTCGTGCCGGAGCGTGGTCAGCCCGAAGTGCTGGTTCTCGCGCGCGTACTTCTCGTTGCCGACGCGGATCAGCGTCTCGTCCATCAGCCGCAGCACCGCGGCGAGCACCTTCTCCCGCGGCAGCCCCGGTTGCTCGAGGTCCTGGTCGAGCCGCTCGCGGAGGCCCGGGAGCGCGTGGCCGAAAGGGACCATCCGGTGGAACTTCGTGCGGTCCTCGATCTCGCGCCAGCGCGGGTGGTAGCGGTACTGCTTGCGCCCGCGGGTGTCCCGGCCGGTGGCCTGGATGTGCCCGTCGGCCAGCGGGCTGATCCAGACGTGGGTCCAGGCAGGAGGGATGCGGATCGCCTCGATCCGGGCCGTCTCCTCGGGGTCGGTCACGACGCCGCTGTCCGGCCGGCGGTAAAGCCACCGGTCGCGCCGCCGTCGGCGGGTGATGCCCGGGACGGCGTCGGTCACGTAGAGCAGCCCGGCCCGCTCCGCCGCGACCTCAGGGGCGAGCCGGATCTCCTCGGCGGTCAGATCCGGCCTCGTCACGGGGACTGTCGCACGTGCACACCGGCTCCCGGGTCCGGGTGCCGCCCGGAACCGAGGATCGGCCTAGGGGCGACGGCGGGATGACCGCGCTGCTGGTCACCGAGCCCCAGATACCCCCCTGAAGGCCATCGGAAGCCCAGAAAGCTAGCTGGGGGCGGTCTGCCCCGCGACCGCCGCTCCACGAGCGCGCGACTGAGGCGGGTGGCGAAGGTCGCTCGGGTGTCAGGCGGGCTGGCAGCGCTCTTCGGCGGCCTGCCACAGGTCCCGCTCGCGGACTGGGTCGTAGAACTCGGCGGATGACGAGTCGGGCTCGTTGAGGTTGATGTAGGCGCCGCTGTCGGTGAGGCGGTCACCCAGGACGACGTCGGCCAGGCGCCGTCCGGCCGTCTTTGCGGTTCCCTCTGTCTTGGGTCCTGGACTCCCCCGCGGCCTGGGCTTGGCGTTCAGAACTGACGGCTTACGGGGTCAAGCCGTCAGAGATCGGTTCCAAATCCCAATCGTCGGGCTGTGCGGCTCCCCGTCCACCGAGTCCATTCCCAGGGTCTCAGTAGACGGCGGGTGTGATGATCCACAGCGCCCGGCAGGGTCGGTCACTTTCGTTCAGCCAGCGATGCGGCCGCTGGCAGGAGAACGTCGCTGAGTCACCGGGGCCAAGCGTGTACTCGTCCGCGTCGAGCCAGATGGTGAGCGCGCCGTCAAGGATGAGGACGCACTCTTCGTCGCCCAGGTGCGTATGCGGCTTGGAACCGCTGCCATGCCCGGGCGCAATGATGGACTCCAGCACTTCCAGTCGGGTAGTCCAGCTCGGGGTGATCCGGTAGTCATCGACCCCCCTGCTCTGCAACGGGACGCGTTCATTCGCCCGCACGACGGGCCCGGTCTCCTGCACGCCTGCGAAGAGGTTCGTGATCGTCTCCCCCATCGCGGCCACGAGCCGGCCCAGCGTGGCAACCGTCGGACTCACCTTCGCGTTTTCCAGCCGGCTGATGTAGGTGGCGGTCAGCCCCGACCGCGCGGCGAGGTCGCGAGCAGACAGGCCCTTGGCCTGTCGTAGCTGCCGTACACGATGGCCCAGCTGTTCTCGTTCACCCTGTTCGCCTGCAGTCACGGTCACCGGGCTCCCTGTTCAGAGGACCACTGCCCGGGCCCATGATGCAGTCAGGGCCGCCGGTTACCCAAGGTGCCCGAGCGTCGCGAGTTGCTTGATCGACGAATCTCTATTGACGCATAGTACAACTGCGGTGGATGCTCGCCCGACCTTCGACTCGGGAGAACGTATGGCCGGCACCGTGGATGAGCTGGAAGCCACCGAATACGCGGAACACTCGTTGATGCCCGTTCCCGACGAGGCACGAACGTCCACCGTGGCGCACCAGTTCTGGATCTGGACGGGTGCCAACGTCGCTCCGATCAACTGGGTGCTGGGCGCGCTCGGCATCGGTCTGGGCCTCAGTCTCGTGCAGACCATCGCCGTCCTCATCGTCGGCAATCTGGTCGGGATGGCAGTCTTCGGATTCTTCGTGCTCATGGGTCAACGGACCTCTGTCAGCCAGATGGTCCTGTCCCGCAGCGCCTTCGGACGGCGCGGCGCCTACCTGCCGGCCGCGCTCCAGGGCTTGCTGGCCGTGGGGTGGTGCGCGGTGAACACGTGGATCATCCTGGACCTGGTCGTGGCCCTGTTCGCCAAGCTCGGGTATCACGGTGGAACCGGACTGAAGATCGTTGTCGCCCTGGTGATCATGGCGCTGCAGGTCTGGCTCGCCGCCGTCGGCTTCCGGGCCATCGCCCGCTTCGAACGCTGGACCGTTCCTGTCACGTTGGTCGTCCTGCTGGCGATGAGCATCGTGGCCTGGACGCACACCGGCGTGAAATGGGGCTATTCGGGTTCCGGCCTGCACGGCGCGGCGCTGTGGAGTGCGCTGAGCACGATCATGACCGCGATCGGCATCGGCTGGGGGATCACCTGGTTCGCGTATGCCTCGGACTACTCCCGGTTCGTTCCCCGGTCCGTGCCCCGCCGCAAGCTGTATCTCGCGAGCGTGCTCGGTCAGTTCGTTCCGACCGTCTGGCTCGGGATCTTCGGCGCAACCCTCGGCACGATCTCGCAGACGGTCGACCCCGGCCAACTCGTCGTCCAGGCCTTCGGCGGCCTCGCCATCCCGGTGATCCTGCTGGTCATTCACGGCCCCATCGCGACCAACGTGCTCAACATCTACTCGTGCGGTCTGTGTGCGCAGACCCTCGACTGGCGGGTCGACCGCCGACGGTTGAGCTATGGCGTCGGCGTCTTCGCGTTCGCCTTCACCATCGTGCTGATCCTGAACGGCTCGTTCGCCTCGTCGCTGGACGGCTGGCTGGGCGGGCTGGTCACCTGGGTCGCACCCTGGGCGGTGATCATGCTTATTCACTTCTACTGGGTGCGGAAGCAGGACATCAACGTGCCTGAACTGTTCCTGGCGCCCGGACGGGGCCGCTTGACCGACGTGTCGTGGCCCGCGACAGGTGCATTCATCCTCGGCATGGTGGCCACCTGGGCCTTCGAGTACGGCGTGCCGACGTGGTTGCAGGGTCCGGCGGCGACGGCACTCGGGGGTATCGACCTCTCGTGGCTGGCGGGTGCGCTCGTAGCAGGGGTTGTCTACGTCGTCAGCCTCACGATGGGCGGCGGGCTGGTGCGCGCTCGATCGGCCGCTGCAGCACGATGACCGATCGAGACGCCACCCGTCCTGCCGACCCGATCCAATGGCCCGAGGGCATGAGGGCCGCCGCGGTGCTCGGATTCGACATGGATGCCGAGGCCGTGGTCCTCACGGTCGATCCCGCCAACGCCGGCCGCCTGTCGGTCATGTCCCACCAGGCCTACGGCCCGGTGACCGGCATGCCTCGCATCCTGAAGATGCTCGAGCGCAGGAACGTGCGGGCGACGTTCTTCTGTCCCGGATACACCGCCGAGCGTTACCCCGATCTCGTGCGCCGGGTGCGGGACGGCGGCCACGAAATCGCCCATCACGGATACCTGCACGAAGCGGTGCAAGGGATGGACCAGCATGAAGAAGCCGACATCCTGGACCGCGGTCTCGAGGCGCTGGAACGGATCACCGGGCAGCGGCCGGTGGGCTACCGGGCGCCGATGTGGGAGACGACGTATTCCACCGCCCGGCTGCTGCTCGATCGGGGATTCCTCTACGACTCCAGCCTGATGGACTGCGACGTGCCTTACGAGCTCGCGGAGTCAACCGAGCAAGACGCACGCAGCATCGTCGAGATTCCCGTCTCGTGGTCCCTCGATGACTGGGAGCAGTACGCCTACCTCCCGGACGTGTTCGGTTCCGGCCTCATCGAAGATCCGGCCAAAAGCCTGTCGATGTGGACCGGGGAACTGACCGAGAGCCATGCCGAGGGGGCGTGCTTCACGCTCACCTCCCACCCATTCCTGACGGGACGACTGGGGCGGCTGGCCGCACTCGACCGCCTGATCGGCCTGATGACCGACTGGAGCGATCTATGGATCGCGACGGCGGCCCAGGTCGCCGCCCACACCCGATCGCTCGGGCTCACCCCGCGCGTCTTCCCACAACCGAAGGTCTGATCGCCCATGACTGATGAACCCGTCGTCGGGCCGGTCGACGGCACCAAGGTTCCGAGGTATGCCGGCGCACCGACGTTCGCGCGACTCCCCAGGATCGATGAGGTGTCGCGGTATGACATCGCCATCATGGGCGCGCCCTTCGACGGAGGGGTCTCCTACCGTCCGGGAGCGAGGTTCGGCCCGTCGTCCATCCGGCAAGCATCGCGCCATCTCCGCCCGGCGTACCACCCCGATCTGAAGGTGTCCCCTTTCCGCGTGCTTCAGGTCGTCGACGCAGGCGACGTGCCGTGCAATCCGTTCGACATCGATGCCGCTCTGCAGCAGATTGACGACACCGCCCGCGAATTGGTCACCGACAGCCGCAAGCTGATGACTCTTGGAGGGGACCACACGGTCGCGCTCGGGACGCTGCGGGCCGCTGCGCGGGTCCACGGCCCGTTGGCACTGATCCATTTCGATGCCCACCTCGACACCTGGGACACGTATTTCGGTGCTGACCGGACGCACGGAACGGTCTTCCGCCGCGCCTTCGAGGAGGGCTTGCTGCAGCCGGACGCGTCGATCCATGTCGGCATTCGGGGCCCGCTCTACGACGCGGCGGATCTCGGAGCGGACAAGGGTTTCGGCTTCTCGACGATCCGGGCGAGCGACTTCGACAAGCTCGGCGTGGATGAGGTCGTGGGAAGCGTCCGCGAACGGGTCGGTGACTCCCCCGTCTACGTGTCTGTTGACATCGACGTGCTCGACCCGGCGTTCGCCCCCGGCACCGGCACTCCGGAAATGGGCGGCTTCACGTCCCGGGAACTCCTCGCCCTGCTCCGGGGCCTCCCAGGAGAGCAGATCGTCGGCGCGGACGTGGTCGAGCTGAGCCCTGCCTATGACCACGCGGAGATCACGGCCCTGGCCGCGGCAACGGTGGCGTACGAGATGATGTCGGTGATGGCAGTGGCATCGGAGCGGACGTCGTGATCGATCTGCTCGTGCGCGGTGCCCGGTTGATCACCGCCGACGGCCCCTCCCTGGTCGACATCCACATCGACGAGGGCACGTTCCGCGCCGTCCTACCGACGTCGGACCAACCTCCCGAGGCCGCCACCGTCATCGACGCGAACGGTGCTCTGATCAGCGCACCGTTCGTCGAGCCGCATGTGCATCTGGATGCGACGCTCACGGCCGGCGAGCCGCGGTGGAACGAGAGCGGCACGCTCTGGGAAGGCATCGCCTGCTGGAGCGAGCGCAAACCGATGCTCACCCGCAACGACGTCAGAGACCGCGCCGAAGAGGTACTGCGCTGGTACGCGGCCAACGGGACCCTGCACGTGCGCAGCCATGTCGACATCACCGACGAGAATCTCGTGGCGCTGGACGCGCTGCTCGAGGTGCGCGAGAGGGTGCGGGATGTCATCACACTGCAGCTCGTCGCATTCCCGCAGGAGGGGATCTGCTCCTTCCCGCGTGGTGAGGAGCTCCTGGAGGAGGCAGCGCGCCGCGGCGTCGACGTCATTGGAGCCATTCCACACTTCGAGGACACCCGCGAGGACGGCGTGCGGTCGATCGATGTCGCCGTCGACGTCGCCCAGCGGTATGGCCTGAGGATCGACGCGCACTGCGACGAGATCGACGACGAGCAGTCGCGATTCATCGAGGTTCTCGCCACCCGTGCCCACCGGACCGGGATGCGCGAGCGGGTGACTGCCAGTCACACGACAGCCATGGGTTCCTACAACGCCGCCTACAGCTACAAACTTCGCCGCATCGTGGCGCGGGCCGGGATCAATCTCGTCTGCAATCCACTGGTGAACCTGCACTTACAAGGGCGCTTCGACTCCTATCCCAAGCGCCGCGGACTGACCCAGGTCAAGGAAATGCTCGCCGCCGGGGTGAACGTCGCCTTCGGGCACGACGACATCATGGATCCGTGGTACCCCTTGGGCACCGCCAACCCGGTCCAGGTCGCCCACGCCGGCGCACACGCGACCCAGCTCATGGCGCCGACGGAAGTCGCCGAGTGCTTCCGGATGGTCACCGACCGCGCGGCTGCCACGCTGGGGCTCGGCGACGGGTACGGCATCGACACCGGCCGGCCGGCGAGTTTCGTTCTCCTTCCCGCAACCGATCCGTTCGACGTGATCCGGCGACAGGTCCGTCCGTCCCACGTCGTCTCCCACGGTGCGCTGATCGCCACGACGCCTGCCGCCCCGACCACGCTCACCTGGCCGGGTCGAGACGCCGAAGAGGTCGACTTCCAACGTCGACGAGACGTCGTCCTCTAGGAGCCTGCTGAATAAGGGGGCAGGGCGCCTCGCGGCAGTCTCGCTGCAGTGAGGTCAGCACCCGAGGGTGCGACAGAGAGGTCGCCCTGCCCGTCATCCACGGTGGTCCGGGTGGGTGGTG
>JAODNN010000171.1 GCA_025465355.1 Blastococcus sp. | reverse complement strand
GGATCCTGGGCTCCGACCGCAGCGCGGCCTACGTGCGGGCGGTGTACGCGGCCCTCGGCTGAAGCGGGCAGTCCGCCGGACCGCCACTGTTCACAGTCTGCTCACAAGGAGCGCCTAGGGCTGGCTCATGCCGGGCCGCGAAGGTCGGCGCATGACAGCGGCCACCCTCTCCGCGGAGCGGGTCGTGCGCGCTCCTGGCTCCCGCCGCCGGCTCCTCGCCGCCGCGGCTGTCGCGCTCCTCGCCGTCGAGGCGATCCTGGTCGGTCCCACCCTGACCGGTGCCGTGACCTCGCTGTTCGCCGCGCGGCCCGGCTGGGTCGTCGTCGCGGTGCTGGCTGCCGCGGGCTCCATGAGCATGTTCTCGCGCAGCCGGAGGCGGCTCCTGCGGGCCGCGGGGGTGCACGTGCCGGCGCGGAGCGCTCTGGCCGCCGTCTATGTCGCCAACGCGATCCACGTGACGATCCCGGGCGGCGCCGCGTTCTCGACCGCCTACACCTTCCGCTGGATGCGGCGCTGGGGTGCGAGCGGGCCGGCGGCCACCTGGACGCTCGCCGGCGGAGGGGTCGTGGCGTCCGCCGCCCTCGCCGCCCTAGGGCTGGTCGGGTCGCTGCTGGTGGGCGGCAGCCTGTCCCCGGCGGAGCTGGCGCCGGCGGTCGTGTCGGTCCTGCTGGTGGTCGTGACAGTGCGCGCGCTGCAACGTCGTCCCGAGCGCGCGCTGGTCGTCGGCCGGTGGGTGCTGGGGCGGGTCAACGCGCTGCGCCGCCGTCCGCCGTCGACCGGGGCAGCCGCGCTGGACGAGCTGGTCGCCCAGCTCCGGTCCGTCCGGCCGACCGGCCGCGACTGGCTGGTCTCGTCGGCGTTCGCCCTCGCGAACTGGGCGTTCGACATGGCCTGCCTGGGCGCCGGTGCCGTGGCCCTGGGCGTGCACGGCCTGACCGTGCCGCTGCTGCTCGTGGCGTACACCGCCGGAATGGTGGCCTCGAGCGTGTCGCTGCTCCCGGGCGGCATCGGGGTGGTCGATGCCGCCCTGGTGCTGACTCTCGTCGCAGGTGGCGTGCCGACGTCGTCGGCGCTGCCGGCAGTCCTCCTGTACCGGTTGATCAGCCTGGTCGGCGTCGTCGCGGTCGGCTGGGTGGTGGCCGCGGTGCAGGCCCGGAGGCCGCGCGGCGCGGAGTCGCCACAGGCCACCGGGCTATCTGGCCGGCACGGCCAGCCGCTCCTGGAGGAAAGCGGTGACCTCGGCGCGGGCAGCATTCGTGGGGTGACCGGGCCGCTCGGCGTCCGCACTCGTGAGCACCGAGTGCTCGCGCTTCCCGATCCCGGCCGGATTGCCGGGCCTGGAGTCCAGCGGGATGGCGCGCCAGCCGGGACCGAACGCCTCGCCGAGCGCCGTGAACCGGTCCTTCGGTGAGGTTGCGTCCTCGCTGAACCGCAGTCCGAGCAGGCACAGGCCCTCGGTGCGCACCCGCTCGGCGACCACGGCCCGCTCCCGGTCCGACATCCCGAGGTCGCGCCTGCGCGCGTTCCCGATCGGGAACGGCACCGATGGCTGGCTCGCGACCGGCGCGAGGACGGCGGGCTCGACCGCGGCGGCCAGCGCGAAGCCACCGCTGAAGCACATCCCGATCACGCCCACCCCCGGGCCGCCCGCGCGCTCGTGCAGGGACCGGGCAAGTGCGCGCACGTACTCGGCGATCGGCCGGTCGGCGCGGCGGGCGAACGCGGCGAACTCCCGCGTGATGCAGGCCTTCGCGATGGTGGCGAGGGCGTAGGCCGGCGTCGGAGCGCGGCCCGGCTCGCCGTAGAGGGACGGCACGGCCACCGTGAAGCCGGCCTCGACGAGATGGTTTGCCAGCCCCATCACCGCCGGGCTCAGCCCGGGGATCTCCGGCAGCAGGACGACGCCCGGGCCGGATCCACGCGTGTAGACGTCGTGGGTGACGCCGGCGGCGGGAAAGGGAGCGCCCGTCCAGCCGGCCAGCGGGTTCTCGGTGGTCGGGGTGATCGACATCGGCTCATCGTGCGCGATCGCGGGCCGGCCGGCGAGCGGGGGATCAGGCGTTGTCGATCACGCGGCGGTGCAGCTCCGTCGTCAGGACATGGATCTCGCGGGTGAGCTGGGTGTTGGTCTTGAGCTCCAGTTCCTGCTCGAGGAAGTCGTGGTCGGCCTTGGCCTGCTGGTACGCCGCCGCGCGGTTCTGCCCGATCATGACGAAGGTCGACAGGAAGATCGCCTCGAGCGAGACCACAAGGGTCAGGGTGGGCCACGGGCTCTTCTCGAGGAGCAGCATCCACGCGGCGAACACGACGACGTGCACGTAGACGAAGGGCATGGAGCCCGCGAAGGCGGTGATCGCGTCGGCGATCCGCAGCTGCAGGCTCTGGGCGCGACGCTGGCGAACCTTCGTGATGGCCGGGTGCTCGACGTGCGCGGGGGGCTGGAGGGCGGGCTGGACGGCGGTCATGGGTCTCCTTCGCGCGGGCGTGCAGGGACGAACCGCAGTCTGACCGCTCGCCGGCGGGACGAGAACCGGCTGAGCGGCCTCGCCTCCGGGCCGTGATAACGGTCTCGGTCCGGAATCCACGCCGTGTCCTCCCGCATTGCAACCAACGTGGACTTGTTCAACCCTGTCGCCCTGGGCGACCTCCAGCTAGCAAACCGCGTCGCCATGGCCCCGCTGACCCGGATGCGTTCCGGTGCGTCCGGCGTGCCCGGCGACCTCGTCGTCGAGCACTACCGGCAGCGCGCCGGTGTCGGCCTGATCATCACCGAGGGCACGTACCCGAACCACGAGTCACAGGCGTTCGTCGGCCAGCCCGGCATCGTCACCGACGAGCAGGTCGAGGGCTGGCGCCGGGTGGCCGCGGCCGTGCACGGCCGCGGCGGACGGATCGTGATGCAGGTGATGCACGGCGGCCGGGCCACCCACCCCGACATCAACGGCGGCCGGCGGGTCGTCGCCCCCAGCGCCCTCGCGATCGACGGCGACACGCACACCGAGAAGGGCAAGCAGGCCTACCCGGTGCCGTACGCGCTCACCACCGAGGAGGTGCGCGCGACCCTCGCGGACATCGTGGCCGCCTCCCGCCGCGCCGTCGAGGCGGGGCTGGACGGCGTGGAGATCCACGGTGCCAACGGCTACCTGCTGCACGAGTTCCTGTCGCCGGCGTCCAACCAGCGCACCGACGAGTACGGCGGCTCCCCGGAGAACCGGGCGCGCTTCGCCGTCGAGGTCGTGACGGCGGTTGCCGAGGCCATCGGTGCGGGCCGCGTGGGCCTGCGCATCTCGCCCGAGCACAACATCCAGGGCGCGTTCGAGACCGATCGGGACGACGTCCTTGCCACCTACGGCTCCCTCCTCGACCAGCTGAAGCCGCTCGGCCTGGCGTACCTGTCGGTGCTGCACAGGGAGCCGGCCGGTGACCTGGTGCAGGAGCTTCGCCGGCGCTTCGGCGGCCCGCTGATCGCCAACAGCGGCTTCGGCACCGTGACCACCCGCGACGAGGCGGTCGCGCTCATCGAGGCCTCGCACGCCGATGCTGTCGCCGTGGGCCGCGCCGTCATCGCCAACCCCGACCTGGTCGAGCGCTGGAAGGGCGAACACCCGGAGAACGAGCCGAAGGCTCACCTCTTCTACGCCAGCGGCGCCGAGGGCTACACCGACTACCCGTTCCTCGAGGCCGGCTGACACCGACCCATCGCTGCACGCTGAAAGGGGCCCCTCGATCGAGGGGCCCCTTTCAGCGTGGGTACGTAGCGGCGGACACCGGTGCAGCCGGGATCGGATCCCGCCGCAGCCCCACGTTCCAGAGCTCGATCGTCTGCAGGACCCAGAAGACGCCGAACAGGACGATGAGCGTCGCCTCGAGGACGAGCTTCCAGTAGGCCCAGTCCGTTCCCAGGCCCACGACGGTGAGCACCACGGCCGCCGTGGTCATGAGCGCGCCGATCACGGTGTACGGATTGATCACCGGAGCCGCCCCCGTGGCCGCCCGCCGCGTGAAGTACAGGTTGATCGCGTTCAGCCACACGTTCGCGATGAAGAGGGCGAACATCGTGACCGCCGCGACGGCATGCCCGTGGGCGATGAACCATCCGCGCGCCAGGCCGAAGGCCAGCGCCGTAGCCACGTACAGGACCAGCGTGACCAGGTAGCCGGTCACGGAGGTCCGGCTCGGCCGCTGCGTGCGGCCTCCCCGCCGCTTCGACACGAGCACCGCCCCCACGGTCACCAGGCCGACGCCGCCGGCGACCAGGAAGGCGGTCATGTTGTTGCCGATGTTCAGATCACGGCCCTCGGTGCCGGTGAGGATCACACCGCAGGTTCCCCGCTCGGGGGTCGGGACGAAGGCGGCCACCGGCGCGCACGCGCCGGCGACGTTCAGGAGGACGTCCTCCCAGTCGGTGTTGCCCTTCAGGCAGATGAGGCAGACCCCGATCGCCACGAGCGCGCCCACGACGGCGCCCTGCGCGGGGGTGTAGTAGTACGAGCTGATCGAGGGCTGCCAGCACCCCGTGCCCGTGCGCCCGTGCTCGTAGAGGACCGAGGCCCCGAGGCCGACGACCATGACCACGATGGCCAGGCGCAGGTAACGCCAGGTCGTCACCGCCTCGGGTGTCGGCACAGGAGGGTTGAACGCGGCCTCTCCGGCGTGCACCGCCTCGAAGGCTGGCATGCGTTCTCCCCCCGTCCGGCTGGCGCCATGGTGCTGGCGCCGGCCACTCCCCACAACGCGGGGGGAGAGGAAGCGTTCTCGCGCGGAGTGCCCTCCCGATCGGATCGAGAGGGCACTCGGCACGTGTCGATCCAGGAATCAGCCCTTGCGGCGGCCCATGCGGTAGCCGACCAGGACGCCGATCAGCGTGAGCGCGGCACCGGCAACGGCGCCGATGGCCAGGGTCTGCGCGTCGCCGCCGAAGCCGGCCACTGGAGCAGCAGCCGCCTTGCCGGTGAATACCCGCAGCCCGTCAGAGGCACCGCCGGCAGCAGCCACAGGGGCGGCCTCGCCGACTGCCCCCGCCGCAACGGCCGAGGGTGCCGCGGCGATCGGCACCACGGCACCGGTCAGCTCGCCGTCGATCGCCTTGAAGAACTGGCCGGCCATCCGCTTGGCCACGCCCGAGATCATCCGCTGGCCCACACCAGCGACCGGACCGCCGACAACGGCGTCCGCCGAGTAGGTGAGCGCGGTCCCGTCGCCCGACGGCTCCAGGTTGATCGTCACGGTCGCCCGCACGTTGCCCGGGCCACCTGCACCCGACGCGTGCATCACGTACGACTTCGGCCGCTTCTGGTCCGACAGGCGGACCTCGCCGGCGTACGTCCCGCGGATCGCGCCGACGCCCACCGTCACGTTCATCTTGTACTCGTCGTCCCCGACCTGCTCCAGCGATTCGCAGCCCGGGATGGTGCGCGCCAGCACCGCCGGGTCCGTGATCACCGCCCAGACGCGATCGGGGTCGGCGTGCAGCACCGCAGAGCCGTCGAGGTTCACTTGCTTGCTCCTGTCCCCACCCGGCGCAGCGCCGTGGCGGTCTTTTCGGAAGTGTCGTCTCGTACCAGGTCGTAGAGCTCGGTGGGGGAGATGGGCATCGAGGCGATCCGCCGTCCCACGGCGTCCTCGATCGCGGAGGCGATCGCCGCCGTCCCGGGGATGACCCCGGCCTCGCCGGCACCCTTGATCCCCAGCGGGTTCAGCGGCGACGGCGTCTCCTGGTGGTCGATCACCACGTCGGGCACCTCCGACGCGTACGGCATCAGGAAGTCCATGAACGAGGCGTTCTGCAGCTGCCCGTCGGAGTCGTAGGCCATCCGCTCGTACAGCGCGCCGCCCACGCCCTGCGCCACACCGCCGTGCACCTGGCCCTCGACGATCATCGGGTTCACCACGTTGCCGCAGTCGTGCACGACGGCGTACTTCACGACGTCGATCTCCCAGGTCGTCTGGTCGATCTCCACGATCGCGGCGTGTGCGCCCGACGCGAACGTCGAGCGGATCGGCGAGTAGTAGTCGCGGTGCTCCAGGCCCGGCGCATCACCCTCGGCCACCGGTGGCTTGTCGTCGGAGGACGTCGTCGCGAACTGGGTGGCCTGCTTGGCGGCCTCGTCGAACGCGTAGCGCAGCGGGTTGGACAGGACGGCGACGGTCCGCAGCGGGATCGACGCCCCCGGCGTTCCCTTGACCTGCACCAGGCCCTCGTCGATCTCCAGGTCGCCCGGGTCCACCTCGAGGACGTCGGCGGCGATCCGCAGCGCCTTCTCCTTCACGCCCCGAGCGGCCAGCGCGATCGCATTGCCGCTCATCACCGCGGCCCGCGAGGCGAACGTGCCGACCGCGTACGGGAAGCGCCGGGTGTCGCCGGTGGTCACCTCGATGTCCTCGATCGGCACCCCGAGCTCCGAGGCCACGATCTGCGCGAACGACGTCTCGTGCCCCTGGCCCTGCGACGTCAGCCCGGTCGACACGAGCACCTTGCCACTGCCGAGCACCTGCACGTGGCCGCCCTCGTACGGGCCGGGGCCGGTGCCCTCCACGTACAGCGCCATGCCGATGCCGAGCAGCTTGCCGCGGGCGGCGGCGTCGTCCCGGAGCCGCGAAGCCTCCGACCAGCCCACCAGGTCCTTCAGCTTGACCATCAGGCCCGGGTAGTCGCCCGAGTCGTAGATGACCGGCCGGCCGTCCTGGAACGTGAGGTGCTGGTCGTACGGGAACTGGTCGGGCTGGATGAGGTTCCGCTCCCGGACGACGGCCCGGTCGAGGTCGAGCACATCGGCGATGCGGTCCAGCGTCCGTTCCATCGCGTAGCAGCCCTGCGGCCGCCCCGCGCCGCGGTACGGCGTCACGATGACGGTGTTCGTGTAGACCGACTCGACGATCACCCGGTAGGTCGGGATCACGTACGGCCCGACCAGCTGGGTGGCGGTCACGATCGGCACGATGATCCCGTAGGGGGTGTAGGCGCCGTTGTCGTGCCAGATGTGGACGTCGAGCGCGGTGATCCGGCCCTCGTCGTCGTAGCCGACGGTGATCTCCTGCTTCTGCTGGCGCTCGTGCGCCGAGGAGATGAAGTGCTCGCGGCGGTCCTCGGCCCACTTGACCTCGGTGCCGAGCGCGATCGCGGCCATCGGCACCAGCAGCTCTTCCGGCCACGGGTGCACGATCTTCACGCCGAAGCCGCCACCGACGTCCGGTGCGATGACCTCGACCTTGTCGAGCGACAGGTCCAGCTTCGCCGCGATCGCCGCGCGCACCGACGTCGACGCCTGGGTGCTCGTGTAGACGCGCAGCGACGAGTCGTCGGCGTCCCAGCGGGCATGCACGCCCTTGCCCTCCATCGGCGTGCAGGCGCTGCGCTCGATGTACTGCGTGAACGAGAGCGTGTTCTTCGACGCGGCCAGGGCCGGCTCGACGTCCCCGGTCTCCTGGTGGTGCCGGGCGGCGACGTTGTCCGGGATCTCCTCGTGCACGGCGTGCGCCGCCTCCCGGGCGGCGTCCACGCCGACGACGACCGGCAGCTCCTCGTAGGTGACCAGGATCCGGTCGCAGGCGTCCTCGGCGATGTACCGGTCGGTCGCGACGACCATGACGATCGGCTCGCCGACGTGGTTCACCTCACCGTTGGCCAGCGGGTAACCGGTGCGCGGTGCGGTCAGCTGCGGGTGCGGGATCAGCACCGGCAGCGGCTCGGCCAGGGCGCCGGTGAGGTCCTCGTAGGTGTAGATCGCCACGATGCCCTCGACGTCCAACGCCGCCTCGGCGTCGATGTCGACGATCCGGGCATGGGCATGCGGGCTGCGCACGAACGCGGCGGCCAGCGTCGCGGTCGTGCCGATGTCGTCGAGGTAGCGGCCCTTGCCGATGATCAGCCGGGCGTCCTCGCGCCGGCGGACCGGCTCACCGAAGAGCTTCGTCGTCACTGGGCGTCCCGCATCGCGGCGTTGGCGTGGCGGACGGCCTTCTTGATGTTGGCGTAGCCCGTGCACCGGCAGAGGTTGCCGCCGACCATCTCGTCGACCTCCTCCTCGGTGAGCTCGATCGAGTTGTCCCGCTTCTCGAGTCCGGCGGCGATCGTCGTCAGGAAGCCCGGGGTGCAGAAGCCGCACTGGAGCGCGTGGCACTCGCGGAAGGCCTCCTGCACCGGGTGCAGCACCTGCCCGCCGCGGTCGTCGTCACGGGCCAGGCCCTCGACGGTGGTCACCTCGCGCCCGTCCACCTGCACGGCCAGCATCAGGCAGGAGCGCACCGGGTCGCCGTCCACCAGCACCGTGCAGGCGCCGCAGACGCCGTGCTCGCAGCCGACGTGCGTGCCGGTCAGCCCCAGGTCGTGGCGCAGCGCGTCCGACAGCAGCCGGCGTACGGGAACGGTTGCTTCACGTGGAACACCGTTCACGGTGATGCTCACGGTCCGTTCGGTATCGGTGCTCATTCCATTCCCCCCACAGCTTCCGCGGCGGCGGAGGCCAGCGTTCGTTCGGTGAGGACGCCGACCAGCAGGCGCCGGTAGTCAGCGCTGGCGTGGATGTCGGTGTCCGGGTCGACCAGCGTGCGTGCCAGCGAACCGGCGGCGGCCCAGTCGGCCTTCTCGGCGGGCTGACCCGCGACGGCGTCGGTCAGATCATGCACCTCGGGCGTCAGCCCCACGGAGATGTAGGCGGCGCGGACGGCGGCGACGCGGCGGTCCTCGTCCAGGGTGACGACGACGCCGGCGCCGCACACCGCGTAGTCGCCCTTCCGGCGGGCGACCTCGCTGAAGGCGGTGCCCGATCGGGCGGGCAGGGCCGGGAAGTAGGCAGACGTGACGACCGCCGGACCGTGGATCGAGGTCTCGAGCGGGCCGACGAAGAAGTCGCGCCAGGCGATGGTCTCGACGCCGCCGGGTGTGGCGACGGAGACGGAGCCGTCGGTGAGGGCGAGGACCGAGGTCATCTCGCCCGAGGGGTCGGCGTGCGCGATGGAGCCGACCGTGGTGCCCCGGTTGCGGATGGCCGGGTGGGCGACGTTCGCCGTCGCGCGGGCCAGCAGCGGCTGGATCCGCGCGGCGGCGGCGTCATGGAGCAGGTGTGCGTGTCGTACGAGGGCTCCGACTCGTACGCCGTCCCCGGTGGCCTCGACGGTGTCGAGGCCGGGCACCCGGTTGATGTCCACCAGCGTGGCCGGCGCTGCGAGCCGCATGGAGAGCAGCGGGAGCAGCGACTGGCCGCCGGCCAGCACCTTGGCGCCCTCACCTTCGGCGGAAAGAACCTCCAGGGCCTCGTCGAGGGTGCCGGGGTCGGCGTAACGGAACGGAGCGGGTTTCACGGGTTGTGCGTTCCTATCGGGTTGTGCGGTTGGTGCCGGGCTGACCGAGCGAGTCGACGGACGACGGGTCGGCGGACTCACCGCTGGCACCGGTGCCGCCGTAGTACCCGGCTTCGCTGCGCAGGGCCTCGCGCAGCTCGGCGGGTGCCAGGACGCGGGCCACATGCCAGCCGACGACCGCCACGATCGTGCCGAACGCGATGCCCTGCAGCGAGAAGGTGCTGCTGAAGTTCAGGGCGACGTTGCCGATCGCGATGATGATCCCTGCGGCCAGCGGCACCAGGTTGATGGGGTTGGCGAAGTCGACCCGGTTCTCCTTCCAGATCTTCGCGCCCAGCAGGCCGATCATCCCGTAGAGGATCACGGTGATCCCGCCGAGAACGCCGCCCGGAGTGGAGGCGACCAGCGCGCCGAACTTCGGGCACAGGCCCAGGACGATGGCCACGACGGCCGCCACGTAGTACGCCGCGGTCGAGTAGACGCGGGTCGCGGCCATGACACCGATGTTCTCGGCGTAGGTGGTCGTCGGCGAGCCTCCCACCGACGTCGAGACGACGGTGGCGACGCCGTCGGCGAAGATGGCGCGGCCCAGCATGGGGTCGAGGTCGCGCTTGGTCATCTCACTGACCGCCTTCACGTGGCCGGCGTTCTCCGCGATCAGCGCGATCACGGCGGGGAGCACCAGCAGCGTGAAGTTGAAGCTGAAGTGCGGCGTGGTGAAGTGCGGCAGACCGAACCAGTCGGCCTTGTCGACGTTGCTGAAGTCGGTGCGGAAGTGGGGGACGGCCTTGCCGCCACTGACCGGGGTCACCGAGGTGATCTGGCCACCGAGGGTGTCCCACAGCCAGGAGACCAGGTAGCCGAAGACCAGGCCCAGCAGGATGGCGATGCGGGAGAGGAATCCACGAAGGACCAGGGAGCAGACGATCACGAAGATCATCGTGAGCAGCGCGACCCACTGGTCCTGCGGCCAGTAGATGCCGGCGACCACCGGGGCCAGGTTGAACCCGATGAGCATGACCACCGCGCCCGTGACGGCCGGGGGCAGCACACGGTGCACCACGGTCGCGCCGAGGAAGTGGATGAGCAGGCCCACGAGCGCCAGGACGGCGCCCGCGATGAGGATCGAGCCGACCACGTCGGCCGAGCTCCCACCCTGGGCGCGGATCGCGGCGACACCGCCGACGAACGATGCGCTGGTGCCGAGGTAGCTGGGGATCTTCCCGTTCACGATGAGCAGGAAGATGATCGTCGCGATCCCGCTCATCATGATCGCCAGGTTGGGGTCGAGCCCCATGACGATCGGGAAGACGAAGGTGGCGCCGAACATGGCGACCACGTGCTGAGCGCCGATGCCGATGGTTCGCGGCCAGGTCAAGCGCTCGTCCGGGGCGACGGCCTCGCCCAACGGCGGGGTCTTGCCGTCCCCGTGAAGCTTCCAGCTGAACGCCATCCGAGTGCCTCCTTGACGTGCACTTCCGACTCGATCCGGTGCCGGACGACGGGTGTCGCCCACGTCGGGAGGCGTCAATGTGTCACGCGCCACGAGGCTGCGGAAGTACCTCAGTGCTAAATCGTTATTGCTCTTTTCTACAGGTACTTCACCACTGAGACATCTCTGGGTACGGTCTTGCAGGTGAGCGCCACACCGCCCTCGGCGGCCCCTCCCGTCCCTTCCGGCGCGCGCTCGGTCACGCTGCGCTCCGGCGTCTACGCCGACTCGGTGAAGCTGATGCAGGTGAGCCGCGACGTTGCGGCCCTGGCCGGCGTCACCGGCGTCCTGGTCGCGATGGCGACGCCGCTGAATCTCGAGCTCGCCACGAACATGGGCCTCGCGCCCGAGGCCCCCACCTCGCCGGAGCAACTACTGATCGCGATCCGCGCGGAGGACGAGGACGCCCTCGCTTCCGCGGTCGCGGCCGTGGACGCCGCCCTCGCGGCCCGCGAGCGGTCGACCGGCACCGCCACTGCGGTCCCGCAGCGCACGATCGGCGCCGGGCTCGACGAACTCGCCGACGGATCCGCGCTGGCCATCATCAGCGTCCCCGGGCAGTACGCGGTCGCGGAGGCGGCGGACGCGATCGCCGCCGGCCGGAGCGTGCTGGTCTTCTCCGACGGGGTGTCCGTCGAGCACGAGGTCGCGCTGAAGGAGGCGGCACACCGGTCCGGCGTGCTGGTGATGGGCCCGGACTGCGGCACCGCGATCGTCTCCGGCGTCGCCCTGGGCTTCGCCAACGTCGTCCGGCCCGGGCCGGTGGGCCTGGTCGCCGCCTCCGGCACCGGCGCGCAGCAGGTCTCCTGCCTGCTCGACGCCGCCGGCGTGGGGGTCTCGCACGTCCTGGGCGTCGGCGGTCGTGACCTCTCCGAGGCCGTGGGCGGGCTCGCCACGCTGGATGCGCTCGCTGCCCTGGATGCCGATCCGGCGACCGAGCGGGTCCTGCTGGTCTCCAAGCCCCCGGCGCCGTCGGTGGAGGCATCCGTGTCCGCCGCCGCGGCCGAACTCTCGGTGCCGGTGCGCTCCGCCGTCCTCTCGGCGGACACCCCGGACCTGACCGCGGCAGTCGAGGCACTCCTGCGGGACATGGGACTGGACGTCCCCACCTGGCCGTCGCGCCCGGGACCTGCCGAATCCGCGGTTCCGGGCGCGACATTGAAGGGCCTCTACTCGGGCGGGACGCTCGCCGACGAGGCCATGCTGCTCGCCGCCCCGGCGCTCGGCGACATCCGCTCGAACACCCCGCTGAAGCCGGAGCTCGACCTCGGGACCGACCTGTCCGCCAAGGGTCACGTCGTCATCGACTTCGGGGACGACGCCCTGACCGTCGGCCGCGCGCACCCGATGATCGACCCGACGCTGCGGCTCGAGGCGATCACGTCGCTGGCGGCGTCCGGCGAGCCCGCGGTGCTGCTGCTGGACGTCGTCCTCGGGTACGGGGCCGACCCCGACCCGGCCGGCGCCCTGGTGCCCGCGCTGACCGCCGCGCGTGCGACGGCGGGCAACCTGCCGGTCGTCGTCGCGCTGATCGGCACCGAGGCCGATCCGCAGGGCTGGAGCCGGCAGGCCGATGCTCTCGCCGCCGCCGGTGCGGCCGTCTTCTCCTCCAATTCCGCGGCCACGCGGTACGCCCTCGACCTGCTGGGAGCCTCCTCATGAGCGAGCCGCTGGGTGGGCTGCTCAGCGCACCGCCGGCCATCGTCGCCGCCGGTGTCGACGTCTTCTCCGACGCGCTGCGCGCGCAGGGCGCCGAGGTGCACGACGTCGACTGGCGGCCGCCGGGCTTCGGCCGCGCGGACGACCTCGCCGCACTGGCGCTCGACCCGCGACGGGCGACGGCCAACCGGGTCGCCGTCGAGCGGCTGCTCGCGGCCGGGTCCGTGCTGGTCGACGTCCGGCCGGCACGCGTCGTCCTGGACCTGCAGGACCGCACGCTGCTGCACTCGGGGCCGCCGCTGACGTGGGAGAACGCCTCCGGCCCGATGCGCGGCGCGCTGATCGGCGCCTGCCTGTTCGAGGGCTGGGCCACCGACCCCGCGGACGCCGAGCGGATCCTGGCCGCGGGTGAGATCACGCTCGAGCCGTGCCACCACCACCGCACCGTCGGGCCGATGGCCGGCGTGACCAGCCCGTCGATGTGGATGTGGTGCCTGGAGGACCCGGTGCACGGCGGCCGGGCGTTCTGCAACCTCAACGAGGGCCTCGGCAAGGTCCTGCGGATGGGCGCCTACAACGACGAGGTGCTCACCCGGCTGGCCTGGATGCGCGACGTGCTGGGCCCGATCCTGTCGGCTGCCGTGCGCGCGCCGCTGGAGGCCGGCGCCGACCCGATCGATGTCAAGGCGATCCTCGCCCAGATGCTGCAGATGGGCGACGAGGGGCACAACCGCAACCGCGCCGGCTCGCTGATGGCGCTGCGCGAGCTGTCCCCGGCGATCGTGGCCGTCGATGCGCTCTCGTCCGGCCATTCCTCCGACGACATAGCCGCG
Organism: Blastococcus sp.; assembly: GCA_025465355.1. GTDB lineage: Bacteria > Actinomycetota > Actinomycetes > Mycobacteriales > Geodermatophilaceae > Blastococcus_B. The sequence continues at coordinate 11,719 of JAODNN010000171.1, read as the reverse complement.
GTACTGCGTTTCATCGGCGGCAACGAGCACTTCTTCCTCAACCTCGGCATGCCGACGGCGAAGCTGGCCATGGACGCCGCCCGCGACGTCCCCGGCTCGTCGATGGTCACCGTGATGGCGCGCAACGGCACCGAGTTCGGCATCCAGACCGCCGGCACCGGCGACCGCTGGTTCACCGGCCCCGCCCAGACGCCGGTCGGCCTCTACCTCGGCGACTACGGGCCCGAGGACGCCAACCCGGACATCGGCGACTCCGCGATCATGGAGACCTACGGCGTGGGCGGCTTCTCGATGGCCGCCGCGCCGGCGATCGTCCGGTTCGTGGGCGGCACCGTCCCCGACGCGCTGGCGACGACCGAGCGGATGTACCAGCTCACGCTCACCGAGAACCCGGCGATGGCGATCCCGATCATGGGCTTCCGCGGCTCGCCGACGGGGATCGACGTCCTCAAGGTCGCACGCACCGGCTGGCTGCCGCAGATCAACACCGGCATGGCCGGGCGGGTGGCCGGCACCGGTCAGGTCGGCGCCGGGCTCGTGCAGCCGCCGCAGGAGTGCTTCGAGAAGGCCCTGGCCGCGCTCGCCGAGGAGGCCCGCGGCGCCTGACTTCGGCGAGTGCGACGAACTCGTGGCCGTCAGTCGCTGATCACCACGCGTTCGTCGCACTCGTTCTGCGGCAGCACAGCTGTCTCCCGCCGACACTGGCTCCGTGGACGTCGTGCGGGTCAGCAAGCGGCTGTCCTACGTCCTGCGCCACGAGCCCTCGAGCATCGGGCTGACCCTGGATGCGGCGGGCTGGGCCGGCGTCGACGACCTGCTCGGCGCCCTCGGCGCCCATGGCCTTCTCCTCACCCGCGCGGAACTCGAGCACGTCGTTGCCGCAAACGACAAGCGCCGTTTCGCCTTCGACGAGGCGGGCACGCGCATCCGCGCCTCCCAGGGCCACAGCGTCGACGTCGTCCTCGGTTACCGACCTCTGACGCCGCCGGCCGTGCTCTTCCATGGCACGGCGGATCGGCACCTGCCGGCCATCCTGGCCGAGGGCCTGCGACCCGGACGCCGCCATGCCGTCCACCTGAGCGCCGACGCCGACACCGCCCTCCGCGTGGGCCGGCGTCATGGGCGCCCTGTCGTGCTGCGGGTCGACGCCGCCGGAATGGTCGCGACCGGTGCCGTCTTTACCCGCTCCGACAACGCGATCTGGCTGGTCAGCGCCGTGCCCGCAGAGTTCCTCGCGCAGGTCTGAGCGCCGGGCCCGACCTCGCGGAAATGGCCATAACGGTCGACGTGTCGACATTTCCGAGCTGCTGACCCACCTCCTGCATCACGTCTTCGATTCTGTCCCGCATTTCGCATAAAGCCCACGGGTCACACGGCCGAAGATTCAGCGTCATCACAAGGCGCAGCCGCCGTTACCCGGAAAACCGGTGCTCACGAGCGGGGCCTGGGCCACTGAGAGAACAGGACAACTGAAATGCGCAAGTCGCGCGTTCTGCTCGCCGGTGTCGCGGTTGCCGCTGCCGCCGTCGCCACCTCCGCTTACACCGCCAGCAACGACCTGTCGGCCGGTGACGCCGTCCTCGGTTACGGCGAGGCGACCGTCACCGGCGCCACCGTCGACTCCATCGACTACGTCCGGGACAGTACGGACAACAGCAAGTTGTCCAGCGTCGTCTTCCACACGTCCACGACCCTGACGACCGAGACGGGCACCATGACGCTCAAGAACGGCGCCACCGTCCTCGGTAACTACACCTGCATCCTGAGCGGCACCGCCCCGGCCCAGAAGTACACCTGCGCGACCACCGCCGGCGTCGACGCATTCGACACCGTGGGCCTGACGGTCGGGGGCCAGTAACCCTTCTTCGGATCAGGCGGGGGCGGCCGAACGGGCTGCCCCCGCCTGACCCTGGATCGGTGCCTTCCGATGAATGCCGCCACCAGAGCCGCCAGTATCAGCGCCGCTATCGCGCTGATGCTGGCGGCTGTGTGGCTTTTCTGGCCGCTCTCGCTCGGCGGCTCGGCGACGTACGTCAGCACGCACGGCGTCAGCATGCAGCCGCGGTTCCATACCGGTGACCTGGCGATCCTGCGTTCGGCTCCCTCGTACTCCGTCGGGGACGTCGTCGCCTACCGCAGCGTCTCGCTGAAGACGACCGTCATGCACCGGATCGTCGCGATGGACGGCGACCGGTTCGTGATCGAGGGCGACAACAACACCTGGCTCGACGAGGACCACCCGTCGCAGGACCAGGTTCTGGGCAAGCTCTTCCTCCGCATCCCGCACGGTGGAAAGGCGCTCTCCGCCATCCGCTCGCCGGGAGCCCTCGCGCTCATCGGGGTCGCCGGGGCCGGCGTGCTGGCCGCCGTGCAGAAGCCCCGCGGCCGCCGCCGCGGCCGCCGGCAGCCTCGTCGGGCGCGCGTCTACTCGCTGCCCGCCAGAGCAGTCGCGCGTCAGGTGACCCTCGTCTCCGGGATCGTGGCCCTCCTCGCCGCCGCCGGCGGGGGCGTCCTGCTTGCGCTGCCCGCGACGCAGACCGACTCGAGCACGGTCGCGGTGACGCAGCAGGGCCGGTACTTCTACACCGGGACGGCGGTGCCTGGCACGACCTACCCGACCGGCCGCATCGTCACCGGCGACCCCATCTACACGAAGCTGACCGGCGACCTGACCGTGTCGTTCCGGGCCACCCTCGAGGCCGCCGGGCTGACCGGTCTACGGGGAAACCTCCGGCTCGCCGTGTCGATCGCCGCGCCGGACGGCTGGACCGCGGACGTCGGCCGGGGCGCGACGGTCCCCGTCGCGGGCGGGACGACGACGGCCTCGGTGGTGGTCCAGTCGGACGCCGCCGCGCAACTCCTCGCTCGGCACTACGCGGAAGTCGGCTCGGGCAGCAACGACGCCACGCTGACCATCTCGCCCAGGCTGGACGCCTCCGGCACCGTCTCCGGCCATCCGTTCACCGCGTCGTCGCTGCCGGGCCTGGCGTTCAGCCTGACCCCGACGGCGTTGAAGCTGACCGGGAATGCGGACACCGCGCTGAGCCCCTCCGCGGCAACCCCGGTGACCGTCGAGCAGGTCTCGCCACGGCACTTCACCCTGCTCGGGCACCCGGTGCCCCTCGAGCTCGCCCGCATCGCCGCCGGCGCCGTCCTCGGTCTCTCGCTGATCGTGCTGGGGATCGCCGCCTGGATCGGCCGGTCGCGCTCCGGCGGCGACCCGGCCGACGACTTCCTGATGAAGAACGCGGCCCGGATCCTGCCGGTCACCCGCTTCACGCCCGGCAACACGGTCATCGACGTCTCGGACGCCGAGGCGCTGCACAAGGTGGCCGAGCGACTGGACACCCTCGTGCTGCACCGGGCCGGTCCCGACGACCACCTGTTCGCCGTCCAGGACGTCGAGACGACCTACCGCTTCGTCCTGCCGATCGCGCCCGGCGACCGACCCGCCCGGCTGCGGCCCGTCGTCCCGGAGAACACGAGCGCCCGGCTGCGATCCGTCCCGCTGCACGACGACACCCGGCGGCTGCGGCGCGTCCCCTCGGACGCCGGCACCACGAGGCTCCGACGCGTTCCCTTCGACGACGACACGGCCCCGCTCCGGCGAGTCCGCATCAACGCCGAAAGCGGGGAAACGCGCCTCTGAACGAGCGTCAGAAGGCACATTTCCCCGCTCTCGACGGGCGAACTCGTTACGCGCGCACGATCGCGGCGACGGGGCCGCCGCCGGACGGACCCTGGTGCACCGCGGCGACTGACACGAAGACGGCCGGATCACCGGTCACCGACGCGGTCACGCCACCGACGGTCGCCTTGATCTGGCGGTGCCAGGAGACGTCGGAGTCGTCGAGCATGGCGTTGCGGCGTCCCCGCACCTTGCCGGTGGGGTCGGCCTCGCACTTGAGGAAGACGTTGACCAGACGGTCACCGAGATCCGTGTGGTGCGGCCGCTCGGGCAGCTCGAGGCCGGCCTCGCGGATGGCGTTCCAGATGCCGTCCTGGTCGAGGGCGTCCTTCATGACCGAGTGGCCGACGCGGTAGTTGCCGCCGTGCCCGCGGGCGTTGCCGACGACCACGATCTGCGCGCGGTCCAGCTCGACGCCGGAGGAGCAGGAGGCGACCGACGAGAACAGCGACAGGTCGCGCATGACCTGGTCCTGCGTCGGCATCTCGATCTCGCCCAGAGCCACGGCGATGCCCAGCGCGGTCGTGCCGTTGGAGAGGTCCATCGAGCCGTGCGGCTCGTCCATGTACGTCGTCTGACCGCGCTCGTGCGCGTCGCGGATCGTCTCGATCGTCAGCAGGGGCGTCTTGGTCTGTACGTAGTGGACGTCGGCCGGGTCGGTGATGCCGGCCTCCTTCATCGCCCGGCGCACGCCGTCGGCGACCTTCTCCACCATCGAGATGCGGCCGATGTCCTCGGGCAGCAGCACCTCGCTCATCGCGAAGCCGACCGTCAGCCGCGGCTCGTCGGTCTTCTCGACCGAGTCCTCGGGCAGGGTGGCGAAGATCGTTGCGTGCGGGCTGATCACGCCGTCCGTACCGCCGGACCACACGATCGGGATCTGCTTGACCTCCTCCATCGGCCGGCTGCCCTTCTCGACCAGCACCTCGCGGAACGCGCGGTCGGCGATGATCCGGGTGTAGTCGTTGATGCCGCCGTTGCCCTCGGTCTTGCCGATGACGGCGACGACGCGGTCGGCCTCCAGCACGCCGTCGTCGATGAGCTTGGCCAGCTCTGAGGCGTCACTGACGTTGTGCAGCGGGACCTTGCGGACCTCGATCGGTGCGGGCACAGGGATTCCTTCCGGGTGGGGGTGGCTGGATGTTCAGGCGGTCAGGACGGTGCCGGCGTCGTCTCCGGAGACGGCGTCGGCGATGTGTTCCAGGGACGTGATGACGGCGCGCTTGCCGCCGCGGTCGATGAAGCGGAGCACGGCGTCGACCTTGGGGCCCATGCTGCCGCGCGCGAACTGACCGGCTGCAGCGTGTTCCCGCAGCTCCGCTGCGGTCACCCGACCCAGCGGCCGGGCGGCCGGCGTCCCGAAGTCGACCATGACGTTGGGGACGTCGGTCGCGATGACCAGGGTGTCGGCGTCCAGGTCGCGAGCGAGGATCGCGGCGGTGAGGTCCTTGTCGATGACGGCCTCGACGCCGCGCAGCCCGGGCCCGTCCCGGCCGTCGTCCGCCACCGGGATGCCGCCGCCACCGGCGCAGACCACGACGAACCCGGACGCGGCCAGTGCGTGGATCGCCGGGGCGTCGACGACCGATTTGGGTTCGGGGGAGGCCACGACGCGGCGCCAGCCCTTCTCGCCGCGGTCCTCCCAGGTCTGACCGAGTGCGATGAACCGTTCCGCCTCGTCCTTCGGCAGGAACCGGCCGACCGGCTTGGACGGTTCCCGGAAGTGCGGATCGTCGGCGTCGACGAGGGTGCGGGTGACCAGCCCCGCGGTCCGCTGGGACAGGCCGCGCGCTGCCAGGGCGGCGTCCAGCTCGTCGGTGAGCGTGAAGGCGATGGTCGCCTGAGTCTGCGCCACACACCAGTCCAGCGGCACCGGCGGCACGACCTGCGCGGCCAGTTCGTTCTTGACCAGCAGGTTCCCGACCTGGGGGCCGTTGCCGTGGGTCAGCACGACCTCGACGCCGGCCGCGGCGACCTCGGCGATGTGACCGGCCGCCTCCCGAATGGCGTCGCGCTGCGCCGTCGGCGCGGCTGAGCCGTCGGGGCCGGTCATCGCGTTGCCACCGAGGGCGATGACCACGCGAGGGGCGGAACGCTGCGTCGGGTTCACCCGAGCGACCCTAGTGCCAGATTGCTTAGCGGTGAAGTACTTGACCCGAAGGAATCACCGCAGTTGGGACGGCGGAGCGCCGTCCCAGGAGCCCTTCTCCGTGTGCGCCCCACCCGGACCGAGCGCCCGCTGGGCCCAGGCGACGTCGTGCCAGGCCCCGTGCTTCCAGCCGATCCGGCGGTAGATGCCGACCGGCTCGAAGCCCAGAGCGCGGTGCAGGCCGACGCTCGCCTCGTTCGGCAGCGTCATGCCGGCGACGGCGGTGCGGAAACCGCGTTCGGCCAGCCGCGAGAGCAGCGCCTCGTAGAGGGCGCGCCCGCCGCCGCGACGCCGTCGTCCCGACTCGAGGTAGATGCTGACCTCGCACGACCAGCGGTAGGCAGCCCGCTCCTTGTGGGGGCCGGCGTAGGCGTACCCGACCACCCGGCCGTCGTCCTCCAGCACCAGCCAGGCGTGCGCGCGCTGGGCGGCGGCGATGCGCACGGCCATGTCCGCCGCTGTCGGAGGCTCGTACTCGAACGTGATCGCAGTGTCCGTGACGTACGGGGCGTACACCGCGGCGCAGGCCGCGGCGTCCTGCTCGGTCGCATCGCGGACGACGGGGCCGGCCACGCCGGCGCTCAGCGTCGCCAGAAGTCGAACCGGTCGCGGCCGGGCCGGAAACCGGCGGCCTCGGCGACGTCCACCGCGAGGTCGAACTTCTGCCCGACCGCCGTCGGTGCGTGGGCGTCGCTGCCGAAGCTGACCGCCTCGCCGCCCTCCTCGTAGAACCAGCGGACCTGGTCGGCCGATGCGAGGGGGCTGCTGGTGTTGATCTCCAGCGCCCGGCCGGTGCCCGCCAGCGCTCGGAAGACCGCCCGGTACTCCTCCTCGTAGTCCTTCTCCTGGTACCGCTGCGGGCCGCCCGGCCAGTAGCGGCGCGGGAAGTCGACGTGGGCGAGCACCTGGAAGACGTCGCTGCCCTCGATCATCCCGACCACCTCGCCGAGGTACCGGCGCATGGTCGCGTCCGCGTCCACGTAGAGCAGGCTCCCGACGCCGACCAGGCGGCCGTCGAGGCTCAGCGAGTGGAGCGAGCCGAGCACGCGGTCGACGGGGGAGTTGTGCAGGTGTGCTGCGACGCTGGCGGCGAACAGGTGCGGCTCGCCGGTCTCGACGCCGGACCAGATCCGCAGCTCCGGGAACCGCTCGCGGCACTCGGCGAGCTCGGCGAAGTAGCCCTCGACGTCGATCGGCAGTTGGTGCGCCGGGTGTCGGTCGATCAGTCCCCGCGCCGTCGCGGCGTCGTTCTCCAGCCAGTCGGTGAAGTCGAGGTGCTCGGTGAAGGCGATCGCGGGCAGGCCCTGGGCGACGGCGCGCTCACAGGCCTTCTGCATCGTCGAGGACCCGGGGGTGTCCCAGGACCACCTGCTGTGCACGTGATTGTCCGGCGGTCTCATCGCTGTGGATTCTCCCCCGTCGTCCCCAGGCCCACTCCATCGGCCCGTTCTGTCGTCCGGGCTGCCTACTGTCGTCGGCATGAGCACCGCTGCGCTGCAGTCCGATCTCGCTCCGGCGTTCGCCGGGGAGGCATTGGAGATCCTCCGCGAGCTGACCGGCCGCCCTGACGCGGAGTTCCGTGAGGGGCAGGACGCCGCGGTGGCCGCGCTGGTCGAGCGCTCGCAGCGGGCACTCGTCGTGCAGCGCACCGGCTGGGGCAAGTCGGCGGTCTACTTCGTCTCCACGGCGCTCCTGCGCCGTCGGGGCAAGGGCCCCACCTTGCTCGTCAGTCCGCTGCTCGCCCTGATGCGCGACCAGGTGGCCGCCGCCGCCCGTGCCGGCATCCGGGCGGTGGAGATCTCCAGCGCCAACATGACCGAGTGGGACGACGTCGCGGCACGCCTGGCGGCGGATGACGTCGACGTGCTGCTGGTCTCCCCGGAACGGCTGACCAACCCACGATTCCGGGAGGAGCAGTTGCCTGGGCTCGTGGCGCGGTGCGGGCTCCTGGTCGTCGACGAGGCCCACTGCGTCTCCGACTGGGGGCACGACTTCCGCCCCGACTACCGCCGGATCCGCGACCTCCTGGGCACACTGCCGGCCGGCACGCCCGTGCTCGCGACCACCGCCACGGCCAACGAGCGGGTGGTGGCCGACGTCGCCGAGCAGTTGGGCGCCGGTGGCGTCGACGTCACCACGGTCCGCGGTCCGCTGGCCCGGGACTCGCTGCGGCTGGGCGTGCTCCGGCTCCCCTCCGACCGCGCCCGCCTCGCCTGGCTGGCCGCGCACCTGGGCGACCTGCCCGGCAGCGGCATCGTCTACACGCTGACCGTCGCCGCCGCCGAGGAGACGGCCGCCCTGCTGCGCGAGGCCGGGTTCGAGGTGCGTGCCTACACGGGCCGGCTCGACGACGCCGACCGCAAGGACGCCGAGGAGGCGCTCCGGGAGAACCGGGTGAAGGCGCTGGTGGCCACGTCGGCGCTGGGCATGGGCTTCGACAAACCCGACCTCGGCTTCGTCGTCCACCTGGGTGCGCCGTCCTCGCCGGTGAGCTACTACCAGCAGGTGGGCCGCGCCGGCCGCGCGGTCGAGCACGCCGACGTCCTGTTGCTGCCCGGCCCGGAGGACCTCGCGATCTGGCAGTGGTTCGCGACGTCGTCCATGCCCCGGGAGGACCACGCGGCCGCGGTGCTGACCGCGATGGCCGATGGCAAGGCATGGTCGGTGGCGCGGCTGGAGACTGTGGCCGACGTCCGCCGCTCCCGGCTCGAGCTGCTGCTCAAGGTCCTCGCCGTGGACGGTGCGGTGGAGCGGGTGCAGGGTGGCTGGCGTTCGACCGGGCGCCCGTGGGTCTACGACGCAGACCGGTACGCCCGGGTCACCCGCACCCGGGAGGCCGAGCAGCGGTCGATGATCGCCTACGCCCGGCCGGTCGAGGAGGCCGAGTGCCGAATGGCGTTCCTGCAGCATGCTCTCGACGACCCGACGGCGGCGCCCTGCGGCCGGTGCGACGTCTGCGCCGGCGCCTGGTACTCCTCCGACGTCCCGGCGGCGGCTGCGAATGCGGCCGCGGCCGCGCTCGACCGCCCCGGCGTGGAGCTCGCGCCGCGCGCACAGTGGCCGACCGGCGCGGACCGTCTCGGGGTCGACGTGAAGGGCAAGATCGCGGCCGGCGACCAGCTCGAGCCGGGCCGCGCCGTCGCCCGGTTGACCGACCTCGGCTGGGGTCAGCGGCTGCGCACCCTCCTCGGGGACGACGGCATCGGCGGCACCGTGACCCTCGACCTCGAGGCACCGGCGATCGAGGAGGACCCGGACGCCGCCTTCGACGTCCCGGTGCGCCGTTCGCTCTCCGACGTGCCGCCCGACGACGAGTTGCTCCGCGCGTGCGCGCGTGTGCTCGCGTCCTGGGACTGGAAGCAGCGCCCGGGTGCGGTCGTGGCGATGCCGTCGCGGCGTCGCCCGCAGCTGGTGACCGGCCTGGCCCAGGGGCTGGCCCGCCTCGGCCGGCTGCCCTATCTCGGAGAGCTGACGCTGCAGCACGGTGGACCGACCGGTCAGCCGGGGGGCAACAGCGCGTTCCGGCTCGCGGCCGTGTGGGACCGCATCGTCGTCGGGCCTGAGCTCCGCGAGCGGCTGGTCGAGGCCGGGTCGGCCCCGATCCTCCTCGTCGACGACCTCGCCGACTCCCGCTGGACGGTGACCGTCGCCGGTCGTGCACTGCGACGGGCAGGCGCCGCGGCCGTGCTGCCGTTCGCGCTGGCCCTCACCGCCTGATCGCGCCGGAGGTCCGTACCGGCTGAAGGCGAACGGCCCTGTTCCCTGAGGTGTCCCCGACCGATCCTGATCAGGAGCCGGAGCAGCTCAAGGGGATCGGGGCGTGCGCAGCATGGGGGAACGACGTCGTCGCCGCGGCCGGGGACCGCTCGCCGCACTGCTGGCCGGGGCCTTCACCGTCGGGCTTCCCGCGGTGCAGGCAGCCCCGTCGGCCACCGTGCCCGTGCCGAGGGCCGCTGCTTCCGTGGCGTCCTCCTGCCCGGCTGCCCCGTACGGGGTCCACCACTACGCGCCGGGAAGGGGCAAGACCATCGCCCTCACCTTCGATGACGGTCCCGGGGCCAACAGCCGCGCGGTCCTGGCGCTCCTCCAGGCCCATCGCGTTGCAGGAACCTTCTTCAACATCGGCGTCAACCAGGCGGTCAGCCCGGCGACGGTGGTCACGGAGAAGACCCACGGGTTCCTGCTCGGTAACCACACCTGGAGCCACCCCGACATGGTGAGGCTGTCGGCGTCTGCTCAGGCCGCGGAGATGGACAAGGCGAGCGCCGAGCAGTCCAGGATCGTGGGGGGCGCGCCCTGCTTCTTCCGGCCGCCGTACGGCTCGTACAACAACACCACCCTCGCCCTCGCACGGGCACGCCACATGAGCGTCTGGAACTGGTCGGTCGACACCGAGGACTGGAAGGCCCGCGGCTCGGCCTCGTCGGTCTGGGTCAAGCGGATCATCAGCCGGGCCGAGGCCGGCAGCAGCCAGGCCCACCCGGTGATCCTCATGCACAACGCACGCAGCGGGGACGCGGCCACCGTGGCCGCGCTGCCGACGATCATCGCCTTCTACCGTCACCGCGGGTACGCCTTCGTCGACCTCACCGGCAGGAGCAGGCGGGCGGTCACCCGCGGCCGTGCGGCGGAACCGTCGTCCACAGGTTTTCGCACACATGTGCGAAACCGGGGGTAGCGTGCCGGCATGACCCTCGCCCACCAGCCGTCGATGTGGGACCTCGCCGAGGAGGCCACGCTCACCGCTCTGGCCGGCCGGGTGGTCCGGCACGAGCTGACCGACGGTGCGTGGGTGGACCACCTCCCCGGCTGGGTGTCGGGTTCGGACGACGTCCTCGAGGTCCTGCTCGGTGACATCGGGTGGCGGGAGGACCGTCGGCAGATGTACGAGCGGCAGGTCACCGTCCCGCGCCTCCTGCGCTGGTACGGCGGCGACGAGCAGCTGCCGCACCCCCTGCTGGCCGATGCGCGCGCCGCCCTCAACCGCCACTACGCGGCGGAGCTCGGCGAACGATTCGTCAGTGCGGGTATGTGCCTCTACCGGGACGGGCGGGACAGCGTGGCCTGGCACGGTGACCGGATCGGGCGCGGCCGGTCATCGGACACGATGGTCGCGATCGTCTCGTTCGGGTCTCCCCGCCCCCTGCTGCTCCGGCCGGCGGGCGGCGGTGGGCGCAGCATCCGCTTCCCGCTGGGCCACGGGGACCTGGTGGTCATGGGCGGCTCCTGTCAGCGCACGTGGGAGCACTGCATCCCGAAGACGACGAAGCCCGTGGGCCCACGGGTGAGCGTCCAGTTCCGGCCGCGCGGCGTCGCCTGACCACGGCACCGCCCAGGTGACGCAGGTCGCTCCGACGGGCGGAAGCACGCAGGGGGGCGCCGCGTTGTGACCGGCAGCAGGATGAGCAGGACCCGGTCCGGACCCCCGTGCAAGGGGCCCACGTGACGCAGGTCGCTCCGACGGGCGGAAGCACGCCGGGGGGCACCGCGTTGTGACCGGCAGCAGGATGAACAGGAGCTCGCTCCGGACCCCCCTGCAAGGGGCCCCGAACGTCGTGTACTGTTCTCCACGCACCGCACCGGCCCGGGAGGGCAGCGGATCGGCCCCAGCGGGGAGATCCGAGTGCGGAGTTGGTTTGGACATCCCGCCAGACACGAAGCCCGAGAGGGTCTAGTTTCTGCGCGTCCGCTCCTTGAGAACTCAACAGCGTGCCGAAAGTCAGTGCCAAGTAATAACCCCGTGCCGCGGGTCTTTGGGCTCGTGGTGGGGATTCCTTTGGTTGATTGATATCGAGAGTGCCAACTCTCGGTTCTCAGCCGCGATCAAATCATCTACGGAGAGTTTGATCCTGGCTCAGGACGAACGCTGGCGGCGTGCTTAA
>JAODNN010000108.1 GCA_025465355.1 Blastococcus sp. | reverse complement strand
TCCACCCCTACCCTCCCGGCATGTCCTCGCCGCCGCCCCGCGCCCTCCGACTCGTCGGCGGGCTGCTCGCCGCCGGACTCTCGCTGGGGTCACTCGCGGGCTGCTCGGGGTTCAGCTCGGACAACGTCTCGTGTTCCGGGACGTCGTGCTCGGTAACCCTCTCCGGAGACGGCGCCAAGGCCGACGTCCTCGGTTCGACGCTCACCCTCAGCGGTATCGAAGACGGCACGGCCAGCCTCGGCGCCGGTGGCGCAAGCGTGTCGTGCACCGAGGGCCAGAGCGTCACCGCCGGGCCGCTGCACCTGACGTGCTCAAAGGTCACCACCGACTCGGTGACGCTCACCGCCTCGCTCGGCTAGAGAGGCTCACCCCGGGTCGGCGACCTCCACCACCACGCGGGCCGGGCTGTCGAGCCGATGGACCCGTGACTGCGTGGGTGCCGACCCTTTTCCGGCGAGCGGCAGTTCCGTCCGACGAGGAGCAGGGGGTCAGGCCCGTGGCGGGGTCGGCCGTGTTGGTGCTGTCAGCGGCAGGGTGACGCGGGGCTCGACCCGGCTGGGGGTGGCCGACCCGCCGACGGTCATGCCGGCCTGGGTAGTCAGCCAGCCGGTGATCCGGTCGAGGACGTCCGGGTCGACCGCGCGGCGGGCCTCCGCCTTGTACGCGCGCAGGGACGGGGCGCCGGGCTGGGTGCGCAGCAGGTGGGTGACGTCGGGGGCGCACCAGGTCTGCACCGGGCCCGGCACGGTCGCCGCGATCACGGCCAGGTCACCCGGATCGACCTGCAGGTCCTTGCTGCCGGTGACGGCGAGGACCGGCACGTCGAGGCGGGCCAGGTCCGGGCGCGGGTCGTAGTCGAGGAACTCGCGGAACCACCTGGCGTTGATCCGGGCCAGGCCGAGGCGGGCGAGGTCCCCGGTGGTGGCGCGGATCCTGTCGTGATTGCGGGACACCTTTGCCACCAGGTCGACGCGCAGCAGCCGCAGCAGCGCCCGGACCGGGGTGGGCAGGGTGGGGACGATCGTCGCGGTCTGCCACCGCAGCACTGCATCGCCGGGCACCCCTGCGCAGCAGAGCAGGACGACCCCGGCGGGACGGGGGCCGGCCGGTGCGGCGAGCAGTCCGGCGGCGGTGCGGGCGACCAGAGTGGCGCCCTCGGAGTGGCCGATCAGGAACAGCCGCTGCGGGTCGGCCTCGGTTCGGCCGGCGAGCGCGGCGAAGGCGGCAGCGACGTCGTCGGCGTTGTCGAACAGCCCGGCCCGCTTCCAGCCGTCCTTGCCCTCGGTGATGCCGTCGCGCCGCAGCCGGCTGGCACCCACACCGCGCTTGTCGTAGCGCAGCGAGGCGATTCCGGCGCGGGCGAGGGCATGGGCGAGTTGCCGGGTGGCCTCGATTGCCAGCCTCGGGGCGTTGGAGTTGCGGTCCACCGGGCCGGAACCGCTGACCAGCACCGCGGCCGGGAACGGCCCGGTGCCGGCGGGCAGCGTCAGGGTGCCGGCGAGGTCCCGGTCGAGACCGGGGAACCGCAGCTCGACCTCCCGCCCGCCGGCGGGCAGCGGGGCGCTCACCGGGCGGCCCGGATGCGCTCGGCGAGGGCCTCGGCGGCGTCGTCGCCGATGAGCACCGAGGCGAGCTTCTGCCCGGTGAGGGTGAGCCGGACACCGGCCTGGCCGCGGCCGGCGACCACGAACTCCGCCCCGTCCCGCGTCCGCCAGGTGCCGATCTTGCGGACACCGGGGAGGGACAGCCCGGGCGCACGCAGTCCGTGCGCGGCGGCGAGCGCGTCCGGCACGACCTCGACACCGGTGATCGCCGTCAGCGGAACGGTCAGGTCGCCGTGCAGGCCGGCGATCTTCTCGGCGGGCGTGAGCTCGACGGTGAGCTCGGTGGGGCTCAAGGACACAGCACTCATGCCCCGGACTATTCTCAGCAGTAATACCAATGTCAAGAATGAGAACGGTCGAGGGGATGTGAAGCCGGTGACATCCGTAGAGCTGCTGCTGCACCCGGTGCGGCTGCGGATCGTGCAGTCGTTCCTCGGCGAGCGGGAGTTGACCACCGGCCAGTTGCGCGAGCTGCTGCCCGACGTGGCGAAGCCGACCCTCTACCGGCAGGTGGCCATCCTCGCCGACGCCGGGCTGCTCGAGGTGGCCGGTGAGCGCCGGGTCCGCGGTGCCGCCGAGCGCACCTACCGGCTGCGGGTCGAGGCCGCCTCGATCGGCCCGCAGCAGGCCGCCACGCTCACCCACGAGCAGCACAGGCAGGCCTTCACCGCGTTCGTCGCCGGGCTGTTGGGCGACTTCGACCGCTACCTCGACCGCGGCGACGCCGACCTGGGCCGGGACCTGGTCAGCTATCGGCAGGCGGCACTGCACCTGACCGACGAGGAGCTGATGGAGATGATCGGCGAGCTTCGTGAGGTGATCTCGCGGCGGATGGCGCTGCCGGCGGAGGGTCGCCGGCGGCGGCTGATGACCACGATCCTGCTGCCCGCCGAGTGACCCGCTCCGCCGCCGGGCCGCTGCACCTGACGTGCTCGAAGGTCACCACCGACTCGGTGACGCTCACCGCCTCGCTCGGCTAGCGAGGCTCACCCCGGGTCGGCGACCTCCACCACCACGCGGGCCGGGCTGTCGAGCCGATAGACCCGGAACGGCGTCCGTGCCGCGGTGCCGATGAACGCTTCCGTCGTCCCCTCGTACGTGCCGTCGAAAGCGACCGCGGTGACCGCGTGGGTGCCGGCGGTCGAGAGCGGGTTCGGACCGGCGTACTCCTTCACCCCGGTGTCGGACGGATAACCGGCGCCGGTGACGTTCACCTGCAGAACGCCCTTGCCGGAGACCTTGATGGGCTTGCCGCTGCCCTGGGAGATCGCCTGGTCGACGTAACTCACGGACCAGCCGGGCGTTCCTGTGCCGCCCACTTCGAAGACCACCCGGTCGAAGCCGGCGTAGTGGCCGATCCGGATGTCGCGCACCGTCACGTGCGCATTCGCCGACGCGCGGCCGGTGTCCGGCTGGATGTTCCCGGGAAAGGCGGACACGGTCAGGGAGGCGAGCGTGCCGGTGGCGGCGCTGCTCGACGGGCTGCTCGACGCCGAACCCGGAGCGGACGCCGGCGATGGCGCGCTGGAGGTCGCCGACGTGGTGCTCGCCCCTCCGGTACACCCGCTGAGCAATCCGGAAGCGGCGACCGCGGTGACCAGCAGCACCGGAGCCCAGCGGACGACGGAGCGGCGACGGAAGTACACGCCCAGAGCTTGACAGTTCCGGCCCCCTGAACGTGGGGGATCGAAGCGGCATGTATTGTTTCCTCCGCCCCCGGCGAACACGAGCCCCCATCGTCTAGCGGTCCAGGACGCCGCCCTTTCAAGGCGGTAGCACGGGTTCGAACCCCGTTGGGGGCACGCAGCACCGCACATGCACCACCCTCAGCAGTTCACAGCAAGGCCCTGTAGCGCAGTTGGTTAGCGCGCCGCCCTGTCACGGCGGAGGTCGCGGGTTCGAGTCCCGTCAGGGTCGCCACCCGGTGCTCGTCACCGGGAGGGGCAGGTAGCTCAGTCGGTACGAGCGCTCGCCTGAAAAGCGAGAGGTCGGCGGTTCGACCCCGCCCCTGCCCACACACACTGTCAGGTCCATCGCCGGTCGGCGGCGACCTGCTCGTAGACCTCCGCGTGCACCCGCCGGATCGCCTCCCGCTGCGCCGTCCGCCAGCCGCGATCCTCCGGCCGCGGCATGGGCCGGGTGAGCGCCGCCGCTACCGCCCCGCTGAGGGACACCGGGTCCAGTCCGCCGTCCTCGTCGTGGCCGTAGGTCACGACGTCGGACCACTGGTCGGCGAACCAGCCCCAGCCGGGTGCCACGACCCGGGTACCCACGTCCCGGCAGATCTCCAGGTCCCGCGAGTGGGTGCCGCACCGTTCGGGCAGGACGGCGACGTGCAGCTGCTGCAGCTGCGCCACCCACCGCGCCTCCGGGTACGGAACGAGTTCGATATCCCCCTGGGCGGCCAGGTCCCGCACGGCCGGATCAACGGCGGCGTCGTCGGCACCGGCCGCGAGCACACGAAGTCGGCCACCCCCGGACACCGCCCCGGACAGCGCGGCTCGCACCAGCTCGACCGGCTCGGGCGCCTCCGACGACGCCCGCCCGAGCCGCAGCCCCACCAGGCCCCGCTCCGCGCCGAGCTCCGGGTCCGGCTCCGCCACCGAGGGATGCGCCACCACGATCGCCGTCCGCCCGAACCGGTCGGCGATCTCGTCGGCCGCTCCGGGCGTCAGCGTGAGCACCACCTCGGCAGTCGCCAGCACCGCCCCGAGGTCCGCGTCGTGCGGATCCCGAGCGGGACGGTCCGCGGCCCGCACCTGGTGCACGGTCACCACGAGCGGAATCCCGAGCCGGCGCACGGCCTCGGACCAGCACTCGAGCCCGTCTGGAGCCAGCTGCCCTGACCCGGCGTGCAGGTGCAGGACGTCCACGTCGGCAGAGCGCTCCGCGAGGTACGCCGGATCCAGCCATGGGCTGGGATCGGCGGGGGACCCCACGCGGACGACGTCCGGGGGGAGGACGGCGTCGACGTAGGGATCGCGGAACGGGATCGTCACCACGCGGAGGGCGTCGCCACCGGGTCGGGGCGACCCCGGAGGCGGGAGGTCTGCTGAGGTCACGCGGGTGCTGGATCTCCTCGGGCGGCGGACGACCGGCGTCCTGTCGCGCACCGATCTGGTCCGCCCTACCCGCCAGGTGGCCGCGCCAACCGGTGAGGAACTCCACCGGGTGATCGGGCGTGTCGTTCGCGTCAACCCGCACCCAGCGGGCGGCCCCTGCGGGGGTCGAGGCCGTGCCGCGATCTGCCGGGAACGCCGTCACTGGCTGCGGCGAGCAGCGGCCTCCTCGGTGACGGCCGGTGGGTGGCTGCCCTCGACGTGTGCCCAGACGACCTTGCCACCGGCATCGGCAGGCGCCCAGCCGTGCGCGCTGGACAGGCGTGCCACGAGGAAAAGGCCCAGTCCGCCCAGTGCGGCGTCCCGGTCGATCGCCGGGGCCGGTGGGGTGTTCCCCGCGGCGTCGATGACCTCGAGCAGCCAGCCGGTGCCGGTGGCAGTCACCGTCACCCGGACCCGTCCCCGGCCGTGTCGCAGGCCGTTGCTGACCAACTCCTCGAACACGAGCTCCAGGCGCTCGGCCGCCTCCGCGGCCGGACGGGCGACCGCGGAAGCCGCCTCGGCCAGCTGGAGCCGGGAAGCGGTCAGGTCCGCGGGAGTCCTGGGTTCCCACCGGCCCAGCACGGAGAACTCCGGCGTGCGTGCCGGTGGTGGCCGCCGTCCCCACAGCTCCTGGTCGGCGTGGCCGGCCCGCGACCGACCGGGCTGGTCACTACGGGTGCCCACCCGCGCCGTCCGCCCCTGACCGTCCTCGCGGGCGACGGGGTGGGGCCGGACGACGACGATGGCGACGTCGTCCGCGGCCGCCTTCGGCACCATCCCGTCCACGATCGCGTCGCAGAACCGGTCGAGGTCGTCGGCGGACTGTTCCTCCACGAGGCGCAGCAGCCGGGCCACGCCGTCGTCGAGGAACTCGCCGCGCCGCTCGATGAGTCCGTCGGTGACCAGCAGCAACGTGGACCCGAAGGGCAGCGTGGCCGTCTCGGTGATCCGCGGGGTCGCCGGGTCGATACCCAGCAGCAGGTCGGCCTTGCCGCGGCTGGAAGTGAGCAGCCGCGCCTTTCCGGACGCGTCGAGCAGCAGCGGGACCGGGTGGCCGGCGTTGGACCAGCGCAGCCGGACACCGTCCACCCCGTCCTCCGGTGGAGAGAGCTCGGCGACCACGGCGGTGGCGAGCGTGGCCAGCTCCAGACCCTCGATCGCCTCGTCGACGCCGCTGAGCACCTGGCTGGGGTCGTCCGCGGTGGTGAACCCGATGCCGCGCAGCAGCCCCCGCAGCTGACCCATCGCGGCGGCCGCTCGGGTGTCGTGCCCGGCGACGTCGCCGATGACCAGCATCAGCTCACCTGTCCGGCGGCGGAACGCGTCGTACCAGTCGCCGCCCACCTCGGCCCGCCGGGCAGCGGCGACGTAGCGGACGGCGACGTCGGCGAACGGCACGGTCGGCGGGTCGGTGAGCAGGCTCTGCTGCAGTTCGGTGGCGAGGTGTCGCTGGCTGGCGTAGAGCCGGGCGTTGTCCAGGGCGATGCCGGTCCGCCGGCCGATCTCCACCGCCAGCGCCAGGTCGGTCTGGGTGAAGCCGGCTCCGCCGGGGGTGTTGACCAGCAGCATGGAGCCGTGCAGGCCGACCTTGCCGGGGATGGGCACGGCGAGCGCGCTGCCCATTCCCAGCTGCTGCACCAGGGCGCGCAGCTCCGGGTCGGGCACCTGCGCGGGCATCTGGTCGGCGGTCACGTGCGGGAGGAGCACGTTCTCGCCGCCGGCCGCGCGGCGGCTGGGGTCGGTGAGCAGGCCGCGGTGGGTCTTCAGGTGCTCGATCCGGCGGCCCACGCCGCGCAGGGCGGGATCGCGGTGGCGCACGACGACGTCGTAGACCCGCTCGTCCTCCTCACGGACCTGGACGCTGACCCAGTCGGCCAGCGCGGGGACCAGTGCGGCGGCGAGCCGGGACAGCGCCTCCGACGGGTCCAGCGACAGCATCAGTGACTCGGAGATTTCCCCGAGCAGCTGAACCTGCTCGGCGAGCCGGTCGCGCGAGTGCTCGGCCTCCCGGCGGGCGGTCACGTCGACGGCCAGGAACAGCACGACCGGACGGCCCTGCCCGGTCTGCGTGCGCACCGCGCTGAGCTCGACGTCTATCCGGCCGGCCACCTGCGCCACCAGCGACGGCGGGGGCGCACTGAGGGCCGCCCCGTCCGCGCCCGGCGAGCCAGCAGCTGCGATCAGCGATGAGGCCACGGGCAGCACCTGGTCGATCCGGGAGCCGTGGTTGCCCGTGCCCAGGCCCAGCAGCACCTCGGCCCGGCGGTTCCAGCCGAGCAGCGCGCCGGTCGCGTCGGTGAGCAGCACGGCGATCGGCGCATGCTCCAGCAGGGGCCCGACAGCTGTCGGCCCGGAATCAGGGCGCACCACGGACAGGAGAATAGAGACGGCACCGCCGACGACGGCGTCCCGGCCCGGGCGGGGCAGCGGCGGCTGCGCCCTCTGGTAGTCCGCCAACAGCCCGATCGTTGAGACCGTACGCCCGTTGAGGACGGCGGCGACCTGTGCATCTCGTGCCAATCCGTGCAACTTCTCCCGCACGGCGGGCCGCCACCGCCGCCTGGGCCCTAGAGTGACTCCACCGGCCCCTCCGTCTCCGGGCCGGAACGGTGGTTTCTGCCGAACCCGGACACGCTCAGCTCGCGCACCACCGGCGAAGTGTGGGCAACGAGCGGATCATGTTCGGTGAGATCTGCCCACGCCGACCCGGTGACACGGACCGGTCCTTCCACTTACGTTCTGTGCATGTTCTCGACGCTCTTGGTCATCGGCGGGGTCCTCGTCGGGCTGCTGGTGCTGCTTGCCCTGATCGTCAGTCTGAGCGCGCGGCCCAACACCACCGCCGGTCGCCGCGGTGACGCAGCGGCTGCCGGAACGCCGTCCTGGGTGGTCGACGCAGGCCGCTCCCACCCCGACGCGTGGTCGCCCCCCACCAACGAGATCCCCGCGGTCCGCGGCTGATCCCCTGAACCCCGGCGTCCCGGCGGCTGCGGCAAGCGCGCCGCCGGGACGGACCGGTCGACCGGTCTCACCGCCGGGCGGCGCCCCACTCGGTGTCCTTGCGGAGCACCGGCTTGAGCACCTTGCCACCCGGGTTGCGCGGCAGCGCCCCGGCGCGGACTGCGACGTACTGGGGCACCTTGAAGTCCGCGAGATGCGTACGCGCGTAGGCCAGGAACGCCTCGACGTCGAAGTCCGTACCCGGCGTCGGCACGATGACCGCCCCCACCTTCTCGCCCATCATCGTGTCGGCGACGCCGACCACGGCCACCTCGAAGACGCCGGGCGCCGCCGCGAGCACGTTCTCGACCTCGACGCAGTACACGTTCTCACCGCCGCGGTTGATCATGTCCTTGGCCCGGTCGACGATGTAGGTGAAGCCCTGCTCGTCGATGCGGGCCAGGTCACCGGTCCGGAGCCAGCCTCCGGCGAAGGCCTCCTCCGTGGCCTCGGGCCGGTTCCAGTACCCCCGCACCACGTGTGCGCCACGGATCAGCAGCTCGCCGACCCCGGTCTGCTCGTCCACGTCGGCGAGGTCGAGATCCACCACGGGAGCCGCGAAGCCGACGGAGTCGGCGTGCGTGTCGGCGTACCGGTGCGGGAGGAACGTCGAGATGGACGACGTCTCCGACAGGCCGAACCCGTTCCCCACCTGCGCCGACGGGAACCCGCGCTTGATGGCCTGGACCAGGTCGGGAGCGATCGGCGCCCCGCCGTACGTAGCGAACCGGACGCCGCTGACGTCGACGGAACCGAAACCGGCCTGGCTGACCGCCAGCCAGAAGATCGCCGGCACCGACGTGACGATCGCGATCCGCTCCTCCGGGATGACCTGCAGGAACCGGCCGACGTCGAACGTCGGCATGATCACCGCCGCCGCGCCGGCCTCCAGCGTCGGCAGCAACTGGCTGTTGCAGCCGGTGACGTGGAACAGCGGCACGGAGATGAGGTTCCGCAGCGTCGGGTCCGACTTCGGGAGGCCGACCACCCGGCGCGCGTTCTCGCTGTTGGTCAGGAAGTTCTCGTGGCTGGTCATCGCCCCCTTGGGGAAGCCCGTCGTCCCCGACGTGTAGAAGATCGCGGCGAGGTCCTCCCGGTGCAGGTCCGCCTCGGCGTAGGGCGCGCCGTCCGGTAACGGCGAGCCCGGGGACAGCACGACCTTCGCGCCGCTGTCGTCGATGACGTACCGGGCCTCTGCGTCGGTGAACCGGGTGTTCACCGGGACGGCGACGCCGCCGGCCATCAGCGCGCCGAAGAAGCCGAGCACCCAGTCGACCCGGTTGCCCAGCCGGATCGCAACGCGGTCGCCGCGCCCGACCCCGGCCTCCCGCAGTCCCCCGGCCACCCGTGCCGAGGCGTCCCACAGCTCGCGGTAACTGAGCCGTGGGCCGTCGACCTCGACGACCGCCTCCGCGGACGGGTCCCGCTCGACCGACGTCCGCAGCATCGCGACGACGGAGTCGGGCAGGGCTACGTAGCGCTTCACGCCCGCCGCGTCGCGCTCGACCCCCGTCTCGTCGAAGGGATGCAGGACCATCAGTACACCCCGACGTTCTCGAAGTACCGCCGTGGGTTCGCGACGAGCATCGTCTCGATCTGCTCCTCGGTAACTCCCCGCTCGCGCACGTAAGGCAGCACGTCGTCGTGGATGTGCGTGTAGTGCCACTGCGGCAGCAGGTCCATCACGCCGGGCGCCAGCCAGTCGATGTAGCAGGACGCGTCCTGGGACAGCACCATCCGCTCGGAGTAACCCCGGCGGCACATCTCCACCAGCGTGTCGGCGCGGGCCTCGAACGTGGTGTCCAGGTTGATGCCGAACCGGTCCATCCCCAGCACGAATCCGGCGTCGGCGAGCTCACACAGGTGGTCGACGTCCGTCGTGTCCCCGCTGTGGCCGAGCACGACCCGCCCCGGGTCCACGCCCTCCTCCCCCAGCACCTTCTTGACCATGAGGCCCTGCCGGCTGTCCGGGTGGGTGTGGACGGTGATCGGTACACCGGTCCGGCGGTGCGCCAGGGCCACCGCGCGCATCACCCGCTCGACTCCCGGCGTCATTCCCTGGTGGTCGATCGCGCACTTGAGGAAGGCCGCCCTGACCCCGGTGCCGGCGATGCCCTCCTCGATGTCCCGCACGAACATGTCCACCATCGGGTCCGGCACCTCCGCACCGACGGCCGCGTTGAGCGCCGGGCCGCGGTAGTGGAAGAAGAAGGGGACGTCGTCGTAGGTGTAGCAACCGGTGGCGACGACGATGTTGAGGTCGACCTGCTCGGCGATCCGCTGGATGCGCGGGATGTAGCGGCCGAGGCCGATCACCGTCGGGTCCACGATCGTCCGCACGCCGACGCCGGCCAGCCGGTTCAGCTTGTCGACAGCGTCGGAGACGCGCTGGTCCTCGTCGCCCCACTCCTCCGGATAGTTCTGCTGGACGTCGGCGCTCAGCACGAAGACGTGCTCGTGCATGAGCGTCTGACCGAGCTCCGCGGTGTCGACGGGGCCTCGGACGGTCTGGACCTGCGGCACTGTTCCTCCTGGCGATCGACGGCGACCGGGCGTGACCTCGCTCACACCCCGCCGTGATCATTCACTGCCGGGAGAACGGCCCCCGCAGCCGGGCTCAGCCCCCGGTCATCAGGGCGGCGGCCCGCTCCCCGAGCATCACCGCGCTCGCCGCCGGGCCGCGGGAGGTGACCTGGGGCATGACCGAGGTGTCCACGACCCGGAGCCCCTCGACCCCCCGCACCCGCAGCTCCTGATCGACTACGGCGCCGGGGTCGGCCGGGGGCCCCATGCGTGCCGTCCCGCATAGATGGATCGCGGTCGTCAGGTGCGCCCGGACCCAGCCGTCGAGCGCGGCGTCATCGGCGAGCACGTCGTCGGCCAGGGTGGAGCGCGCGCCGACCAGCGGGGCGAACGACCGGGTCCTCAGCAGTTCCACGGCCAGCCGCACACCTTCCCGCAGCCGGCGCCGGTCGGCCTCCTCGGTCAGGTAGCGGTACTCCAGCCGGGGCTGCCGCAGCGGCTCCCTGCTGTCGAGCGTGAGCCGTCCCCGGCTGTCCTCCCGCTGCAGCCCGACGCCCACCACGAGCTCGTCGTCGTGCGGCCACTCACCGCCACCCGTGATCCGGCTGAAGGGCGTCAGCCACGGCAGGATCTCCAGGTCCCCGGGTACCTGCGCACCCGACGACGTGGCGTGCAGGACACCGTGCAGCGGCACGCGCCCGGCCGGCATCGGCACGGGGCCTGCCGGCCGGTACGCCACGTAGACGTGGGGATGGTCCGTGAAATCCACCCCCACCCCCGGGACGTCGGCGACGACCGCGATCCCCGCGGCCCGCAGCTGGTCGGCCGGCCCGATGCCCGAGAGCAGCAGCAGGTGCGGCGAGCCGACCGCGCCGGCGCTGAGCACCACCTCGCCGGCCCGGACGACGCCGCCGCCGGTCTCCACGCCCACCGCGCGACCGCCCTCGACGACCACGCGGTGCACCCGCACGCCGCCACGGACGGTCAGGCCGGGGAGCCCTCGACGGGGAGAGAGGTAGGCCATCGCGGTGTTCACCCGCACTCCGCCCGCGACGTTCATCGGGACCGCGCCGTAGCCGGGCACCCCGTCGGCGTTCTTGTCCGGTTCCGCGGGGAGGCCCAGCTCCTGGGCGGCGGCGGCGAACGCGTCGGCCAGCGGGTGGCCCGTCCGCGGACGTGCGACCGGCACCGGCCCGTCGGCGCCGTGGTCGGGCCGGTCTCCGAAGTCACGGTCGGCTTCGAGCCGCCGGAAGAACGGCAGCACCCGGTCGTAGGACCACAGGTCGTTCCCCGCGGCGGCCCAGCCGTCGAAGTCCGCCCGCGTCCCCCGGATGAACGAGCCGGCGTTGAGGGCGCTGGAGCCCCCGGCCACACGCCCCCTCGGTACGGGCACCGTCAGCCCACGGATCAGGGTTCCGGCGAGATCCCAGTTGGCCACGTGGCCGGGTTCGGCGGCGCGCATGGTCGCGGCATCGCGCAGCTCCGCCGGGAAGTCCTCCGGTTCGACGTGGTCGGCGCCGGCCTCGAGCAGCAGCACCTGCCGCCCCGCGTCGGCCAGCCGGGCCGCGAGCGGGGCGCCGGACGTCCCGGCCCCGACGACGACGACGTCCCACTCCTCGCGTTGCCCGCGCGACTCAGGCACCGTCGAGCCCCAGCACCTCCGGGAGGTCGAGCCGGCGCACCTTCCCCGTCGACGTGCGCGGCAGCTCGTCCAGCCGATGCAGGCTCTTCGGCCGCTTCGCCGCGCTCAGCCGCTCGTGGGCCCAGTCGCGGAGCTCGGCCGGGTCGGCGGTACCGACGTAGGCGGCCACCACCCGTTGCCCCCACTCGTCGTCGGGAACGCCGAACACCGCGCTCTCCACCACGTCCGGGTGCGCGTCGAGCGTCGCCTCCACCTCGGCCGGGTAGACGTTCACCCCACCGGAGATGATCAGGTCCTCCCGGCGGCCGTCCAGCCATACGACCCCGTCGTCGTCGACCCGGCCGAGGTCGCCCACGGTCACCAGGTCGCCCCGCCACGCCGCGGCCGTCTTCTCCGGCGCGCGCCAGTACTCGAAACGCGCCCAGCGGGGGACTGCGCACCAGAGCTGGCCGCGCGCATCGGTCTCCAGCCGCCTCCCCGGGCGAGCGCGACCGACGCTGCCGGGGTGCTCGAGCCAGTCCTCCGGCGAGCAGACGGTGAACTGGGCCTCGGTGGAGCCGTAGAACTCCCACACCGACCCGTCCGGAAGCGCGTCCAGCACCGCCCGCTTGAGCGGCTCTGGGCAGGGCGCGCCGGCGTGTACCAGGCGGCGGAAGGAGGACCAGTCGACGTCGTCGCGCGACAGCAACCGCTGCAGGTGCGTCGGCACGCAGAAGGTCGTCGTCGGACGGAGGGTCGAGATCGCCGCCGCGGCACGGGCGGTGTCGAACGGCCCGGGCAGCAGGACGTCGCCGCCGGCCAGCAGGGTGTGGATCGCGAAGCGCAGCGGGGCGCTGTGGTGCAGCGGGGAGAGCACCAGGTGGCGATCGGCCGGACCGAAGCCCCACAGTCCGATCTCCTCGGCTGCCAGTGCCCTGGCGTCGTCCTCGGCCAGCACCCCCGACCACACGCCCTTCCGGCGCCCCGTCGTCCCGGAGGTGTAGTGCATGGGCCGGGCCAGTGGCACGTCGGCCAGCTCGGCCTCGGCGTCGGCGTCGCCGCCGAGCAGCTGCGCCGGGGCGCCGGCGACGTCCAGCCCGGGGTCGGCGTCCTCGGCCAGGACGGCCCGCTCCGCGGCGGGCAGTCCCGGGTCCAGCACCACCGGCACGATGCCGGTCCGCAGGGCGCCGAGGACGACGGCCAGCAGGGCAGGGGAGGCGGCCGCCGAGACCAGCAGCCGGTCGCCGGGCCGCAGCCCGGCCGCGGCGAGCGCGCCTGCGGCGCGGCGCTGGTCGCGCTCGCTCTCGG
Organism: Blastococcus sp.; assembly: GCA_025465355.1. Taxonomy (GTDB): domain Bacteria; phylum Actinomycetota; class Actinomycetes; order Mycobacteriales; family Geodermatophilaceae; genus Blastococcus_B. The sequence goes on along the minus strand of JAODNN010000108.1, from coordinate 53,106 downwards.
CGCTGCGCACCACCGGCACGTCGGGGACGGTCATGCCCGCTCCACCGTCTCCGCCGGACCGGGGCGCACCCGGCCCTCGGCGCGCAGCTTGGCCAGCGTGGCGCGGGTCGACTGCGCGGCTGCCGGCCACACCTCCCGGGGCACCTCCGCGTAGACGGCCGCGACCAGCTCGTCCACCGTGTGCGGCCCGGCGGCCAGAGCGGCGAGCAGCTGCTCCTCCCGGAACGCGCGGTGGGCGAGGTAGTAGTCGAGAACGGCGCCGGGATCCTCGGTCAGCTCCGGCCCGTGCCCGCAGTAGAGCGCGCTCGGCCCGAGGTCGTGCACCCGCCGCAGGGAGGCGAGGTAGGCGACGACGTCCCCCTCGGGATGGGTCACCACGGAGGTGCCCCGGCCCAGCACGTGGTCCCCGACGAGCACGGCTCCGGACTCCAGCCGGAAGGCCAGGTGGTCACCGGTGTGCCCGGGCGTGGGGACGACGCCGATCGTCGTCCCGGCCATGGTCAGCCGCTCCCCCGGCTCCAGGACCCGCCCCCGAGAGCCGGCCACACCCGCGTCGGCGGCGGCCACCTGCGCACCGAACCGCTCCCCCCAGGGCTGGGCCGCATCGGCGTGGTCGCCGTGGTGGTGGGTGACCAGGACGGCGACGCAGCGGGCCTCGCGCGCGGCGAGCGCGGCTTCCACCGCGGCCAGGTGCGCGGCGTCGTCCGGGCCCGGGTCGACGAGCACGGCCTGACCGCTGCCCGGCGCACCGACGACGTAGGTGTTCGTGCCGTCGAGGGTCATCGGCGAGGGGTTGGGAGCCAGCACCCGGGTGACGAGGGGCTCGAGTTCCGCCGTCCTGGGCATCGTCCCGGGTGGCGGGAGCGGCCACGTGGCACGCGGGTCGCTCGGGGCAGTCACGTCGCGCACGGTAGCCGCGGCCGCCCCGGGGCGCGCAGGGGGCGGCTAGCGTTCGGGGATGCGTGCAACCCGCGTCGTCGTCCGCACCGTGTCGTCCGTGGCGGCGGTGGTGCTCCTCGCGGCGTGCAGCAGCGGGTCCGGAACTAACAGCTCGGCCACGTCGAGTTCCTCCACCGCGTCGACGAGTGCCTCGCCGACCACCGCGGCGGCGGCGGCGCAGTTCTGCGCGGAGGCGACCAACGCCTTCAGGTCCCTGTCGCCGGCCTTCAGCGGGACTGCTTCTTCCGACCCGGCGAGCCTGGCACCGATCCTGGAGAAGGCGGCCGCCCAGATCAGAGCCATCACGCCGCCCCCCGAGATCGCTGCCGACTGGGAGACGCTCGCCACGGGGCTGGAGCAGTTCGCCGCCGCCTATTCCGGTGTGCGTACCAGCGACCCCGCCGCGGCCAGCTCCTTCGCGGCGAAGAACGCCCGGCTTCTCGCCTCGCTCTCGACCGCCGTGTCGCACGTCCAGGCCTACATGTCGAAGAACTGCGGGCTGACGGTCCCGCCGGGTGCCCCCACCGGGTCGCCGGGCGCGACGAGCTGATTGCTGTGACCCGCCACCCATCCCCGAGGTGGCGGGTCACAGCCGTTCGAGGGGCGGTCAGCCGCCGCAGCCGCCCAGGTAGATGCCGCGAGCGTTGAGCCAGGGCACGGGATCGACCGCACCGCCGTACATCCGGCCGCTCGGGTGCACCTCGAAGTGCAGGTGCGGCCCCGTCGACTGACCGCGGTTGCCGACTTCCGCGATCTGCTCGCCCGCCGAGACGCGCTCCCCCGCGGAGACGAAGTAGCGGTTCACGTGGCCGTAGACGGTCACGGCGCCGTCGTCCCCCTGGATGTAGATCGCCAGGCCGAAGCCCGTGGCGGGACCGGCGCGCCGCACCAGACCGGAGGTGGCCGCGTAGATCGGGGTGCCGATAGGTGCGGCGAGGTCGACGCCGGCGTGCAGCGCCCCCCACCGCCAGCCGAAGCAGCTGGAGACCCGGCCGGAGGACGGCTTGACGTAGTTGGACGACCCGGGCGCCGAGGCACCACCGCCACCGCCACCGCCTCCGGAGTTGCTCCCCGCATTCGCGGCCGCCTCGGCAGCCGCGCGTGCGGCGCGCTCCGCAGCGGCCGCGGCTGCCGCCTCCTCGGCCCGCCGCTGGGCCACCCACGCCTGGTAGGCGTTGCGGGCGCCCTGCAGCTGCAGCAGACGGATCTGCGCGGCCTGCAGCTGCTTGTCGTAGGCCGCCTTCTGTGCGGTCGCCTGCGCGTATGCGGTCTGCTGGGCGGCCAGCCTGGCGTCGGCGGCCTCCTTGGCGGACCGGGCGGCCGCCTGTGCCGCGGCCATGGCGTCGCGTGCCTGCCGAGCGGCGGAGTCCGCGTTGGCCTGCCGGACGCGAGCCGCCTGCAGCTGACCGAGGACGTCGACCTGGTTGCTGGCGACGTAGTCGAGCATCGCGGCCCGCTGGATCAGCTCGCCGGGCCCGGCGCTGTCCAGCAGGGCGGCCGAGGTGGCCAGCTGGTTGCCGTTCATGTAGCTGTCGTGCGAGAAGCGGGCGATGCGGGCCTCGGCCGCGGCAACCGACGCCGCCGCCGCCTGCAGCTGGGCCGCGGACCTGTCCGCGGCCGCCTGCGCTTCCTGCAGCGCCTCGTCCGCGGCGAGGGAGGCGGTGCCCGCCGCCTCGGCCTGGACGCCCACCTTCTCCAGCTCGGACTCGGTGGCCGCGACGAGGCCACGGATCCGGCCCACCTCGGCAGCGGCGGCCTGCTGCTGCGACCGCGCGGAACCGAGCTGCTGGTCGGTCGGGTTGTTCGGAGGTGCCGCGACCGCCGGAGCCGCGGCAGCCACGACCGCGCCGGCGGCGAGGACCGCGACGAGCGCGGACCGCAGCGGGCGGCGCTGGAACATACTCGCTCCTGGGGGAAGGCGGTGAACGGGAAGCCGACGAAGAGTCGCACTGTCACCGCCAGTCACAAAGGCAACACGCGGCACAACCGCCACGCAACTTCAATCACCCGCTGTCGCCCACCCCTAGCGGGCGGTGATCATCAGCCCACCGCGCGGCGGCTCGGACCCTCCCTCAGCGCCCGACGAGGGTCGTCTCGAACTCGTACCGGGAGGCCCGATACACGTGCTGCCCGTGCTCGACCGCCACGCCCTGGTCGTTGAAGGCGGTCCGTTCCATGGTCAGCAGCGCGGCCCGCGGCGGCTCTTCGAGCAGCCGCGCCTCGTCGGCGCGAGCCGGGCGGGCACCGATCCGCTGGTGCGCTACCCGCAGATGCACACCCTGCCCGCGCAGGTACTGGTAGAGCCCCCGCTCCGAGAGCTCCTCCGCCGTCGGGCGGAACCGGCCGGGAAGGTAATTGGCCATCAGCGCCAGCGGCTCACCATGCGAGTACCGCAGCCGTCGGAGGACGACGATCTCCACACCTTCGACGAGGTCCAGCTCGGCGGCGATCTCGGCCGGGGCCGGGACCCTCTCCAGAGAAAGCACGCTGGTGGTCGGCGTCTCACCAGCCCGGGCCAGGTCCTCATAGAGACTGGTGAGCTCGACCGGGCGCCGCACGTGCGGCTGGATCACCTGCGTGCCGACGCCCCGTTTGCGCACCAGCAGACCCTTGTCCACCAGCTCCTGCACGGCCCTGCGCACCGTGGGCCGGGACAGTCCGTAGCGCTCGGCCAGCAGGAGCTCGTTCTCGAGCCGCGAGCCCGCCGGCAGGTCTCCCCCGGTAATGGCCCCTTCGATGGCCTGGGCCAACTGGAAGTAGAGCGGCGTCGGGCTCGACCGATCGATGTCGAACGTCAGCGCAGGTGCCACGCAGGTCCTCCTCTGACCCCTCGCCGGCCGGCGGGCGGGGAAGCCGTCGTGGGGATGATCGCAGACGTCGCGGCGCCCGACGGGACGGCCCCCTAGTTTGCGCTTATGTCAGGACAAACTATTGACAGCACCGCGTGGCCCCGCGCACAGTCGTCCCCACATCCCCAGGCCCGCGGCCGGCGGGCCAAGCAGCCGGGAAGGACGGTGGGCTGCCCGTGGCGGACTTCCTGGACGTCGACGTGGTGAACGGGCTCGGCGCCATCGTCGCCTCGCGGCTAGAGAGCTCCCATGCCTGACACCGCCACCTCGTCCCGCACCGCCGCCCGCGCGCTCTCCGCGTTCCCGCCGGCCTGCTCGAGCTACGCCGAGATCACCGAGTTGCGCAGCCGGGACCCCGAGGCCGTGGCCAGGGCGCTGGGAGCGCGACGTCGTCGTCCGTCCTTCCTCCCGCCGGACGGCCGGCTGATGCTGGTTGCCGCGGACCACCCTGCACGGGGCGCCCTGGCCGCCCAGGGCCGGCCGACCGCCATGCACAGCCGCAGCGACATGCTCGACCGGCTGCGAACGGCACTGGCCCGGCCGGGGGTGGACGGCCTGCTGGCGACCGCGGACATCGCGGAGGACCTGCTCCTCCTCGGCGCTCTCGAGGACAAGATCGTGGTCGCCTCGATGAACCGTGGCGGACTGGCGGGCTCGTCGTTCGAGCTCGACGACCGCATGACCGGCTTCGACGTCGCAGGCGTCGTAGCGGCCCGGTTCGACGCCGGCAAGATGCTCAACCGCATCGATCTGGAGGACCCCGGCACGGTCGCCATGCTCGAGACCGCCGGGCGCACCGTCACGGAGCTCGCCCGGGCGCGCGTCGTCGCGATGCTCGAGCCGTTCCTCTCCCGGCGGATCGACGACCGGGTCGTCAACGACCTCAGCCCCGACGCGGTGATCAAGTCCGTGCACATCGCGCAGGGACTCGGGGCGACCTCGGCCTACACCTGGCTCAAGCTGCCGGTCGTTGCCGAGATGGAGCGGGTCATGGACGCGACCACTCTGCCGACGCTCCTGCTCGGCGGGGACCCGTCCGGCGCCCCGGAGGAGACCTACGCCGCCTGGCGGGACGCGCTCGCGCTGCCGTCCGTACGGGGCCTGGTGGTCGGTCGCACCCTGCTCTATCCGCCCGACGACGACGTCACCACGGCCGTCGACATCGCGGTGTCACTCGTCCACTGACCGAGCCACGGAGGAGACAGATGAGCGCGCAGAGCCAGGCCGCGGCCGCGCCGGCGCGGCAGGACACCGGCCGGATCCGGATCGGGTCGGCGCCCGACTCGTGGGGCGTCTGGTTCCCCGACGACCCGCAGCAGGTGCCCTGGCGGCAGTTCCTGGACGAGGTCAGCGCCTGCGGCTACGAGTGGATCGAGCTCGGCCCCTACGGCTATCTGCCCACCGATCCGGCACAGCTGGCCGACGAGCTCGGCTCTCGAGGCCTGAAGGTCACCGCCGGGACGGTGTTCGAGCACCTGCACCGGCCGGACTCCTGGGAGCCGGTCTGGAACCAGGTCAAGGACGTCGCCGCACTGACCCGCGCGATGGGCGGTACCCACGTCGTCGTCATCCCGGACACCTTCCGCGACCAGAAGACCGGTGCCGACGTCGAATCACGCGACCTCGGCCCGGATGCCTGGCGCGCGATGACCACCGGCGTGGACCGGCTGGGCCGGGCGGTTCAGGAGGAGTACGGGCTGAGCATCGCCTTCCACCCGCACGCGGAGAGTCACGTCGGCTATCAGGCCGACATCGAGCGGTTCCTGACCGACACCGACCCCGCCCATGTGCCCCTGTGCCTCGACACCGGACACGTCAGCTACTACCGCGGCGACAACCTCGAGCTGATCCGTCGCCATCCCGACCGGATCGGCTACCTGCACCTCAAGCAGGTGGACCCCGTGGTGATCGACCGGGTGCTGGCCGAGGACATCACCTGGCCGGCGGCGGTGCAGATGGGGGCGATGACCGAGCCACCGCTCGGCGTCCCCGATTACCCGCCGCTGCTGGAGGCGGTCGAGGACCTCGGGCTGGACGTGTTCGCGATCGTCGAGCACGACCTCTACCCCTGCGCGCCCGACGTACCTCTTCCCATCGCGCAGCGCACCCACGGCTACATCGCGGGTTGCGGCCTGCGCTCGCTGGAGATCGGCCGGCCGACGTTCCCCGGGGAACAGCAGCCATGACCGCCGTCGAGACCGCCGCGGGCGTACCGCCGGTCGTGGCCTACCAGGTCCACACCGAGGTCCGGCTGGCGCAGCGATGAGGATCGCCCCGGACCCGCAGATGCCGCGGATTCCGCAGAACGCCTGAGGACCGTGAGGCCACCGCCCCTCGGAGCGCTCCACGACATCGGCGACGCACATGACAGGGGACCAGGAATGTCACGACACGCGCTGTCCGTCGCCGTCATCGGCGCCGGGATGGCCGGCCGGAGCCACGCCGCGGGCTACCGCCAGGTCAACACCGTCTTCGGAGCGGGCCTGCCTCCCGTCCGCCTGGCCGCGATCGCCGATCCCAACACCGCCCTGGCCGAGGACGCCGCCCGGCGCTACGGCTACGAGAAGGCGGTGTACAGCTGGGAGGAGGTCGCCGAGGACCCCACCATCGACGCGGTCAGCATCGTCGTCGGCAACGACCTGCACCGGCCGATCGCCGAGGCACTCATCGCCGCCGGCAAGCACGTGCTGTGCGAGAAGCCGCTGGCCGGCTCGCTCGAGGACGCCCGGGCGATGGCCGCCGCCGAGCAGGCCGCGGACGTCGTGACCGCTGTCGGCTACACCTTCCGGCGGTCCCCGGCGATCGCGGCGATCCGCGACCACGTCCGGGACGGTGCACTCGGCGAACTGACCCTGTTCAGCGGCCGCTACTGGTGCGACTACGCCTGCGACCCGCGCGGGCCGCTCACCTGGCGGTTCCGGGGTGGCCCCGGCAGCGGCGCGCTCGGTGACGTCGGCGCGCACGTCATCGACGCCGCCCAGCTGCTCTGCGGCCCGATCGTCTCGGTGTCCGGCGGGATACTGGCGACACAGATCGACAAGCGCCCGCTGCCGCTCGGCGCCGTTGTGGGCCACGCCATGGCGCCGGTGAGCCAGGAGACGGGCGCGGTCGAGAACGAGGACACGGCGATGTTCAGCGCCCGGTTCCGATCCGGCCTGTCCGGGTCGTTCTCGGTGTCCCGCACGGCCTTCGGCATGCCGAACGGGCTGGCGCTCGATGTGTACGGGCTGGCCGGCCGCGCCGGCTTCGACCAGCACCGGCCCGCGGAGTACGTCTTCGACGACACCCAGCCCGACCCACGGACCCGCGGCGCCCGGCAGGTCATCGTCGGGCCACAGGCGCCGTACTTCGCCGGCGGCTACCCGATGGAGGCGCCCGGTGTCGGAGGCGGCAACGCGGAGATGTTCGTGTACCAGTGCCGCGCGTTCCTCGACCAGATCGTCGGCACGCCCGACCCCCTCCCGCCGAACGCGACCTTCGCCGACGGGCTGCACACCATGGAGGTCATCCAGGCGGTCGTCCGCTCCGCGCAGTCGGACGGCGCCGCCGTCCCCGTGCCCGCGTCCTGAGTCCACCCCACCCGGAGAAGGAGCACACCAGCGATGGCTCTCAAGCTCGGCGCCTACACCGCCTGCCTGCACGACCGCCCCCTGGAGGAAGCGCTCGAGGTGCTGCAGGGCAACGACCTGTCCTCCGTCGAGGTCAACACCGGCGGCTTCATCCCGTCGCCGCACTGCCACGTCGACCTGCTGCTGTCCTCGGAGAAGGCGCGCCGGGACTACCTCGACGTCTTCTCCGCCCGCGGGATGGAGCTCACGGGGCTCAACTGCAACGGCAACCCGCTCAACCCCCTGCCCGGCGTCGGACCCAAGCACGCTGACGACCTCCGTCGCAGCATCGAACTCGCCGGCCTGCTCGGCGTGAAGAACGTGGTGACCATGTCGGGCACGCCCGGGTCGGATCCCGACGCGAAGTACCCGTCGTGGGTGGTCAACCCCTGGGACGGCGTCTACATGGACGTCCTGGACTACCAGTGGGACGTCGCCACCGAGTTCTGGAGGGACATCGACGCCCGCGCCCGCGCGGCCGGCGTCCGCGTGGCCATCGAGATGCACCCGCACAACCTGGTGTTCTCACCGGTCACGCTCAAGAAGCTGGTCGACCTGACCGGGGCGACGAACGTGGGCGCCGAGATGGACCCCTCGCACCTGATGTGGCAAGGGATGGACGTCCCGGCCTCGATCCGCTATCTCGGCCCGCTGGTGTTCCACGCGGCGGCCAAGGACGCGATGATCACGCCCGGGGTCGACATCCGTGGAGTCCTGGACACCTCGTTCGAGCGGGTGCCGGCGAACGCTGCCGACAAGGTCCCCACCGGTTACGGCTTCTGGGTCACCACCTGGCCGAGTAACCCGGGGTGGAAGTTCGTCGCGGTGGGCATCGGCCACGACGTCGCCTGGTGGACCGACTTCCTCACCGCGCTCGCCGACGTGGACCCGGACATGGCCGTCAACATCGAGCACGAGGACGCCGCGTTCTCCCGGATCGACGGCCTTGCCCTCGCCGCCGAGAACCTCCACGCCGCCATGTCCAAGATGTAGGGCCAAGATGTAGCCCGACCGGGCACGGAACGGTGCCGCCGTCCGATCCCGGACGGCGGCACACCGTCGTGACGTGCTTCTCAGCGCTTGAGCTCGTGCGACAGCTCGGCGAGCTCCTGGCCCCCGGCCATCTCCGTGGTGAGCTGTTCGAGACTGACCTCGGAGCGCTTCTTGTCCAGCACCCGGCGACCGAGCTTCAGGATGATGAAGTGGTCGCCCACCAGGTAGGCGTGGTGGGGGTTGTGGGTGATGAAGACGACGCCCAGACCGGCATCGCGGGCGGCCGCTGTGTACTTCAGCACGACGCCCGACTGCTTGACCCCCAGGGCCGCGGTCGGCTCGTCCAGGATGAGCACCCGCGCGCCGAAGTACACCGCTCGCGCGATCGCGACACACTGCCGCTGACCGCCGGACAGCGTCCCGATCGGCTGGTTGATGTCCTTGACGAAGATCCCCATCTTCTGGAGTTCCCGGTCGGCGATCTCGCGCATGCCCTTGATGTCCAGCGGGGCCATCGGGTAGCGGCCCTTGCGGATCTCCGAGCCGAGGAAGAAGTTGCGCCAGACCTCCATCAGACCCACCACGGCGAGGTCCTGGTAGACGGTGGCGATCCCGGCATCGAGCGACTCGCGTGGCGAACCGAAGTGCCGTTCCTTGCCATCGACCTTCAGCGTGCCCTCGGTGTGCGGGTGCAGGCCGGAGATGATCTTGATGAGAGTCGACTTCCCGGCCCCGTTGTCGCCCAGGACGCAGGTCACCTCCCCCGCGCCGACCCGGAGGTTGACCCCCTCGAGGGCACGGATGACGCCGTAGCTCTTGCCCACCCCGTCCATCTCCACCAGGGCCTCGCCCTTGTGCAGGTCGGACGCCGCGTGCTCCATGATCGTGTCGGTCATGTCACTTCCTCTGGGCCGCGTAGTTCTTGATGTACAGGTTGACCATGACGGCCCCGAGGAGCATCACGCCCAGGAAGGTCTTGAACCAGTTCGGGTCCCAGCCGGCAAAGACGATGCCCTGCGTGGTCATGCCGAAGATCAGCGCGCCGAGGGCCGAGCCCACCGCTGAGCCGTAGCCGCCGGTGAGCAGGGCGCCACCGACCACTGCGGCGATGATGTAGATGAACTCGTTGCCCACGCCGATGCCGGCCTGCACGGTGCTGAAGTTGAACAGCAGGTGCATCCCGAGGAACCAGGCCAGGAAACCGACGCCCATGAACAGGCCGATCTTCACCTTGCGGACCGGCACGCCGACCGCTCGAGCACTGGCCTCATTGCCGCCGGAGGCGAAGATCCAGTTGCCGACCCTGGTGCGCAGCAGCAGCCAGGTGGCGACGGCGACGAACAGGATCCACCAGAGCACGGTGATGTTGAGCGTCATGAAGCCGAGGTTGATGTTGGAAGCGAAGACGGCCTTGGCGGATGCGAACCCGTCGAGCTGACTGATGTCGGGAGAGGCGACGGCACCGGTGACGAGCTTGGTGACGCCGAGGTTGAGCCCCTGCAGGATGAAGAAGGTGCTCAGTGTGACCAGGAAGCTCGGTATCCCGGTCCGCACGACGAGGAAACCGTTGACGAACCCGATGGCGAGCGCCAGGGCCAGGCTGATCACGACCCCGACCCACACGTTGAGACTGAGCTCGTAGCAGATCATCCCGGTGCACAACGCGGCCGTGGTGACCGCGACGCCGGCCGACAGGTCGAACTCGCCGCCGATCATCAGCATGGCCACCCCGACGGCGACGATGCCGATCGTCGCACTGGCGTAGAGGTAGGTCGACGCCGCGGCGAAGGTCCGGAACGTCGGCGCGACCGCGTAGAAGAAGAGGAAGATGACGATCGCCGCCGCGAGGGCGCCGATCTCGGGCCTCGCCAGGAGGCGCGACACGAACGATCGGGATTCGCGCACCGGTACATCGGATGTGGGTGGCGCAGCCGACGGCTCGGTCACCACGGATGAGCTCATGGATTGCTCCTGGGGTGGGCGGAAGGGGAGCCGGGATGCTCCGACTCCCCCCGATCAGGGCTACCGCGTGTTGTTCTCGGTGTAGGGAACGATCTTGGCGATGTTGTTCTTGTCGACGATCGAGGGACCGGTGAGAACCGGTCCGCCACCGCCGATGTCGTTGCCGTTGGTCAGGTTCAGCCACAGCGAGGTGACTGCCAGGTAGCCCTGCACGTACGGCTGCTGGTCGACGGAGAAGGCGATGCCGCCGCTCTGGATCTGCTTGGCGACGTCGGCGTTCAGATCGAAGGTCGCGATGCTGGCTTTGCTGCCGGAGTCAGCCTTGGACTTCTGCGCGGCCAGCGCGATGTCGGCGCCCAGTGCCACGACGTTCTTGATCGACGGATCCTGCTGCAGCTTCGCCCCGATGGTCTGCTGGACCGAAGGCAGGTCCCGACCGTTGACATAGAGGACCTGGGTGTCGGGATTGCCCTGCTTCACACCCTGACACCGGGACTCGAGCTGGACCTGACCCTGCTCCTGGATCACGCACATGGTCCTGCCCGGGGTGTCCTGGGTGATCTTCTTGCCGACGGTCTGTCCCGCGAGCGTCTCGTCCGACCCGAAGTACATGCCGATGCCGTACTTCTGGTAGTCGTCCTTACCGGCATTGAAGGCGACGACCGGGATCCCCGCCTTGACCGCCTTCTGGGCCGCCGGCCCGATGGCGTCGGGCGTAGGCAGCGTCGTCGCGATGCCGTCGACCTTGCTGTCGATGGCGTTCTGGATGAGCGTCGCCTGCTTGCCCGCATCGGGATCGTTGGAGTACTTGAGGGTGATGCCGTGGTCCTTGGCGGCCTGCTGAGCTCCGTTGCGGATCTTGTCCCAGAACGTGTCGCCCGGCGCTTCATGCGTGACCATGGCGATGGTGTAGCTCTTGCCGCTGGCGTTGTTGTTCTGCGCACCCCCCTTGCTGCTGCATCCGGCGACCACCAGGGCGACGGCGGCCACCGCCACCAGCGCCTTCAGCGGAGTCCCGAACCTTCTCATCAGGTGATCCTTCCGTTGGGCGATCCACCGGGAAGGCGGGCCGCGGATCCGTGTGTGCCGGCCTGGGGGCGGGCGGTGGTCAGGGGGAATGCTCGGAATCGCCACTGCCGCGATGGTCCCGCTGGCGCATGCCCGGCGGAAGTGCTCTCGGGCCGCCTCGATGGCACCTCGACAGCGGGCAGGGGGCGGGGCGGCATCTCGCCGGAGCTGTCGCCGTCGGGCGCCATGGGCTTCCTCCTCGGCTCGCGCAGAGACCGCGCGGAGGGCCGACATCGCCGGGCACGTGGACGGCGCGGGAAAGACGCGATGGTCCATATGTTCAGACAATCTGACATGGGAAATGTGGCATGGGCTACATGGGCCGTCAATACCCTGTCCTCCACCGCATCCCTGGGATCCCCCGAAGACCGGGCCTGGATGGCCGTCCCGGCGGTCCTCAGATCGCGGGGACGGCCACCCAGCCGCCGCCGGCCACGGACGACGTCATGGCGTCGAGGACCACCGCGGCCCGCACGGCGTCATGGAGATCGCTGCCCCAGGGCCTGCCCTCGGCCACAGACCTGAGGAAATCGCGCGCCTCGACGACCTTGAGATCGTCGTAGCTCATGGCGATCGCCGAACCGGGCTGGAAGGCGCCGTACGTCCCCGCTCCGGGCCCGGCGTACACGGTGCGGACCGACTGGTCCTGGGCGGGCTCGCCACGGGCGACGCCCAGCTCGCCCATGCGACGGAAGTCCCAGAAGAGCGCGCCGGTCGCGCCGTGCACCTCGAAGCCGTAGTTGTTCTGCTCGCCGACCGCGATGCGGCTCGCCTCCAGGACGACTCGGGCGCCGGATGCCAGGCGCAGCAGCGCGGACGCGTAGTCGTCGTTCTCCACCGGGCCCAGGACCCCTCCTCCCACGCGTGCGTGCCCCGCGGTGGCGCCGGTGGGGCGGGCCCGCTCGGGGACGAACACGGCGGTGTCGGCCACCAACGCGGAGATGTCACCCAGCAGGAACCGCACGAGATCGACGCCGTGCGACGCGAGGTCGCCCAGGACGCCGCTGCCTCCGCGGGCGCGCTCGTAGCGCCAGGTCAACGCGCCGTCCGGGGACGCCGCGTAGTCGCTGAAGAAGCGGAAGCGGGCGTGTGTGACCGGTCCGATCTCCCCGCCGGCGATGAGGTCGCGGGCCAGGGCGACCGCCGGGGCGTGCCGGTAGTTGAAGCCCACCACGCTCTGGACACTGGCTGCGTCCGCAGCCGCGGCGACGGCTCGCGCGTCGTCCGACGTCAGGCCGACGGGTTTCTCGACCCAGACGTGCTTGCCGGCGCCCGCCATCGCGGACGCCGATCTCCCGGTGCAGGAAGTTGGGCGCCGTAATGCTCACGGCTTCGACGCGAGGATCCTCGGCGATCTCCCGCCAGTCGCGCGTCGCGACGGCGAAGCCGAACTGTTCGGCAGCCGCCTCGGCGCGGCCGGGCACCTCGTCGGCCACCGCCACCAGGTCCGGCACGACCGGCAGCGCCGGGAAGTGGTGGCGCACTCTCGCGTACGCCTGCGTGTGCGCCCGGCCCATCCACCCGAAGCCCACGACGGCCACGCCGACCGGCCGGGCGCTCACCGTCGCGCCCGCTCCCTGCCCCGGTGAACGTCGGCCGTCCGCCGCCGCCTCATCCGCGGGAGGGTAGCGGTGGCGGCGTTCTGCGGGGCGGGCGCGGCTCATGGTGAACGGAGCGGAAGGGACGGGGCTCATGGCCGGCAGACCACGGTTCCGATCGAACCTGCAGCGTGAATTGCTCGGATTACTGCGACGGGACGACCCGCGCCTGGCTCAGCAGGCCAGCGAGCGGCTGCGACCGCAGCTCGCCGAGGTCGGGCGCACGCACGCGGGCCGCCCCACACCCGAGATCGTTGCGACGCTCGAGGCCGTCATCCGGTCAGCCGGCGCCCAGCCGGACCGTGCGGCACTGGAGGAGTTCGCCGAGGAGATATCCCAGGGCGGGAATCCGTTCGACTGAGGGCCCGGCGGGGACCGCCGGCCGGGGCGGTTCAGCGAACGTGGAACAGGCGCGCGTGGGCCTGGCGGCCGAGGATCTCGGTGACCTCCCACGCGGCGCTCGTGATGCGCGCGTCGGCCAGCAGTTGCAGGTCGTTGCGGTCGGCGTCCGACGCGTAGTCGGCCAGCTCGCGCTCCAAGGCGCGACGGGAGGCGCGAGAAGCGCGGCGGTCCGGCGGGGTGAGGCCGGGAATCGTGGCCTGGCGGAACATGACAACTCCGTGTTCGGGACGGGAGCGAAACCTCGTTCACTCCCTCCTCCAGTAAACGCCCGCAACCGGCGGACGTGCGCCGGGTCGGTGTGAGTGTCCCCACGACGGCATGCCGGCACTGGCCGTGGATCTAGGCTCGCGCGCGTGGATGTACTGAGCTCGGGTCACGAACAGGTCGTTTTCTGCTCCGACGAGGAGTCGGGCCTGCGGGCCGTGATCGCGATCCACTCCACGGCCCTCGGGCCGGCCCTCGGCGGCACCCGCTTCTACCCGTACCCCACCGAGGAGGCGGCCGTCGCCGATGTGCTGGCGCTGGCCCGCGGGATGTCCTACAAGAACAGCCTGGCCGGCCTGGACCTCGGCGGCGGTAAGGGCGTGATCATCGGCGATCCGCGCACCGACAAGACCGAGGCCCTGCTGCGTGCCTACGGTCGCTTCGTGGAGTCCCTGGGCGGCCGGTACCTCACCGCCTGCGACGTCGGCACGTACAACGCCGACCTCGACGTCGTCGCCCGGGAGACGCGCTTCGCGCACGGGCGGTCCGAGGCGTACGGCGGATGCGGCGATTCCTCGGTCCTCACCGCCTACGGCGTCTTCCAGGGGATGCGCGCGGCCGCCCAGCACTGCTGGGGGACGCCGACCCTCGCCGGGCGGACCGTCGCCGTCGCGGGCGTCGGCAAGGTCGGCTCCTGGCTGGTCGGGCACCTCGTCGACGACGGCGCGGACGTCGTCGTCACCGACGTCGATCCCGCCGCGGTGGCTCGCCTGCAGGCCCGGTACCCGAAGGTGCGGGCAGTCGCCGACACAGCTGCCCTCGTGCGCACTCCGCACGACGTGTACGCGCCGTGTGCCCTCGGCCGGGCACTGGACGAGGAGAGCGTCGCGGTGCTCCCCGCACAGATCGTCTGCGGCGGCGCCAACAACCAGCTGGCCACACCGGAGATCGCCGACCGGTTGCGCGAGCGGGGCATCGTGTACGCCCCCGACTACCTGGTCAACGCCGGCGGCGTCATCCAGGTCGAGGACGAGCGGCACGGCTTCTCCTTCGCCCGCGCACAGGCGCGGGTGACCGGCATCTACGACGTCGCCCTGCAGGTCTTCCGCGCCGCGGACGACGAGCGAGTGTCGCCCGCCGTCGCCGCCGACCGGCTCGCCGAGGAGCGCATGCGCAGCGTCGGCCGGCTGGCCACGATCCGCCTCCCGCGCTGAATCGTCCACCCTTGGGGGAGGGACGTGTGCCCCTCGCGGATCCGTGTCGTAAGGTTGTCCGAGACACAATCACTCAGTCGGGGTCGCCACGCGGGCCGTCCAGCCCGGAGCTGGGCTCCGCGTACTCCGTAACGAGGGGGTCGAGCCAATGGGGCGCGGCCGAGCGAAGGCCAAGCAGACACGCGTGGCCCGTGAGCTCAAATACAGCTCACCGAACACCGACCTTTCTGCGCTGCAGAAGGAGCTCGCCGGTTCGACGCCGTCCTACACCGCCCCTGCGCGGGCGACGGACGACGATGACGATGATGACGACGAGTACGCCGACCGCTGGGCGGACGACGACGCGGACGACGACTGGGCAGCCAGCCCTCGTTGACGCACGCTCGCTGATCAGCAGCGCCTGACACGCACCGCACCGCACCCCACCCGGGGTGCGGTGCGTCGTGCGGCGTCCGTACCGGCTTCAGCGCACCGAGAAGCCGGTCTCAGCGGTAGGTGCCGACCAGGTGGGCGGCCGGTGCGTCGTCGCCCTGGCGGCGCTGGACGCTGCCCGCGACCCAGGCGGGAACCCCGGCTGCGTCCAGCAGCGTCACGGCGCGGTCGGCCGCGTCTGCAGCGACGACAGCCACCATTCCGACGCCGCAGTTGAACGCCCGCTCGGACTCGGTGCGGGGCACCCCGTGCTCCTCCAGCAGCCGCACCACCGGGGGCAGCACCCAGGTGCCACGGTCGAGCACGGCCGCGAGGCCCTCGGGGACGA
Organism: Blastococcus sp.; assembly: GCA_025465355.1. Lineage (GTDB taxonomy): Bacteria > Actinomycetota > Actinomycetes > Mycobacteriales > Geodermatophilaceae > Blastococcus_B. Next base: position 37,509 of record JAODNN010000108.1, on the reverse strand, counting down.
CGCGGGCGGCGTTGCCCGCAAGCCCGCCGCCGGTGATGTGCGCGTACGCGTGCACGGCGTCCACCCCGAGCGCGTCGACCAGCGCGAGGCAATCGCGCGCGTAGATACGGGTCGGCTCGAGCAGCACCTCGCCCAGCGGGCGATCCAGCCCCGCAGGGGTGGCGCTCAGGTCGAGCCCGGCGGTGGCGACCACGCGCCGGACCAGCGAGTAACCGTTGGAGTGCAGCCCGGACGAGGCCATCGCGAGAACGACGTCGCCGTCGCGGACCCGCTCGGGCCCCAGAACCGCGTCGGCCTCGACCACCCCGACCGCGGTGGCGGCCAGGTCGTACTCGTCGGCGCCCATCAGGTCGCCGTGCTCGGCGGTCTCGCCGCCCACCAGTGCCGCGCCGGCCTGCGTGCAGCCGGCCGCGATCCCGGTGACGATCGCCGCGATCCGCTCAGGGACGACCCGGCCGCAGGCCACGTAGTCCTGGAGGAACAGCGGTTCGGCGCCGCAGGCGACCAGATCGTCGACGACCATCGCGACCAGGTCGATGCCGACCGTGTCGTGCCGGTCCAGCTGCCGCGCGAGGGCGATCTTGGTGCCGACACCGTCGGTCGACGACGCCAGCAGCGGGCGCCGGTATTTCGCGGTGTCGAGCGCGAACAGGCCGGCGAAGCCGCCGAGGCCACCGACGACCTCCGGCCGGTTGGTCCGCTCGACGGCGGCGCGCATCAGGGTGACGGCACGCTCACCGGCGTCGATGTCGACGCCGGAGGCCGCGTACGTGAACTCGGGGCCTCCGGCCACCGGGGCGAACTCGCTCACGGGCGGGTGAGCGCGTCCTCGGCGCCACCGGGCACGAGGGCGCTGCCGGCCTGCTGACCGGTCCAGCCACTCACGGCCCGTCCGGCGACCTCGAGCACGTGCTTGCCGAGCACCTCGGACTCCCCGAGCGGGATCGGGTACTGCCCGGTGAAGCAGGCGGTGCACAGCCGGTTGGCCGGCTGCTCGGTGGCGGCGATCAGGCCCTGCTCGGAGACGTAGGCCAGCGAGTCGGCGTTGATGGAGGCACGCACACCCTCGACGTCCAGGCCGTTGGCGACCAACTCGGCCCGGCTGGCGAAGTCGATGCCGTAGAAGCAGGGCCACTTCACCGGCGGCGAGGAGATGCGCACGTGCACCTCGAGCGCCCCGGCCTCGCGCAGCATCCGGATCAGTGCGCGCTGGGTGTTCCCCCGGACGATCGAGTCGTCGACGACGACCAGCCGCTTGCCGCGGATGACGTCGCGCAGCGGGTTGAGCTTGAGCCGAATACCCAGCTGCCGGATGGTCTGGCTGGGCTGGATGAACGTCCGGCCGACGTAGGAGTTCTTGACCAGCCCGAGGCCGTACGGAATGCCCGACGCCTCGGCGTAGCCGACAGCGGCCGGCGTCCCGGATTCCGGGACGGGGATGACCAGGTCGGCGTCGGCCGGGTGCTCCTTGGCCAGCCGGCGGCCGATCTCGACGCGGGCGGCGTGCACGCTCCGGCCGGAGATCGTGGTGTCGGGCCGGGCCAGGTAGACGTACTCGAAGACGCAGCCCTTCGGTTCCGCGACCGCGAAGTGCTGGCTGCGCAGGCCGTTCTCGTCGATCGCGATGAGCTCACCCGGCTCCACCTCACGGACCATGGAGGCGCCGACGATGTCCAACGCGGCGGTCTCGCTGGCGACCACCCAGCCGTGCTCCAGCCGGCCGAGCACCAGCGGTCGCACGCCCTGCGGGTCACGGGCGGCGTAGAGGGTGTCCTCGTCCATGAACGTGATGCTGAAGGCGCCGCGCAGCTGCGGGAGCACCTCCATGGCGGCGGCCTCGACCGAGAGGTCCTGGTGGGCGGCGATCAGCGAGGTGATCAGGTCGGAGTCGGTCGTGGCGGAGAAGACGCCGGCGACGCCGGCGTCGGCCGCCTTGGTGGCCAGCTCCGCGGTGTTCACCAGGTTCCCGTTGTGACACAGCGCCAGGCCGGTACCGGCCTCCGTCGTGCGGAACGTCGGCTGGGCGTTCTCCCACGTCGAGGCGCCGGTCGTGGAATACCGGGTGTGCCCGACCGCCAGATGGCCGCGGAGGCTGCCCAGGGTGGCCTCGTCGAAGACCTGGCTCACCAGCCCGAGGTCCTTGTAGACGACGACGGATGCGCCGTCGGACACCGCGATGCCGGCCGCCTCCTGACCGCGGTGCTGAAGGGCATAGAGACCGAAGTAGGTGAGCTTCGCGACCTCCTCCCCCGGCGCCCAGACTCCGAAGACGCCACAGGCGTCCTGAGGTCCGGGAGACGAGGGGTCGAGGTCGTGCGTCAGCCGTCCATCACCGCGAGGCACGTCCCGAGAGTACCGGCCTGCCTGTGACACGCCCGCGGCCAGCTAGGAGATGTTCGGCATCTCCGCGGCGATGGTCGTGTCGTCCCCGTGTCCGGTCCGCACCACGGTGTCCCCGGGCAGGGTGAGCAGCCTCGTCCGGATCGACTCCAGGAGCGTGGGCTTGTCGCTGTAGGAGCGCCCGGTGGCGCCCGGCCCGCCGCGGAAGAGCGTGTCGCCGGTGAACACCGTGCCGAGGTCTGCCGCGTAGAGGCAGGTGCTGCCGGGCGAGTGGCCGGGGGTGTGCAGAGCTGTCAGCGTCGTCCCGGCGACGTCGAAGCGGCACCCGTCGGCGAGGTCCTGGTCGGGCGTGGCGCCGGGATGCACCGTGTCCCAGAGCATCCGGTCGGCCGGATGGAACCAGATCGGTGCCCCGGTGGCCGCGCGCAGGTCCGGCGCCGCGGTGATGTGGTCGTTGTGGCCGTGCGTGAGGACGATCGCCGTCACGGTCCGGCCGCCGATCGCCTCGACGATCGGGGCGGCATCGTGCGGAGCGTCGATCACCAGCACCTCGTCGTCGTCCCCGACGAGCCAGACGTTGTTGTCGACGTCGAAATCCTGCCCGTCCAGGCTGAAGACGCCGCTGACGACGACCTTGTCGATCCGGGCGCTCACTTCTCGAACACCACGACCGAGCGGAGCACCTCGCCCTTCTGCATCTTCTCGAAAGCCTCCTCCACCTCGTCCAGCGCGATGGTCTCGCTGACGAAGTCGTCCAGCGGGAAGCGCCCCTGCAGGTAGAGGTCGATGAGGGCCGGGAAGTCACGGCTGGGCAGGCAGTCGCCGTACCAGGAGGACTTGATCGCGCCTCCGCGGCCGAAGATCTCGATCGCCGGCAGTTCGATCGTCATGTCCGGGGTCGGGACGCCGACCATGACGACCCGGCCGGCGAGGTCGCGGGCATAGAAAGCCTGCTCGAGCACCTTCGGGTGGCCCACGGCGTCGATGGCGACGTCGACCCCGAAGCCTCCCGTCATCGCCCTGATCGCCTCGACCGGGTCGGTCTCCCGCGGATTGACCGTGTGCGTGGCGCCGAAGCCCTTGGCCCACTCCAACTTCCGGTCCTCGAGGTCGACGGCGATGATCGTCGTCGCGCCGGCCAGCTTGGCCCCGGCGATCGCGGCGTCCCCGACACCGCCGCAGCCGAACACCGCGACGCTCTCGCCTCGGCGCACCGCACCGGTGTTCATCGCGGCGCCGGCGCCGGCCATGACCCCGCACCCGAGCAGGCCCGCGGCCGTCGGCGGCGCGGCGGGGTTGACCTTGGTGCACTGGCCGGAGTGCACCAGCGTCTTCTCCACGAACGCGCCGATACCCAGGGCGGCCGTCAGCTCGGTGCCGTCGGCGAGGGTCATCTTCTGCGCGGCGTTGTGGGTGTTGAAGCAGTACTGGGGCTCGCCCCTGCGGCAGGCGCGGCACTCTCCGCAGACCGCGCGCCAGTTGAGGATCACGTAGTCGCCCACCGCGACGTTCGTGACGCCCGCACCGACGGCGGAGACGACGCCCGCCGCCTCGTGGCCGAGCAGGAAGGGGAAGTCGTCGTTGATGCCGCCCTCGCGGTAGTGCAGGTCGGTGTGGCAGACCCCGCAGGCCTGGACGTCCACGACCGCCTCGCCCGGGCCGGGATCGGGTACGAGGATCGTCTCGATGGTGACCGGTGCACCCTTGCTGCGGGCGACGACGCCCTTCACCTCGTGAGCCATGCAGGCAGCCTAGGTCCGGGACTCCTCGCAAGTTCTTTCGGGGATTTGTCCCACTGGGTCACGGTCAACGGGGGCGGAGCGGGGGCAGCGGGAGGTGCTGGCCGAGGTCGGCGCGGTTGCCGCTGGCGCTCACCTTCCCGTCGGCCACGGCGTCGTCCCACGTGGTGACACCGGTCGCGAGTCTCAGCCAGGTCGCGGCGTCGGTCTCCACGACGTTCGGCGGGGTGCCGCGGGTGTGCCGTGGTCCCGGCACGCACTGGACGGCGACGTGCGGGGGCACCCGCAGTTCGACCGACCGGCCGGGCACCTGCTGGGCCAACCAACGGGCGGTCGTCTTCACGGCGGCGCCGAGCACGGCTCTGGGCGGCTGCTCGGCCTCCCCTGCCAGCCAGGGCCGTACCGGGTCGACGGCGGCCCGCAGCGCCTCGGCGGAGATCGGCGCGACCGCCGCCATCAGCTCGTCGGGACGGCGCCCGCCGGGACGGAGCCCACGGCGACCTCGGGGGAGCCGAAGAGTGCCGGCAGGGTCGCCGTCCAGGCGGCCCGGAGCTCAGCGAGGCCCAACTCGAGCAGCCCGTCAACGGTCAGGCTGTCGCCGCCCGTCGTCCCCAGCTCGGTGACCATCACCCCGGCCTGCTCCGCGGCGGCGCGAACCGCCGCGGCATCGGCCGTCGTGACCACGGCGCGCGCAGCCGATTCGCTGAACAGCGCGGTGAACGGATCACCGTCCAGCCGCAGCCGGGCGCCGACGCCGTGGCGCAGGGCGGACTCGGCCACCGTCTGGGCCAGGCCGCCGTCGGCCAGGTCGTGCGCGGAGGTGACCAGTCCGTCCCGGCCCAGGGCGGCCAGCAGCTCACCGAGCGTGCGCTCGGCGGCCAGGTCGACCCGGGGCGGCCGGCCGCCGAGGTGACCGTGCACGACGCTCGCCCAGGCGGACCCGCCGAACTCCGGGCGCGTCTCGCCGAGCAGCAGCACCGTCTCGCCGTCGGCCCGCCAGCCGCCGGGGATCCGCGTCCGCACGTCCTCGTGCACGCCGAGCACGCCGATGACCGGCGTCGGGTTGATCGGCACGTCGCCGGTCTGGTTGTAGAGGCTGACGTTGCCCCCGGTGACCGGCAGGCCCAGCTCCCGGCACCCGTCGGCGAGGCCGCGGACGGCCTCGGCGAACTGCCACATCACCTCCGGCTCCTCCGGGGAGCCGAAGTTCAGGCAGTTGGTGACGGCAAGGGGCGTCGCCCCGGAGACGGCGACGTTGCGGTAGGCCTCGGCCAGGTTCAGCTGGGCGCCGGCGTACGGGTCGAGCCGGGCGAAACGGGCGTTGCCGTCCAGCGCCAGCGCGATCCCGCGGTTGCTCTCCTCGTCGATGCGGACGACGCCGGCGTCCTCGGGCTGGGCGAGCACCGTGTTGCCGCGCACGTAGCGGTCGTACTGCTCGGTGACCCAGGTCTTGTCGGCGCCGTCCGGGCTGCTGAGGACGGCGAGCCACTGGGCCTGGAGCTCGGCGCCGGTCTGCGGTCGGGGCAGGTTCGCCGCGTCGTCGGCCTGCAGGTCGTCGAGATCGGCGGGGCGCTGCATCGGCCGCTCGTAGACCGGGCCCTCGTGGGCGACGGTGCGCGGCGGGACGTCGATGATCCGCTCGCCGTGCCAGTCGACCGTGAGCCGGTCTCCCTCGGTCACCTCACCGATGACGGTCGCCAGCACGTCCCACTTGCGGCAGACGGCGAGGAAGTCGTCGACCTTCGCGGGCTCGACGATCGCGCACATGCGCTCCTGCGACTCGCTCATCAGGATCTCGGCCGGCGTGAGCGTGCTGTCGCGCAGCGGGACGGCGTCCAGGTCGACGTGCATGCCGCCGGTGCCGGCGCTGGCCAGCTCGGAGGTGGCGCAGGACAGCCCGGCGCCGCCGAGGTCCTGGATGCCGGTGACCAGGTCCTGGCCGAAGATCTCCAGGCACGCCTCGATCAGCAGCTTCTCGGTGAACGGGTCGCCGACCTGGACGCTGGGCCGCTTGGCCGGGCCCTCGTCGTCGAACGTCTCGCTCGCCAGCACGCTCACGCCGCCGATGCCGTCGCCGCCGGTGCGGGCGCCGAACAGGATGACCTTGTTGCCGACGCCCTCGGCCTTGGCCAGCCGGACGTCCTCGTGCTTCATGACGCCGACGCACAGTGCGTTGACCAGCGGGTTGCCGGCGTAGGTCGCGTCGAAGAGCAGCTCACCGCCGATGTTGGGCAGGCCCAGGCAGTTGCCGTAGCCGCCGACGCCGGCGACGACGCCGGGCAGCACGCGGGCGGTGTCGAGGGCGTCGGCCGGCCCGAACCTGAGCGAGTCCATGACCGCGACCGGGCGGGCGCCCATGGTCAGGATGTCGCGGACGATGCCGCCGACCCCGGTGGCCGCACCCTGGTACGGCTCGACGTAGCTCGGGTGGTTGTGCGACTCGACCTTGAAGGTGACCGCGTAGCCGTCTCCGACGTCCACGACACCCGCGTTCTCGCCGATGCCGACCAGCAGCGCCTCGCTCTTGGGGAGGTCGCCGAACTGCCGGAGGTGCACCTTGGACGACTTGTAGGAGCAGTGCTCGCTCCACATGACGCTGTACATCGCCAGCTCGGCCGTGGTGGGCCGGCGGCCGAGGATGTCGCGGATGCGCAGGTACTCGTCGTCCTTCAGCCCGAGCTCGGCCCAGGGCTGCTCGTCGTCCGGCGTCTTCGCGGCGATCTCGACGGTGTCCAGTTGGCTCACGCGGTCACTACCTGCTTCAGAACCGAGGTGAAGAAGCCGAGCCCGTCGGTGGACGGGCCGGTGAGGTCCTCGACGGCGTGCTCGGGATGCGGCATGAGACCGACGACGCGGCCGTTCTCACTGGTCACGCCGGCGATGTCGCGGCTCGAGCCGTTGGGGTTGCCGTCGGCGTAGCGGAAGACGACGCGCCCCTCCCCCTCGAGCCGGTCCAGATCGGCCGGCGATCCGACGTACCGGCCCTCGCCGTTCTTCACCGGGATCACGATCCGCTGCCCGTCGGTGTAGTCCCCGGTCCAGGCGGTGTCGGCCCGCTCGACGACCAGGACCTGGTCGCGGTTACGGAAGTGCAGGTGGCGGTTGCGGGTGAGCGCGCCCGGCAGCAGACCGGCCTCGCACAGCACCTGGAAGCCGTTGCAGATGCCCAGCACCGGCATCCCCTGGCGGGCCCGCTCGACGACGTCCTGCATCAGGGGCGCCCGGGCCGCGATCGCTCCGGCGCGCAGGTAGTCGCCGTAGGAGAAGCCACCCGGGAGGACGACGGCGTCGACGTCCTTCAGATCGTGGTCGGCGTGCCACAGGGCGACGGGTTCACCCCCGGCCAGCCGTACCGCGCGGGCGGCGTCGACATCGTCCAGGGAGCCCGGAAAGGTCAGCACACCGATGCGCAAGGGGTGTCTCTCTCAGTCGGTGGGGAGATGCAGCTCGACGTCCTCGATGACGGGGTTGGCCAGCAGCGTCTCGGCGATCTGCTTGAGCTCGGCCTCGTCAGGCGTGCCGTCGACCTCGAGCACGAAATGCTTGCCCTGGCGGACGCTCCGCACGCCGCCGTGGCCGAGCCGGCCGAGTGCGCCGAGCACTGCCTGCCCCTGCGGGTCGGAGATCTCCGGCTTGAGGACCACGTCGACGACCACCCGGGACACGCAGCCGAGGGTACCGGGACGCCCGCGCACGCCCGTCCCCACTCCCCGTGACCCTGGTCTCCCGGAGGGGACCACACCGGGCGAATGCGACGAAGTCGTGGCGATCACGGCCTGAGGGCCACGAGTTCGTCGCACTCGTCCTCCTCAGGCCAGTCCCAGCGCGCCGGCGACGATCCCGACGGTGACCCGATCACGCCCGAGCACGTCGGCTGACGTGAACCGGAGTATCTGCCAGCCCGCGAGCATGAGCCCGTTCTGACGGCGGACGTCACGGACGAACACGTGCCGGACGCGGTGCACGTCGCCATCGAACTCGACGATCACCCGTTGCTCAGGCCAGGCGAGGTCGACCTGGCCGAGAAAGCGACCCTGCCGGTCGCGCACGACGTACTGGAGGACGGGGCGGGGCAGACCTGCCTCGAGGATGAGCCACCGGAGAACCGATTCCATCGGCGAGCCGGCGAGGGGGTCGGCGGACGGCAGGATGCTCCGGGCGGCGACGACACCCCGCCGCCCGGCGGCGCGAGCGAGGATCCGGGGGAACTCGTCCGCCGGGAAGCCGCGGGCCAGCATCTGGTCGGTGACGGCGAGCAGCGCGGCGGGCGGCACGCGGCCGGCAAGGTCCAGCCAGGTCCGGCTGGGCGACGTGAGCGGAAGTCTCCCCAGCGTGCGGGTCTCCGCCGCGGGGACCTCCGAGCAGTGGATTCTCCGGTCCGCCCGGGAGCGCACCCGGGCCCCTGGGGGAACCGTCAGGTGCACGAGCCCGTCGTCGGTCACGAGGGGTACCTGGAACCCCCACACGGCGGCCGCGGAGAAATGGCTGAGGACGGCGGACGAGGGGGCTCCCAGCAGCACCGCATCGATGCGCCGGCGGAGGTCGAGCGCCGCACTCCTCGGCAGGTACGTGTTCCTGGAGGTCCGAAGGGTCTCGCGGTGGCGCAGCTGCCAGTCGCTGATGCCTGCCCGCCGCGCTCCGGGCCGGTCCAGGGGACGGTCCACTCGCGGCGGCACAGGGGGCGTCGGCACCGCCGGAGCCTGCACGGGTTGCCCCTGCTGCCGCTGGCGTCATCCACAGGCCCGGCCGGGTGCGACGAAGTCGTGGCGATCACGGCCGGATGGCCACGAGTTCGTCGCACTCGGCGGGATCTCGGCAGGAAACTCAGGCGAAGCGCTGGCCGGTGAGTTGCTCGTAGGCGGTGACGTAGCGGTCGCGGGTGGCCTCGACCACGTCGGAGGGGAGCTCGGGCGGCGGCGAGACGCGGTCCCAGCCGGACGACGTCAGCCAGTCGCGCACGTACTGCTTGTCGAACGACGGCTGCGGAGCACCCGGCGACCAGGTCACCGCCGGCCAGAAGCGGGACGAGTCGGGGGTCAGCACCTCGTCACCGAGCACCAGCCCACCGTCGGGTGTGACCCCGAACTCGAACTTGGTGTCGGCCAGGATGATCCCGGCGCCCTCGGCGATCTCGGCGCCTCGCCGGTAGAGCGCCACGGTCAACTCGCGCAGTTCCGACGCCCGCGACGCACCCACGGCCGCGACCACCGCCGTGAAATCGATCGCCTCGTCGTGCTCGCCCACCTCCGCCTTGGTGGACGGCGTGAACACCGGCGACGGCAACCGGGAGCCCTCGACCAGCCCGGCGGGCAGCGCGACGTCCCGGATGGAGCCGGTCGTCGAGTACTCCACGGTCCCCGAGCCCGACAGGTAACCCCGGGCCACGCACTCCACCGGCAGCATCTCCAGCCGCCGGACCAGCATGGCCCGCCCCGCCACCGAGGCCGGCACGTCAGCGGCCGACACGAGGTGGTGCGAGGCGCCGAACGAGGCCAGTACCGGCGTCAGCTGCTCGAACCACCACACCGACAGAGCGGTGAGCACCCGCCCCTTGTCCGGGATGGGCGTGGGCAGCACGTGGTCGTAGGCCGAGATCCGGTCCGAGGCCACCAGCAGGAGCCGATCGGAGCCGGCGTCGTAGATCTCGCGGACCTTGCCCCGCGCCACCAGCGGCAGGTCGACACTCACTTCAGCGCCGCGAGCCGGTCGAACAGCGGCCCCAGGTTCGCGACGTAGCGCTCCGGCTGCATGATCTCGTCCAGCCGCGCCTCGTCCAGCGCGACGGACGACGCCGCGGCCCGCGCCCGCAGCGTCTCCCGGAACGGCGTCCCCGTGTTCCACGTCTCCATCGCCGCCGACTGCACCAGTGCGTACGCGTCCTCGCGGGACAGCCCGCCCTCCACCAGCTCCAGCAGCACGGACGACGTGTAGATCAGCCCACCGGTGGACTCCAGGTTGTCCCGCATCCGCTCGGCGTCGACGACCAGGTTCTCCACCAGCCCAGCGGTGAGGTCCAGCAGGTAGTCGGTGGTGATCGCCGCATCGGGCAGGAACACCCGCTCGGTGGAGGAGTGCGAGATGTCGCGCTCGTGCCAGAGCGGGATGCCCTCCATGATCGGCACGATCGCCGAGCGCACGACCCGCGCCAGCCCGGCGATCCGCTCGGAGCGGATCGGGTTCTTCTTGTGCGGCATCGCGCTCGAGCCCTTCTGGCCCGACCCGAACGCCTCCGACAGCTCCCGGACCTCGGTGCGCTGGCCATGCCGCACCTCGAGCGCGATCGCCTCGCAGACGGTGGCGATGATGCCCAGCGCCGACACCCACTCGCTGATCGAGTCGCGGATGACCACCTGCGTCGAGGCGTCCGCCGGCCGCAACCCCAACGCGTCGGCGACGAACACCTCGACCGACGGGTCGATCAGCGAATAGGTGCCGACCGCGCCGGAGATGGCGACGACGCCGACCCGCTCCCGCGCGGCCCGCAGCCGATCCCGCGAGCGAGCCATCGCGAAGGCGAGGTCGGCGACCCGGTGCCCCCACACGTCGGGCTCGGCGTGCACCCCGTGCGTGCGCCCCACCTTGATCGTGTCCCGGTGCGCCAGCCCGTGCTCACGCAGCGCGGCCACCAGGCGGTCGGCCTTGGCCAGCAGGACGTCGGAGGCGTCGGTGAGCTGCACGGCGAGCGCGGTGTCCAGCAGGTCGGACGACGTCATGCCGTGGTGCACATACGCCGCCGCAGACCGTGGCGAGGTGTTGTCCGCCCATGCGGTGAGGAAGGCGATGACGTCGTGCTGCGTCGTCTCCTCGATCTCGGCGACCCGTTCCGGCGTCGGCGGCGGGGCGTTGCGCACCGGCTCGACGACGTCTGCGGGCACCCGGCCGGCAGCCGCGTGCGCCTCCAGCACCAGCGTCTCGACCCGGCACCAGAGCTCGTACTTGTGCTGGTCGCTCCAGACACGCCCCATCTCCGGGAGCGTGTAGCGCTCGATCATCGGGATACCGCCCGCGGCAGGTCAGCTCGTCGCACCACGGTCACATCCTCCCGTAGCGCTAGCGTGATCATCGACGGCCCCCAACGACCGCCAGGAGGTGCGCGGTGCTGCGACGTGCCAACGATCTGATCGTGCGCGCCCGGGAGCGGATCCGGCTCGCCGCCGAACACGATCCACACGCCTGGCCCGAGCGCGACGACGACCGCGCCATCCTGGTGCACGAGGGCGAAGCCGAGCCGGCCGCTTTGGTGGACGTCCCGCCCGACGAGCCCGCCGACGGATCGAGCCGGCCACCGGTGGGCAGCCCCGAGCCCGGCGCCCCTGACCTCGACGGCGCCCTGGGCCCCGGGGGGATCAGTGGCCCACCCGAGGGTGGCCGCCCGCACCGCACCGGCGAACGCTCTCGCCGGTTGATGACCGGCGCCCCGTCGCAGGCGTCGGCCGACGCCGGCGTGCCGAGCGGCCTGCGGACGGCGGCGGCGTGGTCCTGGCGGGTGATCGTCGTGGTAGTCGGCATCTACGTCGTGCTCTACGCCGCCGCGTACATCGCCGTCGTCGTCGTCCCCGTGATCGTGGCGGTCCTGCTTGCCGCCCTCCTGCAGCCGGGGGCTGCCGCGTTGGTGCGCAGCGGCTGGCCGCGGTCGCTGGCCGCGTTCGCCATGCTGGTCGTCGGCCTGGGCGTGGTCTCCGGGATCATCACGCTCGTCATCGAGCGGTTCAGCGCCGGGTTCGCCGACCTCGCCGACCAGGTGAGCGCCGGCATCGGGCAGGTGCAGGTGTTCATCGTGCACACCTTCCCGATCACCAAGGGCCAGCTCGAGGACGCCGTGTCCCAGCTGCAGCAGAGCCTCGTCGACAACAAGAGCACGATCGCCACGGGTGCGCTGACGACGGCGGCGACGGTGGGCGAGGTCGTCACCGGCATGCTGCTGGCGCTGTTCACGCTGTTCTTCTTCCTCAAGGACGGCCGCTCGATCTGGCTCTGGCTGGTCGGCCTGTTCCCCCGTGATGCCCGTGCCTACATCGACGAGGCCGGGCGCCGCTCCTGGCGAACCCTCATCTCCTACGTCCGCGCCACGGCCGCCGTGGCCCTGGTGGACGCCGTCGGCATCGGCATCGGCCTGGCGATCCTCGGCGTCCCGCTGGTCATCCCGCTGGCCGCGCTGGTGTTCCTCGGCGCGTTCATCCCGATCATCGGGTCGTTCCTGGCCGGTTCGGTCGCCGTCCTGGTCGCCCTCGTGTCGGTGGGTCCGGTCAAGGCGCTGATCGCGCTGGCCGTCGTGGTCCTGGTCATGCAGGTGGAGGGACACATCCTGCAGCCGCTGCTGCTCGGCCGCGCCGTCCGCGTGCACCCGCTCGCGGTCGTGCTGTCGATCGCGGCCGGGCTGCTCATCGCCGGCATCTTCGGCGCCCTGATCGCCGTCCCGATCGTGGCGTGCGCCAACGTGGCGGGCACGTACCTCAGCCGCCGGCACGACGGGCCACGACCACCCGAACCGCGCCCCGAGCGGGCGCGACCGGTCGTCGGCAGCCGCTGACCAGGCTCCTCAGCTGACCAGGCTCCTCAGCTGACCAGGTTCTCAGCCCTGGGGCGACGGCACCGGCGGCTGTCAGCCGGCGACGATCCGCCCCTCGACGGCGGCCAGCGCGATGTCGGTGCGCCAGTGCGCCCCCTCGAGTCGGACGCCGGCGACGCGCCCGTACGCCGTCTCACGGGCGGCGGCGAGGTCGGTGCCGACGGCGGTGACCGCCAGCACCCGGCCGCCCGAGGAGACCACGGTGCCGTCCTCCGTGACCGCCGTGCCGGCGTGCAGGACGCCGTCGCCGTCGGCCCCGGTGACCGGCTCGCCCGTCCGGGCCGCCTCGGGATAGCCCGGGGCCGCGACGACGACGGTCACCGCCGCACCGGCGCGCCAGCGCAACGGCGGCACGTCGGCGAGCGTGCCGGTGGCCGCGGCCTCCAGGAGCCCGGCCAGCGGCGTCTCCAGCAGCGGGAGCACCACCTCGGTCTCCGGGTCGCCGAAGCGGGCGTTGAACTCCACCACCCGCACCCCGCGCGAGGTCAGCGCCAGCCCGGCGTAGAGCAGGCCGGCGAACGGCTCGCCGCGACGGGCCATCTCGTCCACGGTCGGCTGCAGCACCCTCGCCAGCACGTCGTCCACCAGCCCGGGCGGCGCCCACGGCAGCGGCGCGTAGGCGCCCATCCCGCCGGTGTTGGGGCCGCCGTCGCCGTCGTCCCTGCGCTTGGCGTCCTGCGCCGGGATCAGCGGGACGACGGTCGTCCCGTCGGTCAGCGCGAACAGCGAGACCTCGGGCCCGTCGAGGTACTCCTCGATCAGCACCGCGTGACCGGCGTCGAGCACCGCACGGCCGTGAGCGACGGCGGCGGCGCGGTCGGCGGTGACCAGCACGCCCTTGCCGGCCGCCAGGCCGTCGTCCTTCACCACGTAGGGAGCGCCGCCCGTGAGCTGCGCTGCCTCGTCCAGTGCGGTCTCGAGCTCCGCGAGGCCGCCGACCGGCCACGCCTGGGCGGTGGGCACACCCGCGGCCGTCATCACATGCTTGGCGAAGGATTTGCTGCCCTCGAGCTGCGCGGCCTCCGCCGAGGGGCCGAAGCAGGGGATCCCGGCGTCCCGGACGGCGTCGGCGGCGCCGGCGACCAACGGCAGCTCCGGGCCGACGACGACCAGGTCGGCGCCCCACGAGCCGGCCAGCGCCGCGATCGCCACCGGATCGCCGACGTCGACCGCGAGCGGTTCGGCGACAGCGCGGGTGCCGGCATTGCCGGGGGCGCAGGCGAGCGCGCTCACCTCGGGGTCGGACTGCAGAGCCACGCACAGGGCGTGCTCCCGGGCACCGGAGCCGATCACCAGCACGCGCACGAGGGAGAAACTACCCAGTGCCGCCGGCGGCCCGATCGGCGCAGGCGGTTCGGAGCGGTGCGCGCAGTCGCGGTTCCCCATCCTGAGACGTCGTACCGCGCGGCAGCTGGATGCACGCGTCGGTCGCCGTCTATGGTGATCATGGTCAGTCGGCCCCGGTCGACCCGCGACACGCGCGCGGGCATACACCCCGCGGGCAGTTCAGTGCCCGGCGCGGGGGTCCACCCGAGCACTGAGAGATCGATCACGACGGGGATCGTCCGTACCAACAGCGGGTTGTCCCTCAAACATGGGCGACACGTTCGCTTCAGTTGGTCATCCGTTAACCCGATGAAGGTTTTGTGAAGGACATGCCCGCGTCCCAGTCGCTGGTGGTTCGGCCAGCGGCTCGCTCCTCCCGGCCCGTCGTCATCGGTCACCGGGGTGCTCCTGCCTACCGGCCTGAGCACACCGCCGCCAGCTACGAGCTGGCCATCGCCCTCGGTGCCGAGCTGATCGAGCCCGACGTCGTCATCAGCCGGGACGGCGCCCTCGTCGTCCGGCACGAGAGCGAGCTGTCGTGGTCCACCGACGTCGCGAGCCGATCGGAATTCGCCTCCCGGCGCACCACGAAGATCGTCGGCAACGCACCCAGCACCGGCTGGTTCGCGGAGGACTTCACCCTCGCCGAGCTGCGCACCCTCGGTGCGGTCGAGCGGATGCCCGACCTCCGGCCACTGAACACCGCCTGGGACAGCCGCTTCGGCATCCTCACTCTCGCCGAGGTCATCGAGTTGGCCCGTGCCCGGTCCACGGCCGAGCGGCCGATCCGGGTGCTCGCCGAGCTCAAGGACCCCGGCTGGTCGGAAGGCGCCCCGGAGCTCCCCATGGCGGAGCTGGTGACCGACGAACTGCGCCGGCTGGATGCGACCGGCGCACACGGCCCGGTCGTGCTGCAGTCCTTCGACCCGACCGTCCTGCGCGAGCTCCGTGGCCGCCTCGGCGACGAGGGCCCCGAGATGGTCCAGCTCGTCGACGACATCCCCGCGGGCGACGCGATGGTGACCGCCGCGGGCCTCCGTGAGGTCTCGACCTACGCCCAGGCGATCGGCCCCAGCCGGAACCGCGTCCTGTTCCGCGACGACCAGCTCATCACCGGCAGCTCGGACCTGGTCGACGAGGCGCACCGTGCCGCGCTCTCGGTCTTCTGCTGGACGCTGCGCGCCGAGAACGCCTTCCTGCCGCGCCACCTGCGCCGCGGCAACGCACCCGAAGCGCATGGCGACGCCCTCGGCGAGGCGCGGCTGCTGCTCGACCTCGGCGTCGACGGGCTGATCACCGACTCCCCCGACCACGCCGTCCGCGCCATCGGCGAGCTGAACAGCAACTGACGGCCTCGGAGCCGATCCGCCAGGCCGCTGGTGGGGTGTTGCGGACGCTCCAGGGGTCGTGCAGGACCCCCGGAGCAGGCACAACACCCCCGGAGCGGGCGCAACAGGCAGGTCTAGTCGATGAGGTCGTGGACCACGACGTTCTCGTCGCGCCCGGGACCGACGCCGATGACACTGACGCGCGCGCCGGAGAGCTCCTCGAGCCGTCGCACGTAGGCCTGGGCGTTCGCGGGCAGCTCGTCGAACGTCCGGCAGTTCCGGATGTCCTCGAACCAGCCCGGCATCTCCTCGTAGATCGGCGTCGCGTGGTGGAACTCGGTCTGGGTCATCGGCATCTCGTCGTGCCGGACGCCGTCGACGTCGTAGGCCACGCAGATCGGCACCGTCTCGAGGCCTGACAGCACGTCGAGCTTGGTGAGGAAGTAGTCGGTGATCCCGTTGACCCGGCTGGCGTAGCGCGCGATCACGGCGTCGAACCAACCGCAGCGCCGGTCGCGGCCCGTGGTCACCCCGACCTCGCCGCCCTGCGTTCGCAGGTACTCGCCGTTGGCGTCGAACAGCTCGGTCGGGAACGGCCCGGAGCCCACACGGGTCGTGTACGCCTTGAGGATCCCGACCACCCGCGCGATGCGGGTGGGCCCGATTCCCGAGCCCGTGGCGGCACCACCGGCGGTCGGGTTGGACGACGTCACGAACGGATACGTGCCGTGGTCGACGTCGAGCAGCGTGCCCTGCGAGCCCTCGAGCAGCACCCATTCGCCGGCGTCGAGCGCATTCCCGAGCAGCAGGCGGGTGTCGACGATCCGGTGCTTGAGCTTCTCGGCGTACTCGGCGTACTCCTCGACCACCTCGTCGACGTCGATCGCCTTGCGGTTGTAGACCTTGACGAGGATCTGGTTCTTCTCCTGGAGCGTTCCTTCGAGCTTCTGCCGGAGGATCGACAGGTCGAGCAGGTCCTGCACCCGGATCCCGACGCGGGCGACCTTGTCGCCGTAGGCGGGCCCGATGCCCCGGCCCGTGGTGCCGATCCGGCGGCTGCCGAGGAACCGCTCGGTGACGCGGTCGAGCGCGCGGTGGTGCGGCATGATCAGGTGCGCGTCCGCCGAGATCACCAGGCGCGAGGTGTCGACACCGCGTTCCTCGAGGCCGGCGAGTTCACCGATGAGGACCTCGGGATCGACCACCACCCCGTTGCCGATGACCGGGGTGCACCCAGGGGTGAGAATTCCCGAGGGGATCAGGTGCAGGGCGTACCGCTCGCCGTCGGGCGTGATCACGGTGTGCCCGGCGTTGTTCCCACCCTGGTAGCGCACGACATAGGGCACGCGGCCGCCGAGCAGGTCGGTGGCCTTCCCCTTGCCCTCGTCGCCCCACTGGGCGCCGATCAGCACAACAGCCGGCATCGGGTCCTGGTTCTCCTCGCAGATCGGCATCCGGAGCTTCCCGGCTGGCGGATGAAAGGGTATCGGCATGTCCTCCGTCGAGCTGGACCTCCGCCGCCTCGACCCCGGCGAGACCCCTCGGCAGGGGGACGTCGCCGCCGCCGCAGACGCCGGAGCGGTCGTCGTCCGCGGGCCCGTTCCCGCGCTCTCCGCCGTCCTCGCCCTGCTGCTGAAGGCCGGCCGCAGCGCGAGCGTCCCGGTGTCATGGCAGCCGACCGGAGACAGGGGCTCGGTGGAGCTGGCTCGCGAACTGGGGATCGGCACCGGCGCCCCCCGCGACCTCACCCTGGTCCGCGACGACCATGGCGGGGTGCTCCTGCACCACGGCCGGGTCGAGGCGCCCGGCACGGGGCGACGCTCGCTGAGCCGCCGGCTGGGCCTGCAGGCCCACCATGACGACCTCAAGATCGCGGACGGCGAGATCACCCGGATCGACGTCCGCCCCGACTGGGAGGCCGTGGACACCATCGGTGTCACCGTGATGACGGTGCCGCTGCGCCCGACCCAGCGCACCAGCGGGCGCGCCCTGCAGATCGCCTCCGACCCGGCGCGGATCGTCCGGGACGGCGTCGCCTACCCCCGCCCGGTCACCCGCTGGACCTGGTACGCCGACGAGCGGGTGCGGTGGCGGCTGCAGCCCTGACGGTCCGTCGTGGAGACTGGGCCGCACGCGCCGAGAGGAGGCCCCCACTGCCGACGTCCCGCTCACCGCACGGGCTGCCGCACCGATGATCGTCGAGCGCCCTCCTGCGTTCAGCGCCGCGCCCACCGGGGCGGTGCGCCGCCGCCCATGGCGGCGGGCTCTGGCCCGGCCGAGCCTCCCGGCCACCGCGGGGCTGGTCGTGGTGGTCTCCTTCTTCGCGGTGCAGGCCCCGGAGCTGCTCACCTGGCCGGGGATCGCAGGCGTCCTCGACACGGCGGCCGTCCTGGGCGTCGGCGGGGTGGCGGTGGCCCTCCTCATGATCGCGGGCCATTTCGACTTCTCGGTCGGGGTGCTGGCGCTGGCGAGCTCGCTGGTCATGGCGATGCTGATCGGCTACGCCGGCTGGGGCACCTGGCCGGCGTTGCTCGTCTCGCTCGCCGCGGCCCTCGCGGTCGGCCTGATCAACGGCCTCCTCGTCGTCATCACCGGCGTCAGCAGCTTCCTCGTCACGCTCGGCACCTTCCTCGTGCTGCAGGGCATCTCCCTGGTGGGAGCCCAGCGGGTCACCAGCACGGCCCGGCTCAGCGACCTGAGCCACGCCCGCGGCTGGTCCTCGGCGGCACGGGTGTTCGATTCGACGCTGCAGATGGGCATCGCGCGGTTCCACAGTTCCCTGCTGTGGTGGCTGGCGCTCACCGCGGTCGCCTCCTGGGCGCTCTGGCGCACGCGTTTCGGCAACGCCGTCTTCGCCAGCGGAGGCGCCCGGCGGGCCGCGCGCGAACTCGGCGTGCCGGTGGGCCCGACCACCGTGGGTCTCTTCTGCGTCACCTCAACGGCCGGCTGGCTGATGGGCACGTTCGGTCTGCTGCGGACCGGCGGGGTGCAGCCGAACGCGCCGGCGCTGGGGACGGCGATCGACTGCGTCGTCGTGGCCGTGATCGGTGGCTGCCTGCTGACCGGCGGGTTCGGGTCGGCGTTCGGTGCCGCCGTGGGATCGCTGCTCTACGCCGTCGCCCGCGAAGGCATCATCCTGTCCGGCTGGGACCCGCGATGGTTCCAGTCGATGCTCGGCCTCCTGCTGCTGACGGCGCTGCTGGCCAACGGCGTCGTGCGGCGACGGCTGAAGGCGGTGCCCCGATCATGAGCAGGCCGCTGCCGGCGCACCCGCCGGTGGACGCCACCGACTCCGCAGGGGCGGCCGCACCCGCGCTCGAACTGCGCAAGCTGACGGTCCGGCACGGCGGCGTCGAGGCGCTCGCCCGGGTCAGCGCGACGCTGCACGCCGGTGAGATCACCTGCGTCCTCGGGGAGAACGGGTCGGGCAAGTCCACGCTCGTGTCGGTGCTGTCCGGACTGCGCCGGCACGACGAGGGCAAACTCCTGATCGGTGGCACGCCGCGGCACTTCCGGTCACCTCGGCAGGCACGGGCCGCGGGCATCGCCACCGTGTGGCAGGACCTGGCGGTGGCCCCGCTGCTCTCGGTGTGGCGCAACTTCTTCCTGGGTGCCGAGCCGACCCGTGGCGTCTGGCCGCTGCGCCGGCTCGATCTCGCCCGCGCCCGCGAGACGACCGTGCGCGCCATGGCCCGGGTCGGGGTGCTGGGGCTGGATCCCGACCAGCCCGCCAGCGCGCTGCAGGCCGGGGAACGACAGAGCCTCTCGGTCGCCCGCGCGTTGCACTTCGGCGCACGGGCCCTCGTCATCGACGAGCCGACCACGCCGATCACACTCGCCCGGCAGACCCTGTTCGGGCAAGCGGTCCTGGCCGCGCGGGCGGAGGGGCTGGCCGTCGTCCTGGTCACCAACAACCCGCGCTACGCCCACCTCATCGGCGACCGGTTCCTGCTCCTGGCCGGCGGTCAGGTGGCCGGCCACCTCACCCGGGACGACGTCGACGCCGATGTCCTCACTGCGCTGATGGCCGGTGGGGAGGAGCTCACCACGCTGACCAGCGCGCTGACCGCACTGCACCCGGAGCTCGGCGAGCGCTGAGCCGGCGGGGGCCGGCGCGGCCTGCCGGACCCCGCGCGCCCGGAGGCGGCGCGGGGCCCGGCAGGCCGCGAACCGGTCAATGGAAGACGCTGACGCCGCCCGGTCCGACCAGCAGCCCGACGACGATCAGCACGATCCCCCACAGCATCTGTCCCCGGAAGATCGAGACGATGCCGGCGATCACCAGTACGACCGCGATGATCCACAGCAGCGTGGCCATGTGCTGCCTCCAACCCTGCGGGCGCCCGGACGGCGCCGTGCATGGGGATAATGATCACCGAGCGGGATCGCCAAACCGCGTGCTGAAAGATCGGTGGAGGAACAGCACTCGAAACAGGATCGAACGAAACTTTCTGCGCCAGAGTGCCGTCGTCACCGCCGGACTTCCCGAGCCCGGCCCCCTCAGGCGGCGAGGTCGGGGTCGCAGTCGCGCAGCAGTTGAGCGCAGCGCTCCTGCTCGGCGTCCTCACCGATCGCCCCGGCGGCCCGGGCCAGCAGCGTGACAGAGCGCAGGAATCCGCGATTGCCCTCGTGCGACCACGGCACCGGACCGAAGCCCTTCCAGCCGTTGCGGCGCAGCGCGTCGAGCCCCCGGTGGTAGCCGGTGCGGGCATACGCGTAGGCCTCGATCGTCGCGGACAGCCCGCCGTCGGGACGGTCCAGCGCCTGCTCGGCCAGCGCGGCCCAGGCGGCGCTCACCGTGGGATGGGCCGCCGCGACCTCCGCCGGGTCGGCACCCGCCGCCAGGGCGGCGTCGGCCTCCGGGTTCCCGGGCAGCAGGGTCGCCGGCGGCTCGCCCAGCAGGTTGTGGGGATGCGACACGATCAGCCCGCCTGCGACTGGCCGGCAGACAACAGGTCCTCGCACGCCTCGACCACGCGCGCGGCCATGCCCGTCTCGGCGAGCTTGTTGTAGCTGCGCGGGTCATAGGCCTTCTTGTTGCCCACCTCGCCGTCGATCTTCAGGACGCCGTCGTAGTTCTTGAACATGTGGTCGACGATCGGCCGGGTGTAGGCGTACTGGGTGTCGGTGTCGACGTTCATCTTCACCACGCCGTAGGAGATGGCCTCGCGGATCTCCTCCCGCGACGAGCCCGAGCCGCCATGGAAGACCAGGTTGAACGGCTTGCTGCCCGGAGGCAGCCCGAACTTCTCGGCCACGACCTCCTGACCCTCCTTGAGGATCTCCGGCCGCAGCTTGACGTTGCCGGGCTTGTAGACGCCGTGCACGTTCCCGAAGGTGGCGGCCAGCAGGTAGACGCCCTTCTCGCCGAGCCCGAGCATCTCGGCCGTGCGGATGAAGTCGCCGGGGGCGGTGTAGAGCTTCTCGTTGATGTCGTGCGAGACGCCGTCCTCTTCCCCGCCGACGACGCCGATCTCGACCTCGAGAACGATCTTGGCCTTGGCGCACTCCTCGAGCAGGTCGGCCGCGATCTGCAGGTTCTCCTCGAGCTCGATGGCCGAGCCGTCCCACATGTGCGACTGGAACAGCGGCTCCTGGCCGGCCTGCACCCGGTCCTGGGAGAGCTTGATCAGCGGGCGGACGTAGCTGTCCAGCTTGTCCTTCGGGCAGTGGTCGGTGTGGAGGGCGACCTGCACGGGGTACTTCTCGGCGACCACGTGCGCGAACTCGGCCAGGGCGACCGCGCCGGTCACCATGTCCTTCACCCTCGTGCCGGAGGCGAACTCCGCACCGCCGGTGGAGAACTGGATGATGCCGTCACTGCCGGCGTCGGCGAAGCCGCGGAGGGCCGCGTTCACCGTCTCCGACGAGGTGCAGTTGATCGCCGGATAGGCGAAGCCGCCCTCCTTTGCCCGGCGGATCATGTCGGCGTAGACCTCGGGGGTCGCGATGGGCATGCGGGGCACTCCTCCGTCGGGATCCGGCTGCAGAGCCTGAGTCGGCATGAGTATCGCGCCGCCGGGTCTACTCCGGGGCGTCGGGGCGTACGCGAAGGCCCAGGGCGGTCACGAGGACGACCGCCTGGGCGACGTCGACCTGCGCGCCGGTGAGTTCGACGGTGCGCGGATCCACTGCGGAAAGGTCCGAGCCGCGCAGGTCCGCACCGCTGAAGTCCGCCTCGTACAGCTCCGCCGCGGACAGGTCCAGGTGCCGCAGCGTGGCGTCGACCGCCCGCACCCCGGTGAGGTCGGCCTCCCGCAGGCGGGTGCCGTCGAGCGTCGCCCGGCTCAGGTCCGCGCCGGGCAGCGCGATGAACGACCAGTCGCCGCCGGAGACTGTCAGCAGGTCGAACGCGCACCGCTCGAACCTGCTGCCCACCAGCTTGCAGTCGGTGAACGTGGCGTCGAAGAACGAGCAGCCGATGAAGGCGCAGTTCAGGAACGCGGCGTCGGTGTGCCGCGAGAGGTTGAACTTCGCGTCGCGGAAGGTGCACTCGGTGAAGACGGCGCCGTCGTCGGTGACCTCGGTGAGGTCGAGACCCACGAAGGCCACCCTGGTGTGCTTCTGCCCGGAGATGTCCTCGCCGTACCAGTCCGCCTGCCGGATCTCGGTCTCGGTGGGCAAGGGCTCGCCGCCGGCCCGGTCGGCCACGCGCTCAGCCCTGCTCGATCCGGCTGGCGACGCGCGCGGCGACCACGACCGGGTCGTAGGTCGGTGAGAACGGCGGCGCGTAGGAGAGGTCGGAGCCGGCCAGCTCCTCGGCGGTCATCCCGGCCCAGATCGCGGTGGCCAGGACGTCGATCCGTTTCCCACTGCCGGGGCCGCCGACCACCTGCGCGCCGAGCAGCAGGCCGGAGCCGCGCTCGCTGAGCAGCTTGACCGCGATCTCCGCCGCGCCCGGGTAGTAGCCGGCGCGGGTGGTGCCCTCGATCGTCTCGGTGCGGTAGTCGTAGCCGTTGTCCTCGGCCTGCGTGGTGCACAGGCCGGTGCGACCGACCTCCAGGTCACCCACCTTCGTCACGGCGGTGCCGAGGACACCGGCGAAGCGGGCGGGACGGCCCCCGATGACGGAACCGGCGATCCGGCCCTGCTTGTTGGCGTGCGTGCCGAGCGCGATGTGCGCAGGCTCGCCGGTGATCCGATGGAACGTCTGCGAGCAGTCACCTGCGGCGAAGATCTCGGGGTGGGAGCGGCTCTGCTGATTCCGGCGGACGTCGATCGCGCCGGTGACGCCGATGTCGAGGCCCGCCTCGCGCGCCAGTGTCACCTCCGGCCCCATGCCCAGGCCGAGGACGACGAGATCGCACGGGTAACTGCCGGCGTCGGTCCGCACCGCCTGCACCACGCCGTCGCCGTCGACCTCGATCTCGCGCACCGGCTGCCCGGTCTGCATGTCGAAGCCCATGTCGCCCATCGCCTTGCAGACCCGCTCCCCCATGTCGGTGTCGAGCTGGGCCATCGGCACCGGGTCGGCGAGGACCACGGTCACCTCGAGGCCGCGGGTCTTCAGCACCTCCGCCATCTCCAGGCCGATGTAGCCGCCGCCGAGGACGACGGCCCGTTTCGCCCCCGCGGCGATCGCGGCCCGGATGTCGGCGCCGTCGGCCAGCCGATGCACCCCGTGCACCCCGGCGGCATCCAGACCCGGCACGTCGGGATGAGCCGGCCGGCCGCCCGTGGCGACGACGAGGTGGCCGTAGGTCAGTCGTTCGCCGCCCGTGACGGTGACCGTGCCCGCCGAAAGATCGATCTCCTCGGCTCGCGTGCCCGTGCGCACGGTGATGTCCCTGGCGGCGAACTCGGCGGGCGTGCGCGCGATCAGCCGGTTCCGGTCGGAGACCAGCCCGCCGACCCAGTAAGGGATCCCGCACGCCGAGTAGGACGCATCGGGCCCCTGCTCGAGGACGACGATCTCCAGTTCCGACGCGGGGCGTAGCCGCCGCGCCTGGGCGGCTGCCGACAACCCGGCGGCGTCCCCGCCGATGACGACCATCCGATCCCGGGCCGCGTTCACCCGCTCAGGGTGACATCCTCCGGCGAGATCCCGCGATCTCGGCGCTTCCGGCACCCCTACGCGACGAGATCGCGCGATCTCGTCAGGTGGGAAGGTCAGGTCAGCCCGAGGTCACTCAGGGAGAACGCCGCGCGGTACTCGTAGCCGGCGGCCTCGACGGCCTTCCGGCCACCACGGTCGACGATCACCGCGATCCCGATCACCTCGGCGCCTGCTTCCTCCAGTGCCTCGGCCGCGGTCAGCGGACTGCCGCCGGTGGTGGAGACGTCCTCGACGACGAGCACCGTGCGGCCCTCGACGTCCGGGCCCTCGATGCGTCGCTGGAGACCATGGGCCTTGCCCGTCTTGCGGACGACGCAGGCGTCGAGGAATCCCTCACCGTCGGAGGCCGCGTGCAGCATCGCCGTCGCCACCGGGTCGGCGCCGAGGGTGAGGCCGCCGACGACGTCGTAGCGCAGGTCACGGGTCAGCTGGCGCATCACCCGGCCGACCAGCGGGGCGCCCTCGTGGTGCAGCGTGAGTCGACGCATGTCGATGTACCAGTCGGCTTCGCGGCCCGAGGACAACGTGACCTTCCCGTGCACCACGGCGAGCTCCGCGATCAGCTGGAGCAGCCGGTCGCGGTCGGGCAGGGCGGGGGCAGCCGTCATGCGCCCGACCCTACTGAGGGACACCGGCGCCCTGGCCCGGCGGCAGTACGCGCGGATCAGGAGGCCGGCGGCTTCAGCAAGCCGTCGATCATGTAGAGGGTCGCGTTCGCCGTCTGGACGTTGCCGCAGATCACCGTGGCGGCCTTGGTGCCGGCCACTGTCTGCCCGGCCCCCACGGTGAAGACCGCCCCGGAAGCGGTGATGGTCACGGTGTCGTTGTCCAGCGTGGTGTGGGTTCCCACCAGCTCGCCCGGGGTGAGCCGGCCCGGGATCACGTGGTGGGTGAGCACCTGGGTGAGGGTGGCCGTGTCGGACAGCAGCCGGTGGAGCGACGGGGCCGGGACTGCCGTGAAGGCCTGGTTGACAGGAAGCAGGACCGTGATCGCCTGCTGGCTGTTGAACGGGTCGGCCAGGTTCGCCCTCTGGACGTTGATGACGAACGAGGACAGCACGGGATTGCGGCTCGCGGCCAGGACGACGGGGTCATGAGCCATCGCGCTCATGCTCCCCGGCGCGGCTGCGGAAACGGCCGCGCAGCCGGCACCGAAGGGCCGGTCCGGTGCCAGGACCGTGGCGCTCGTGGCGACCTTCGCGGGTGCCGCGCTGCCCGCACCCGGCGATGCCGCGTCGCGCGACGCTGCCGAGCCGCAGGCCGTTCCCCCGAGGGTGAGGCAAGCGATCGCGGTCAGGAGGACGCCGCGGGCGCGCAGAGTTCTCTTCACGTGGCTGGTTGCTCCTTGCTGGTCCGACGCGACGGCATTGTCGCTGTGCGGACGGCGTCAGCCCGGCAGGACGCCTGCGAACGGAGTGCGTCGCCTAGCGAACGGCCACCTGGATGGTGTGCCAGCCGCTCGCGCCGGCGGGGAACGGGTCCGCGCGCGCCTCGGTCTGCAGCTCGCCGTCCCCGCTCGTGGCGCGCACGCTGATCTGGTGCGGGCCGGGGCCGAAGTCGTGGGGCACGACCCATTGCCGCCACAGGTCGGCACCGACCTCGGGGGACAGCCTGGCCTCCGCCCAGCTCCCCTGGTCGACCCGGACCTCGACGCGGGAGATGCCGCGGGTCTGCGCCCAGGCCACCCCGGCGATCGCCCGCCGACCGGCCGCGAAGGTGCTCGAGGGAGCGGGGGTGTCGATCCGTGACTCGACCTTGATCGGCCCTTGCCGGGCCCAGAGGCGTTGCACCCAGTAGGCGTCGAACGCCTCGAACGTCGTCGCCTCGATGGCCGTCAGCCACTTGCAGGCCGACACGTAGCCGTAGAGGCCCGGGATCACCATCCGGACCGGGAAGCCGTGGTCGATCGGAAGCGGCTCGCCGTTCATGCCGAACGCGAGCATCGCGTCC
Organism: Blastococcus sp.; assembly: GCA_025465355.1. Lineage (GTDB taxonomy): Bacteria > Actinomycetota > Actinomycetes > Mycobacteriales > Geodermatophilaceae > Blastococcus_B. The sequence continues at coordinate 12,201 of JAODNN010000108.1, read as the reverse complement.
TCGACGTCGAGCGCCGAACGGGTCGGTGCCCCGATCGTCATCCCGTCGACGGACCGGCAGACCAGCTGGGAGCTCTCCGCCCGCACCCCGTTCTCACGGAGGAACGTCCCGAGCGGGACACCGAGCCAGCGTGCCGACCCGGCCAGCGTGCCGCCCACCTCGTTGGAGACGCAGGTGAGCGTGATGTCCCGCTCGATCAGGTCCTTGCGGCGGTACAGGTCGGGCAGCGAGTACTCCCGTGGGGAGTCGAACATCCCGGTCAACGTCAGGCGGTAGTCCGCGGGGCGGATCTGCGGCGCGCTGATCGCGGTGTCGACCCGGTAGAAGTCCCGGTTGCCGGTGAACAGCGGGGTCAGACCGGGAACCGCCGTCCCCAGGTCCGCGCCGGCCGGCAGCGCCGCCGCGGGCGAGGCCGGCGTCGGCAGGGTGAGTCGGCTGCGCTCGTCGGCGACCTCGAACCGACGCTGGAGGAGCCGCCCGCTGCCACCCGCGATCACCGCCGCGCCGAGCGTCATCCCGGCGGCGACGAAGAACCGGCGCCGGTCGAGACCGACGGTCGTGGGGTTCCCAGAGACGTCCGCCCCGGCGTCGACCCGGGCCGCGGTGAGCGGCGCGACGAGCACCAGGAGCGCGACGATGCCGACAGCGGCGCCCACGAAGGAGGGCAACCCGTCCACGGTGCGGCCGGCCGGGCGGGTGACGGCGGCGACCGTCCCCAGCAGCCCGAACAGGGCGATTCCCGCCGCCCCGAGCCGCCGGCTGCGCAGGCTGACGAGCCCGACGACGAGCGCGTAGAACGCGAGCACCACCAGGGTGCCGGCGACGAGAGCGAGCTTGTCCCGCTCACCGAACGTCCGGATCGCGAAGCTCTTGACCGATTCGGGGGTCAGGGCGATCGCGGCCTCACCAACGGCGACCACCGGCGAGGAGGACGGCCCGGCGAACGCCGCGACCACCTCGGCGGCGGCCAGGCCCACGCCGGCGGCGAGCAGGCCGGCCAGCGCACCGAGCAGCCGTTCGCATCCCGGCCGATCCGGGTTCACGGCCGGTGGCGAGCGTTCACGGACAACTCACGGGGCCGTGGCACCGGCGTGACCTGGCCGATCTGCCACGCTGGGAGCGTGTCCACTCCCCCGACGCCCGACGACGACGCGCGCACGACCGCGCAGATGCCGACCTCGGTGCGGGTGGGAGTCGTGATCATGTCCCTCCTCGCCGGGCTTCTCCTGCTGAACGCCCTGCTGACCTGGGTCAGCAGGGCCACCGTGGCCAGGGCGATCGTGGCGGAGGGCGCCACCCGCATGACCGTGGGCGAAGCCGAGCGGTTCGTCGTGCTGTGGATGCTGCCGTACCTGATCCTCGGACTGCTCCTCACATTGTCGGCCTGGTTCCTGCCCAGGCGGCTCGCGTGGGCCCGCTGGATCGGCCTGGCCGCGGCGGCCCTGCTCTGCCTGCTCACCCTGTTCTCGGTGGTCACGACCCGGGGCATCACGGTCGCCTCGCTGCTGTTGCTCGTCCTGTCCTTCGCCGCGGTGATGAGCATGCTGGCGGGCGGGACGGCGAGGTGGGTGCCGCGCCTGCGCGCCCGGCGCTGACGACGTTGCGCGACGATCCCGGCCGGCTCAGCGCGCCTGGCCCGTCGCCCGCAGCCAGGCCTGATAGCGGAACCACTCGTTGGACGGCTTGAGCGCCAGGAACACGATCGCGGCGAGCAGCAGCAGCACCTGGAAGAAGCTCAGCCCGGTGAGGAAGGGGATCGGCGAGCCCCCGGCGGTCAACCCGACGAGACCGAACAGAAAGCCGAGGCCGCCGAGTACCCACAGGACGATCCGCGCCCAGTTCCGGCCACGCCAGGCGAACAGGACGAAGAGCCCGTAGACCGCGGCGAACACCAACCCGAAGGCGATCCCGATCCGGGCCCCGGCCTCGGCCCCCGCCCGCGCGGCCTCCGCGTCCGCACCTGCCGGCATCTGCAGCTTGGCGAAGATCTGGGCAGAGATCGTGTCCCAGTTGAGGAACGTGACCACGGTCGAGATGACGCTCAGCACGATCGAGCCGATGAACGCGCCCAGTCCGGCCCGCACGGTGAGCGGCCGCTCCAGGGGAGCGGGGACGCCGTACGCCGGGCCCGGCGCCGGCGCATAGCCGGGCCACGGCTGGCCGTAGGGCTGTCCGGGCGCCTCCCCGTAGGGCGGCCCGTACGGGCCGCCCGGCCGGCCACCGGTCTGCGGTTCCGGCTGACCGCCCGCCTGGCCACCGTCCGGGGGACCGCCTTGCCCTGCCGTCATCACGCCTCCTGCTCGTCTGTCGTGCACGGCGATCATGAATGACGCCGTGAGCCTGCGACCGCCGCCCGGAGGCGTGTCGCGGCCCTCCGCGTCCGGGGCCTCACGTGTCGGCCGAGTCAGCCGCGCGTGACGCTCAGTCCTACCTCGCCCGGTCCGGTGAAGTCGTCCGCCGCGTCGACGACCACCTCGTCGCCGTCCCGGATCTCGCCGGCGAGCAGTGCCTTGGCGAGCTGGTCACCGATCGCCGACTGCACCAGCCGGCGCAACGGCCGGGCGCCGTAGACGGGGTCGAACCCGTTGAGCGCCAGCCATTCCCGCGCGGCGTCGGTCACCTGCAGGGTGAGCCGGCGGGCGGCCAGCCTGCGGGCGAGGACGGCCACCTGGATGTCGACGATCCCGGTCAGCTCCTCGCTGCCCAGGGTCCGGAACACCACGACGTCGTCGAGCCGATTGAGGAACTCGGGCTTGAAGTGCGTCCGGACCACCTCGAGCACCGCGTCGCGGCGACGCTCCTCCGGGACCGACTGGTCGGCGATCAGCTGGGAGCCCAGGTTCGACGTCAGGATCAGGATGGTGTTCCGGAAGTCGACCGTCCGGCCCTGGCCGTCGGTGAGCCGCCCGTCGTCGAGCACCTGCAGCAGGATGTCGAAGACGTCCGGGTGGGCCTTCTCCACCTCGTCCAGCAGGACGACGGTGTACGGCCGCCGGCGCACCGCCTCGGTGAGCTGACCGCCGGCCTCGTAGCCGACGTACCCGGGCGGGGCACCGACCAGCCGGGCCACCGAGTGCTTCTCGGAGTACTCGCTCATGTCGATGCGGACCATCGCCCGCTCGTCGTCGAAGAGGAACTCCGCGAGCGCCTTGGCGAGCTCGGTCTTTCCGACGCCGGTCGGGCCCAGGAACAGGAACGACCCGGTGGGCCGGTCGGGGTCGGCCACCCCGGAACGCGCGCGGCGGACGGCGTCGGAGACGGCGCGCACCGCGTCGGGCTGGCCGACGACCCGCTTGCCCAGTTCCTCCTCCATGCGCAGCAGCTTCTGCGTCTCGCCCTCGAGCAGCCGGCCTGCGGGAATCCCCGTCCAGGCCTGCACGACCTCGGCGATGTCGTCGGGGCCGACCTCCTCCTTGAGCATCGAGCCGGTACCGACCGACTCCTCCGCGCCGGCCAGCGCCTTCTCCAGTTGCGGCAACCGGCCGTACCGGAGCTCGGCGACGTGCGCGAGGTTGCCCTCCCGCTCGGCCCGCTCGGCCTCGAGCCGGACGGACTCGAGTTCCTCCTTGATCCGCTGGATCCGCTCGATCGCGCCCTTGTCCTGCTGCCAGCGGGCGGTCAGCTCGTCGAGTTCCTGCCGCCGGTCGGCGAGGTCCTCGCGCAGCGTGACCAGGCGCGCCTGGGAGCCCGGGTCGTCCTCCTTGGCCAGGGCCATCTCCTCGATCTCCAGCCGGCGCACGACGCGCTCCACCTCGTCGACCTCGACGGGGCGGCTGTCGATCTCCATCCGCAGCCGGCTGGCCGCCTCGTCCACGAGGTCGATCGCCTTGTCCGGCAGGAAGCGTGCTGTGACGTACCGGTCCGACAAGGTCGCCGCGGCCACGATCGCGGCGTCGGTGATCCGGACGCCGTGGTGGACCTCGTAGCGCTCCTTGAGCCCGCGCAGGATCCCGATGGTGTCCTCGACCGAGGGCTCACCCACGAAGACCTGCTGGAACCGCCGCTCCAGGGCCGGGTCCTTCTCGATGTGCTCGCGGTACTCGTCGAGCGTCGTCGCACCGACCATCCGCAGCTCACCGCGGGCCAGCATCGGCTTGATCATGTTGCTGGCGTCCATGGCGGAATCACCCGTGGCGCCCGCGCCGACGATCGTGTGCAACTCGTCGATGAAGGTGACGACCTCACCCTCGGCGTCGGTGATCTCCTGGAGCACGGCCTTGAGCCGCTCCTCGAACTCACCGCGGTACTTGGCGCCGGCCACCATGGAGCCGAGGTCCAGCGCCATGAGCCGCTTGCCCTTCAGGCTCTCGGGGACGTCGCCGGCCACGATCCGCTGGGCGAGACCCTCCACGATCGCCGTCTTGCCGACGCCCGGCTCGCCGATGAGGACCGGGTTGTTCTTGGTGCGCCGCGACAGCACCTGGACGACGCGGCGGATCTCGGTATCCCGGCCGACGACCGGGTCGATCTTGCCCTCGCGCGCCCGGGCGGTGAGGTCGACGGCGTACTTCTCCAGCGCCTGGAACGTCGACTCCGGGTCTGCGGTGGTCACCTTGCGGTTGCCCCGGACCGTGCGGAAGGCGGCAAGGAGGGTGTCACGGGTGGCTCCCGAGCTGGTCAGCACGGCGGCAGCCTCGCCGTCCGAGCCGGCCAGCCCGACCAGCAGGTGCTCGGTGGAAACGTACTCGTCACCCAGCGCGCCGGCCTGCTCGGCCGCGGCGTTGAGGACGCGCAGCAACTCGCGGGAGGGAGCGGGGGCGGGAACGGTGGCGCCACTGACACTGGGCATCCGGCGCAGGGCGGCGTCGGCCTTCGACTTCACGTCGGCCGGATCGGCGCCGACCGCGGTCAGGAGCGGACCGGCGATGCCGTCGGACTGCTCCAGCAGGGCAGCCAGCAGGTGGAGGGGCTCCAGTGCGGCCTGCCCGCGGCTGACCGCAAGCCGCTGGGCCGCGGTGATGGCTTCCTGCGAACGGGTCGTCAGCTTGCTGTCCATGGCGCGGGCGTGTGTCCTCTCGTCTGTGCTGCCGGCGTCCGGTGGTTCCGGCGCGGGTCGTCGCTCCGTCGAACGGTCGTCAGGTTGAGTCTGTTCCGCTCAACTCTGCCGAGTCCGTCCGCGGAGCGCTCGGCAGGGGTGCGGACCTCACGATTCACCAGGCCGATCCATACGTGATCGTGAAAGTCCTAGACTCGCGAGATGACCGCTCTGCCGGCTCCGAGCGTCGCGCTCGATGACCAGCTGTGCTTCGCGCTGTACGCCGCCTCGCGGGCCGTGACGGCTCGCTACCGGCCCATGCTCGACGTCCTCGGGCTCACCTATCCGCAGTACCTCGTCATGATGCTGCTCTGGGAGTCCGACCACCAGACCGTAGGACAGCTCGGCTCCCGGCTCGCCCTCGACAGCGGCACCCTGTCTCCCCTCCTCAAGCGGCTGACTGCCGCCGGGCTGGTCACCCGCCACCGCCGGGTCGACGACGAGCGTTCGGTGTCCATCGCGCTGACCGACCAGGGCCGCTCCCTGCGCGACCGCGCCTTCGCGATCTCGGCGGAGATGATCGGGGCCCTCGGCTTCCACGCGGGCGAGTTCGACGACCTGAAGACCAAGCTCCGCCTTCTGGCCGAGCGGGTCAGCGTCCCGCGCCCCTAAGGTCAGCTGTACACAACAGAATTGGGTTGGGGCCACGACAACGGCCGTCCAGCCCGGGGACGGCCCCATCCTCAGGAGGAATCATGCCCACTCGCACCGCACGCACCGCATGGAACGGCACACTCCAGGAGGGCTCCGGTCAGGTCGAGCTGTCCAGCTCGAAGGCCGGCACGTTCGACGTCAACTTCCCGAAGCGCACCGCGGAGGACGCGGGGGGCGTCACCAGCCCCGAAGAGCTGATCGCGGCCGCGCACTCCGCATGCTTCTCCATGGCCCTGTCCAACGAGATCGCGAAGGCCGGGGGCACGCCGGTGGCCCTCGACGTGAAGGCCGACGTCACCCTCGGCCAGAAGGACGGCGCCTCGGCCATCACGGGCATCACGCTGACCGTCCGGGGCGAGGTCGAGGGGCTCGACGCCGACGGCTTCCAGCGGGCAGCCCAGGCGGCGAAGGCCGGGTGCCCGGTGAGCAAGGCGCTGTCCGCCGTCGACATCAGCATGGACGCCGCCCTGGAGTGACGGGGTCGGGCGGCGGCTACTCCCCTGTCGTGCCGTCGATCGACTCGCGCAGCAGGTCGGCGTGGCCGTTGTGCCTGGCGTACTCCTCGATCATGTGCGTCAGGATCCAGCGCAGGCTGGGCGCCCTTCCGTCGGGCCAGGTACGCCGGGCCAGCTGTTCCAGGCCGCCGTCGGCCAGCGCCTCCGCGACGTGGGAACGGGAGCGGGCCACGGCGTCCTGCCAGAGCTCGTGCAACTGCTCGGGGGAGTCCTCGGCGGCGGAGTGCCAGTCCCAGTCCTCGTCCGCTGCCCAGTCCACCGTGTCGAACGGCGACTGAGGTCCCCGCTCGTGGAGGGCCCTGGCGAACCACGACCACTCGACGTAGGCCAGGTGCTTGAGCAGCCCACCGAGGGTCATCGACGAGGCCCCCACGGTCGCCCGCAGCGCCGCCGCGTCGAGCCCCGCCGTCTTCCACGCCAGCGTCGCGCGCTGGTAGTCGAGGAAGCCCAGGAGCGTGGCGGTCTCGCCGGCCGCGACGGGAGGTTCCGGGCGCCCGTGCTCGTCCAGTTCCGCCATGGGCGGTGAACCTACCGGGCGCGGCCGACGCCGGCTCTCAGCCTGCGGCGTCGGAGTCCCGCGGACGCGGCGCGGGGGACCCGGGCATGTGTGCGGACTCGAGGTCTGCGACGAGGCGGTCCAGCAGCTCGCTCAGCAGCCGGCCGTCCTGTTCGTCCCACCCGGCCAGCGCGCCGAGCGCCCAGTCGGAGCGCAAAGCGCGGGCCTCGGCGAGGGCGGCGACGCCCTGTGGCGTCAGCCGCAGCAGGCTGGCCCGGCCGTCATGAGGATCGGGGTGCCGCTCGATGTGACCCGACCGTTCGAGGGCGGCGAGCTGACGGCTGGCAACCGAGATGTCCACGCCGGCCTGTGCGGCGAGCGCGCTGCATCGTTGGCCACCCTGGCGCTCCAGCGGCACCAGCAGGGCCCACCCGAAGGAGGGCAGCTCGCCGTAGAGCTTGGCGGCCGCGCGGGAACTCACGTGCCGGCCGGTGCGGACGAGCTGGGAGATGCTCGCCGTCAGCCGGTCCCGGGTCTCGGGACTGATGGGCATGGGGGACGTCCTTGAACGATGAATCCTTGCAGACAGCAACCATACGCCTATTTGGTTGGCGTATACAACGTTCTGCGTATCCAGTTCAGAGCACGGCGCCGCGGTCCTTGACCTCGGCCTCGCGCGCCTCGCCGATCCCGTTGAGCCGGGCCAGGAGCTCGGCCAACGTGGCGACGTCCGAGGCCGGCCAGTCGGCCAGATCGGCCTCCCAGCGGGCGCGCCGGACCTCACGGATGCGGGCCAGGCGCGCCGAGCCCTCTGCGGATGGAGTCAGCACCTGCGCCCGCCCGTCGGTGGGATCGGCTGCGCGGTCGACCAGTCCCAGGTCGACGAGTGTGGCCAGCTGCCTGCTGACGGTGCTCTTGTCGAGGCCGAGACGGGCCACGACGTCGCTCGCGCGCAGCGGCCCGGCGTCCTGGAGCAGCGCGAGCAGGCCGTAGGCGGCGCCGTCGAGGTCGGCGTGCAGCTCGCCGGCGAGCCGGGCGGAGATGGCCCGGGATCGGCGGAGCAGCAGCCCGATCTCGCGCTCGAGCCGGACGTACGCCGCCCGCGCGTCCACCTCGTCCTCAGCGCTCATTGCTGGCTCCCGGGGCGCCAGACGACGAGTGCCGCGCTCGGCCGGCGGTGCGGCACGAGGTCCATGCGGTAGTTCGCCGGGACGGCGGCCTCGGCGGCGATCCGCCGGCTCTCGGACACCTGGAGCTCCTCGAGCAGCTCGTGCACCCGGACCTGCAGCGCCTCGACCTGTGACTCGAGGTCGATGATTCGCTTGATACCGGCCAGGTTGACACCGTCCTCCTGGGACAGCCGCTGCACCTCCCGGAGCAGGGCCACGTCGCGAGGGCTGTACCGCCGGCCGCCGCCCGGCGTGCGGCCTGGGCTGACCAGCCCGAGCCGGTCGTACTGACGCAGCGTCTGGGCGTGCATCCCCGCCAGCTCAGCGGCCACCGAGATGACGAAGACGGGAGCGTCCTCGGCGACGGCACGGAACCCCTCGTCCGGGGACGGGCCGCCGGCCGTCATCGCTCTCCTCCCGCCTGCACGGCCGCGGTGATCTGCGGCCGCGGATCCTCGTCCATCTCCTCGGCAAGATTCTCGATCACCTTGCGCTGCGCCGGAGTGAGCCGGACCGGGATGGCGACGTCCAGGGTGACCAGCAGGTCACCGTGGCGGCCCTTGCCCTTCACGCCGCGGCCGCGCACCCGCAGGGTGCGGCCACTCGCCGTGCCCGCGGGCACCTTGAGCGAGACGGTCCCGTCGAGCGTCGGCACGGTCAGTGTCGTGCCGAGGGAGGCCTCGGCGAAGGTGACCGGAACCGTGAGGGTCAGGTCGTCGCCCTTGCGGCCGAAGAGGGCGTGCTCGGCGACGTGGACGACCACGAAGAGGTCGCCGGCTGGTCCACCACGGCGTCCGGGGGCACCCTTGCCGGCCAGCCGGATGCGCTGGCCGTCCTTCACCCCGGCCGGGATGCGGACGGTGATCGTCCGGGTCTGGTTCGTGATGCCGTTGCCACCGCAGGTCGGGCAGGGGTCGTCGACCACCTGGCCGGTGCCACGGCAGTTGCGGCAGGGCTCGGAGAAGGCGAACGCGCCCTGGCTCCGGCTGGTCACCCCGGCGCCCTGGCAGACCGGGCAGGTGTGCGGCGAGGTGCCGGGCTTCGCACCGCTGCCCGCGCAGGTCGGGCAGGTGCCCGGGCTCTGCATGCGCAGCGGCACGGTGACCCCGAGGACGGCCTCGTCGAAGGAGAGCGTCGCCTCCGTCTCGACGTCCTGACCGCGGGCCGGTCCGGACGCCGCCTGACTGCGGGCACGGGCACTGCCGCCGGCGGCTCCGCCGCCGCCGAACAAGCCGCCGAGCAGGTCACCCAGCCCGCCGGCCCGCGCCCCGCTGGCGCCGCCCGGTCCACCGGCCGTGTTGAAGAGGTCCCCGAGGTCGAACGCCTGCCCGCCGCCGGGAAAGCCCCCACCGGGGAAGCCCCCACCGGGGAAGCCCCCGCCGCGCGCACCCGCGCCGAACAGCCGGCGGGCCTCGTCGTACTCACTGCGCCGCTTCTGATCGGAGAGCACGTCGTAGGCCTCGGAGACCTCCTTGAACTTGGTCTCGGCCTCGGTGTTGCCCGGGTTCTTGTCCGGGTGCAGGTCACGCGCGAGCTGGCGATAGGCCTTCTTGATCGCGGCGGCGTCGGCGTCCTTGGGGACGCCGAGTGCTGCGTAGTAGTCCTTCTCGATGAAGTCCCGGGTGCTCATCGGGCGCCCCCTCTCGGTCTCGGTCGGGCGTCGGTCAGCCGGCGGCCGGGGTCTCGTCCGTACCGGCGTCGCCGCTCACCGCGGGCTCTGCCGGCGACTGGGCCGGCGCGGCCGGCGGGACCGGTGACTCCGGGTCGGTGACGGCGACCATCGCGGTGCGGAGCACCCGATCGCCGCGCCGGTAGCCCTGGCGCAGCACCGTGCTGGCGGTCGGCACGCTCACCTCGGCGGAGGTGTCGTGGATGACCGCCTCGTGCAGCGCGGGGTCGAACGGGTCGCCCGCCTGGCCGAAGGCGGCGACGCCGAGCCCGTCGAGCAGCCCGAGGACGCGGTCCGCGACGACCTTGAACGCGCCGGTCAGGTCACCGTGGTCGCGTGCCCGCTCGATGTCGTCGACGATCGGGAACAGCTGGGCGGCGAACCGCTCGGCTGCCTGGTCGACGACCAGCGTGCGGTCCCGGTCGACCCGGCGCCGGTAGTTGGCGTACTCGGCGGTGACCCGCTGCAGGTCCTCGGTCCGCTCCGCCAGCTGACCGGCAATATCGTCCTGGCCGGTGGCCGGACCGGCGGACACCTGCACGTCCGGCGTCTCCGTCTCGCTCATCTGCTCCCCTTGGGCTGGACCCGGCGCGGATCCGGTCTGTGCTGGTCGGCCGGACGGGGTGCCGGCCGGCTGCTCGCCGGCCGGCACACGTACCGCGCCGCTGGTCGGGTCGATGCGCCGCTTGTCGCGAATGACGACACGCGGCTGTTCCTCTCCCTGCGGCATCTCACTCACTTGCGGTCGGTGTCCTCGTCCACGATCTCGGCGTCGACGACGTCGTCGTCACCGGAGGCCGCACCGGCCTGGCTGCCACCGGCGGCACCGGTTGCACCGCCGGCGCCGTCCTCGGCACCGGCCGCGTTCGCCTCGGACTGCTGGGCGTAGAGCGCCCCGCCGACCTCCTGGGACACGCGGGCCACCTTCTCCTGCGCGGTCTTGATGGCGGCGATGTCGGAGCCACCGAGAGCGGAGCGCAGCTCGGTCAGCGCCTCGCCGAGCTCCTCCTTCTTGTCCGCGGGGATCTTGTCACCGTTCTCCGCGAGGAACTTCTCGGTCTGGTACTGCAGCGACTCGGCCAGGTTGCGGGTCTCGGCCTCCTCGCGGCGCTTCTTGTCCTCCTCGGCGTGCGCCTCGGCGTCCTTCATCATCCGCTCGATGTCGTCCTTCGGGAGGGCCGAGCCGCCGGTGATGGTCATCGACTGCTCCTTGCCCGTGCCGAGGTCCTTCGCGGTGACGTGGACGATGCCGTTCGCGTCGATGTCGAAGGCCACCTCGATCTGCGGGACGCCGCGCGGCGCCGGCGGCAGGCCGGTCAGCTCGAACATGCCGAGCTTCTTGTTGTACGCCGCGATCTCGCGCTCGCCCTGGTAGACCTGGATCTGCACGGACGGCTGGTTGTCCTCGGCCGTGGTGAAGATCTCCGAGCGCTTGGTCGGGATCGTGGTATTGCGCTCGATGAGCTTCGTCATGATGCCGCCCTTGGTCTCGATACCCAGGGACAGCGGGGTGACGTCGAGCAGCAGTACGTCCTTGACCTCGCCCTTCAGGACACCGGCCTGCAGCGCGGCGCCGATGGCGACGACCTCGTCCGGGTTCACGCCCTTGTTGGCGTCACGGCCGCCGGTGAGCTGCTTGACCAGCTCGGCGACGGCGGGCATCCGGGTCGAGCCGCCGACCAGGACCACGTGGTCGATCTCGGACAGCGCGATGCCGGCGTCCTTGATGACGTTGTTGAACGGGTTCTTGCAGCGCTCCAGCAGATCCGCGGTGAGCTGCTGGAACTGGGCCCGGGTGAGCTTCTCGTCCAGGTGCAGCGGGCCTTCGGCCGATGCCGTGATGTACGGCAGGTTGATCGAGGTCTCGGTGGACGAGGACAGCTCGATCTTCGCCTTCTCGGCGGCCTCACGGAGGCGCTGAAGCGCCATCTTGTCCTTGGAGAGGTCGACGCCGTGGCCGGCGTGGAACTGCTTCACGAGGTAGTCGACGACGCGCTGGTCCCAGTCGTCACCACCGAGGTGGTTGTCACCATTGGTGGCCTTCACCTCGACAACGCCGTCACCGATCTCGAGCAGCGACACGTCGAAGGTGCCACCACCGAGGTCGAAGACCAGGATCGTCTGGTCGTCCTTGTCCAGGCCGTACGCGAGCGCCGCGGCGGTCGGCTCATTGACGATACGCAGCACATTGAGGCCCGCGATCTCGCCGGCCTCCTTGGTGGCCTGCCGCTCCGAGTCGTTGAAGTACGCCGGGACGGTGATGACCGCGTCCTGGACCTTCTCGCCCAGGTACGCCTCGGCGTCACGCTTCAGCTTCTGCAGGATGAAGGCGCTCATCTGCTGCGGGTTGAAGTCCTTGCCGTCAACGTTGATCTTCCAGTCGGTGCCCATGTGGCGCTTGACCGACCGGACGGTCCTGTCGACGTTGGTAACTGCCTGGCGCTTCGCGACCTCGCCTACCAGCACCTCGCCGTTCTTTGCGAAGGCGACGACGGACGGCGTGGTCCTGGCGCCCTCTGCGTTGGTGATGACGGTGGGCTCGCCGCCTTCTAGAACGCTGACGACGGAGTTAGTCGTGCCCAGGTCGATGCCGACCGCACGTGCCATGGTGGAGTCCTCCAACTGCCTACTTGAGTGGAACTGACTCAAGAGTGCACGATGGC
>JAODNN010000073.1 GCA_025465355.1 Blastococcus sp. | reverse complement strand
CAACAGGTGACCCGACACCGACTCGGCATCCATCACCACATGCTCAGGGTGGAAAGTCCCCTGCACGAGCCCAATCGTCCCGCCATCTCCCGGCCCTGCAAGGCGCCTTCTTCAGCAGGCTCCTAGGTGTATTGACCAGCACCGTTGTTGACGGTGACCCGGCTGATCGGTGGGTGTCCACCGAGTGCGGTGTGGGTGCGGTTGATGGTTGTAGAGGTGCAGCCAGTCGGGCAAGGCCGCGGCCCGCTCGGCTGAGTTGTCGAAGGGGCCGGACGTAGGCCCATTCCTCGGCCAGGGTGCGGTTGAACCGCTCCGCCTTGCCGTTGGTCTGCGGTCGGTAGACGCGGGTGAACCGGGCCTGAGCGCCGATGTCGGCCAGTGCCTGCCGCCAGGCGTGGCTGACCCGGTAGGCCTTGGCGTTGTCGGTCATCACCCGTTCGATGTGGCCGACGCCCTGTCCGGCGAACCAAGCGGCGGCCGCTCGTAGGAAGTCGGCGCAGGTGGCCGCGGTCTCGTCGGGGTGGATCTCGGCGTAGGCCAGCCGGGTGTGGTCGTCGATCGCGCAGTGCACGTAGTCGTAGCCGACTCGGCGCCCGGCCCGGTTCTCGCTGCGGGTGCGGTTATGTGCTGCGGATCCTTGGCCGTGGGCCCACCAGCCGCCGCCGGGTCGGGCGCGTTCGTAGCGGCGGACCAGCTGCCCGGTCGGGGCGTGGACCTCCTGGAGAGATGGCGTGACGACGGACCGTAGCGACCCGGCGGTCTGCCGTCAGCGACCGCCGGCCCCCCGCGCCCCCGCGCGCGAGCGCGTGGACAGCGGCTCGCCACCTCGCCCACACTGCCTGGCCGGTTCATCGTGACGGGGGCTGCACCGATCGGGGTCTTCCATGTCCCAGCGTCCTCGCTTCCTCCTCACCGCCGTCGCGCTCGCGATCGGCCTCGTAGCCCTCGCGGCGGGACCGGCCGCGGCGGCCACCGCGTCTGTGTCGGTCACCAACAGCGGCTACGCACCCGCCAAGGTCACCATCGCGTACGGCAGCTCGGTGACCTGGCGGTTTACACAGGGCACGCACTCGGTGACGGATGCCAGCAAGCTCGGGCTGTTCTCCTCGGGCGCCCGGTCGGCGGGCGCGACGTATTCGTTCAGGTTCATCGACGCGGGCACCTACAGCTACCACTCGACGGTCGGCACGGCGATGACCGGCAAGGTTGCCGTCCCGACGACGGCGACGCCGTCGACCGGCACGAGGACCACGTTCTTCACCGTCCGGTGGGGGTCGACCGACACGGCGATCGGCTACGAGGAGCAAGTCCAGATGAAGGAGCCGGGCGCGTCCTCGTGGATCGTCTTCGTGTACGGGACGCCGGACCACGACGCGACGTTCCGCCCGGCCGACTGGGGCAACCGCGCGGGCACCTACCAGCTGCGCTCGAAGCTGATCAAGGGCAACAACCCGTCCATCAGCAGCGACTGGTCGCCCATCGCCTCGGTGACCGTGCACTGACGGCAACGGGCGCACGCCGACAAGGGCTATGACAACCCGCGGGGGCTGACAATGCTCGCCGACGAGCGGACACTGTGGGCCTGGGTGAACTCGCCCACGCCGCACGAGCTGGGCCTTTCACTGCTGCGCCACGGCGTGAGCTCGGGTGCAGCGGGGCTCCGGATCGCGGTGGGCCCACAGGCCCCCGGCTTGGCCGGCTTCCGCGGTTCACTGCGCGATGCGCTCCGGGCCCGGGCCGTGGCCGAGACCGCCGAGGACCACAACGTGGCGGTCGTCGCCTTCGACGACGTCGCGGTCGCGGCCCTGCTGACCTCGCAGTCAGAGGACTTGCAGCGCTGGATCGCTCGGGTACTCGGCAACCTCGCCGCCGACGACCCCGGCACACGCGAGCTGCGCGAGACCGTGCGTGTGTTCCTAGAGTCCGCCGGCAGCTACAACCGGGCTGCAACGCAGCTCCACCTGCACAAGAACACGGTGTACTACCGGGTGCGCAAGGCCGAGCAGCTGCGCGGGCGTCCGCTCCGTGAGGATCGGCTCGCCCTCGAGGTGGCGCCGCACGCGGCGTCGCTCCTGCGGCACCGGCTCGAAGAGCACGGCGTCGCGCCTGCGACGTCCCCCGGCTGACGCCTCGCTGGCCCACTGTGGCGACGGGCTCATCGCTTCGGTGAACAGGGTGGCTTCCATGACCTCAACACGGGCACACCGGACGGTCATCGGGCAGCGGCGGGCGTAGCCGCGGAGCGGTGTCGCAGAGCGCAAGGTGGATGACCGGCGCTCGCTGCCCGTGCACGACCGAGGCCAGGGTTCCTCCGGCGGCGGCGCGCCGCAGACGGTCCGTCCGGAAGTCCCCGACATCTCGGTACGTCTCGGTGCGAAGGGGGCCTCGACGGTCGATCCCGCCGGTGACCATGGTCCCTCGTCCGTCGAGCCGGACGAGGTCGAGGATGGGGCGGTCCCTCACGGAGCGCCCCATCCGTCGTCCCGCCCCGAGCGAGGGCCGAGCGGATTCCCGGAGGGGGCGGGTCGACCGTACGCGGAGGGGGTCGTCATGGGGAACCTGGCGCAGAACCTGCTCGACACCTCTGCCAAGGAGGGCCGCCGGGCCGCCCTGCGGATGGGCGACGCAGTCCTGACCTACGACGAGTTCCGGGACGCGGCCCAGCGTGTCGCGGCGGGACTCCAGGCGCGCGGCGTCGCGCCCGGCGACCGCGTCGGCCTGGTGCTGCCGAACGTGGTCGCCTTCCCCGTCCTCTTCTACGGTGCCCTGATCGCCGGAGCGGCCGTGGTCCCGATGAATCCGATGCTCAAGGCGCGGGAGATCGACTACTACGTGCGGGACTCCGGAGCGCGGCTCGTCGTCGCCGCGGAGGCCTCCGGCGATGCCTCCGCCGACGCCGCGGGCACCGCCGGGATCGAGGCGGTGATCGTGGATGCCCTCCTGCCCGACATGCTCATGGCCGCCCGTGGCCTGCCGGATGCGGTCGGTCGGGCCGACGGGGACATCGCGGTGATCCTCTACACCTCCGGAACGACCGGGCAACCGAAAGGCGCGGAGCTCACGCACGCGAACCTGTCGGGCAACGCGCGCACCTTCGCCGAGACGCTGCTGGAGGGGACGCCCGACGACGTCATCATGGGCTGCCTGCCGCTGTTCCACGTCTTCGGGTTGACCTGCGGGCTCAATGCCTCGGTGCTGTCCGCCGCGAGCCTCGCGCTGCTCCCCCGATTCGACGGCGCTACCGCGCTGTCACTCATCGCGCGGGACAGGGTCACCGTCTTCGAGGGCGTTCCGACGATGTTCTCGAGAATGCTCCACGCGCCCGACGCCGAGCGCTCCGACGTGACGCCGTTGCGGCTGTGCGTGTCGGGCGGCGCGGCGATGCCGGTCGCCGTGATGCGCGGGTTCGAGCAGACGTTCGGGTGCGTGGTGCTGGAGGGTTACGGGCTGTCGGAGACCTCACCGGTGGTGTCGTTCAACCACCCGCACGCCCAGCGCAAACCGGGGTCGATCGGCACACCGGTCCGCGGAGTCGAGGTGCGCCTGGTCGACGACGGCGGCAGCGACGTGCCCCGCGGCGAGGTGGGCGAGATCGCCGTCCGTGGCCCGAACGTGATGAAGGGCTACTGGGGGAAGCCGGAGGAGACGGCCACAGCGATCCCCGACAGGTGGTTCCGCACCGGCGACCTGGCCCGGCAGGACGAGGCCGGCTACTTCTTCATCGTCGACCGCAAGAAGGAGATGATCATCCGCGGCGGCGAGAACATCTACCCGCGGGAGATCGAGGAGGTCCTCTACGAGCATCCGGCGGTGGCCGAGGTGGCCGTCGTCGCCATCCCGGACCCCGACCTCGGCGAGGACGTCGGCGCCGCGGTCGTGCTGAAGCCGGGCGCCAGCGCGACGGCCGATGAGCTGCGCGACTGGACCAAGGCGCGGGTTGCCGCCTACAAGTACCCGCGGCACGTGTGGCTGGTCGAGTCGCTGCCGAAGGGGCCCACCGGCAAGATCCTCCGCCGGTCCGTCGAGGTTCCCCCGGACGTGGCCTCGCGGTGAGCGGAGATCTCCTGTCCACGCCACCGGCCGACGTGCGCACACCGCTCGTCGACACCGGCCGGTTCGGCCATCTCGGCCGTGCCGCTGCGGCGCTTCGGCACCGTCGACGACATCGCGCACCTGGTGATGTTCCGGCGTCCCCTACGTTCCTGGCCTCCCACGCCGGCTACACCTCCGGCGCACTGATCCCGTGCGACGGAGGGGGCGCGGTCGAGAGCGGCTGCGGTGGAGGCCGCGCACGGCGGCAGTGGGGCCGAAGCCGGCAGCACCACGAGCAGGCGCGGCCACTCTAGCCTGAGTCACTGGTCGGGGCTCGCGCTCTGCGCCCTCCTGAATGCGATGTTGTCGTCGATGACGGAACGCGGTGAGACGGGCAGTGTCTCTGGGTGCTCGAGGTCGAGCGTGACGAACTCGATCCCGTTCCTCCATGTCGTCCGCAAGAATTCCTTGAGGAACTCCGTGGTGAGTTGCTCCCCGGCGCAGCGGCGGTAGCCGAACCCGAAGGGTGCGTAGCCGGGCGTGTCGCACAGCGGGTACGCCGCCCCGTCGACCTCGCCGTAGACAGCGCCGAACGCACTGTTGGTCATCTGCGCCTGGCGGCCGTCGCTGAGCTTGAACGGTGCGGGTGGGAAGGGGCAGCGGGCAAATCCAGCCTGCTCGGATTTCGCCTGGTCGTTGTCGACGGTCGTCGGCGCCGCCTTGTAGCGGTCCGGATCGAACTCCTCCGGGTTGAGCCAGCGCCGAGGGTCTCGGCTCGCCGCCGGATGGGGGGTGACCATGCTGCCGACGCGAGGCTCCAGACCGCGCTGCGCGCGCACGGTCGAAAGGCTCCCCCCGTTCGGCGAGATCGTTCGGAAAAGCTCCATCACGAACCGGTCGAGCGGGGTGAACGTGCCGCCGTCCGCCTCGTCAGGACGCTCCGCCATCGTCCGTGCAAACCACGACTTGGCGCCCGGGTCACCGTGGGCCGCCTCCAGCACGGCCATGGTGTGGTAGACCATGTTGCCCCACTGGCTGAACGCCAGGAAGTTGTGGAAACACTCGAAGACAATGTCCTTGCGGCGGAAGTGCTCTCCCCCTCGGCCGTTCTTGAGCCAGTAGTAGACGAACGTCCCCTCCGGATCGGGGACGTCACCGTCGAGCATCGCTTGCACCCGGTGGTCGATCCATTCCTTGAGCAGCGGGCGCAATTCGCGCACACGCATGATGTTCTCGTGGACGATGTCCGCGGTCGGGTACCAGTAGCCGAGGACGTTGGTGAAGCTGGCGCCGATCTGCCGGACCTCGGCCGGGATGTCCTCGCCCGCGAGTCCGAGATGGAGGTTCCAGTAGAGGTCGAAGTAGTCGGCGTAGTACCTGTGCATCAGCGGCTTGCCGGCGTTGACCTCGTCGAAGAGACGGGCAAGAAAGCTGCGGACCTTGTCTGCATACTTGGCCTCGAAAAGGTCCGGCGTGGTCGCCGACATATAGATCTTCTTCCGCTCGTTCTCCGGCCCGCGCTTCTCGTAGCCTTGGATGAAGACCGAGACTCCCTCTTCCTCCGGATCGGGTTGCCACCCGTCGTACAGCATGCCCCAGAAGTGCGGTGGAGCCGCGTTCTCCTTGCTCAAGGCGAGGTCGATCATGGGGAGCGCTGGACGTTCCCCGAGATATTGACCGCTCAAGAGGTACGGCACCACGGCGCCGTCGATGTAGTCCGGCTCGAACGTCGGCGGCAGCAGGCCGACCAGTTCCCTCGGAATGATCATGTCAGCCTTTCCAATCGTGATGTCAACGTGTCACGGATGTCGAATTTGGAGGAGTTGCGCACATCGACCGAGACCTTGATGTGAAAGTCGGAACACCAGGCGGATTGCCCGCTGCTGGCGCAACTTTGATCGCCACAGAATGTGACTATGGCCGGGACCACGGACGCATCCGCGAAGAGCACCTACCGGTGACCTGTCCGTGCCGCTGGATCACGCCCGCTCACCGGGATGTACCTCCGCCGGTGAGCGGCGGTCCTAGGCGGGGATGTGCGGGGGCGCACCGGCAGCACGCGGTGCCGCTTCCCGCAGCCGGTCCTCCGCCTCGTGCCCCAACCGGCGCAGTTCGAAGGCCAGGACGATGTCCGAGATCCCTCGGAAGACGGCCATGAACCCCACCCACAGCAAGATGAAGACGGCGCGGGCTGCCAGGGTCCACACCCGGTCGGAGGTCGAGACCCACAGGGCGAGCAGGACGAGCAGCACACCGCAGCCCAGTTCGACCCACCAGTAGGGGCTCACGTCCCGCAGCGCGGCCCCCTGGGCGATGTACAGCGCCCCTTGCAGGAACAGCAGCAGGCCGAGTACCGAGGCCAGCGCGAAGACGGTGTTCACGGGTCTGACGAACGACCACACCGCGCCCAGGACGAACAGCACCGCGAGGACGACGTGCATCGCCTTCCAGCCGCCGCTCACAATCCCCGCCAGTGCTCCCTCGGAGACCGCGGCGATGAGGAAGACCGCGCCGACCAGCACGCCCACCGCCGCCAGTGAGGTGACGTTCAACCGCAGCACCAGCCAGGCGATGACCAACCAGGCGATCCCGGCCACGAGCGGTGCCCACCACCACTTCGCCACCTCGCGCTGCAGCAGGCCCCGCACCGGGCGGGGGAACTCGGATGTGTCCGCCTGCATGGTGCCCCTCCTTTGTCCGCGACGCGGCAGGCCGCGGCCGCCGGTCGCTCGAGACCCCACCGTGGGGCTCACCGTGCGCCGTCGAATCCCCGGTTTCCGTAGTTCGGGGAGAACCCCCACTGGCGCGGGGCCGGCCCCCCTCGCCCGTATGGCTGATCTGCGAACCGGTCGCGCGCCAAAGTCGGCTGTACCGGCTCCCTCCCGCAGGTGGGTCCCTCCGCGCGAGGCGGACCACCGGATGGGCACGCTGCTCGCCGTCGGCTGCAAGCCCGCCGGCCGGAGTGAGTGTGGGTGGCGAGGGCCTCTGAGCCTCCGCGACTCCAGCCGCTGGCTGTCGAAGACGACCGCCCGGCGACCCTGGACGAGCTGACCCGGCATGCGATCAGCGCGTGGCTGGCCGAGCTCGCCGAGAACCGTGAGCCCAGCACCGTGGCGACGCGGCTGCGCGAGATGCGGCGGTTCTGCCGCGCCTGTCCGGGCGTGGGCGGACTACGGACTTCGGTGATTCGAGGAGGACGGGCAGTTCGTACCGTCACGACAGCGATCACCACGGCAGGGCAGTGCGCGCCCCGAGGAGAGACCCATGAGCGACAAAGAACTGGCGCTCGACGTGAGAGACAAGCTGTTCTGGGACCCGAGGACCGACGGCCGGGCGATCGCGGTGACCGTCGTCGCCGGTGTGGTGACGCTCCGCGGAACCGTGGGCAGCTTTCGGCAGAGGCAGGAGGCGAAGAGGGCCGCCCAACGGATCCGCGGGGTCCTCGCCGTCAACGACCAGCTCGAGGTGCAGATCATGACCGATCAGCGCCAGGAGGACGCCGATCTGCGTGGCGACGTGCTCGACGCCCTGACCCTGGACGTCTCCGTCCCCACCTCCGTCTACGCCACTGTGAAGGACGGCGTGGTCACGCTCACCGGTCCGGTGGACTGGCAGTACCAGCGTGAGGAAGCCGAGTTGATCGCCGGCAATCTGCCCGGGGTCGCCGGCGTCGACAACCAGATCTGGCTGCATACCGTCAGAACCAGCGCCGCCGACGTGGAGCACGAGATCAACAAGGCGCTCACTCGCAACGCCCGGCTCGACGCCGACGCCGTTCATGTCTCCACCTCGCATGGCACGGTCACCCTCAGCGGTCGGGTGCACTCCTGGGACGAGCACGACGCCGCGATCGCCACCGCCTGGGCGGCCCCTGGGGTCGAAGTCGTCCACGACCGGCTCACGGTCGCCTACTGAGACGGCCGCCCGGTTGTTCCTCTGGTGGGACTCCCTCGGCCCGGAACACCACCGGAGGCGGACGATCGGGACTACCGTCGTCGGATGCGGTTGAGCGACCGCCGCGTCGAGCAGGAGGTGCTGCGGGAGCTGCTCGACAGCGTGCGGGCCGGAATGAGCGGCACGCTGGTCCTTCAAGGTGAGCCCGGGATCGGCAAGTCGGCGCTGCTGGAGTTCGCCGTCGAGTCCGCTCCGGACCTGCAGGTCCTACGGATGGTGGCGGTCGAATCCGAGATGGCCATGGGCTTCGCTGCCGTCCATCACCTGCTCCGCCCGGTCCTGCCCACTATCGACCGGCTCCCCGAGCCGCAGGAACGGGCGCTCCGGGTGGCCTTCGGACTCGAGCACGGCCTGCCGGCCGATCCGTTCCTGGTGGGTATGGCCGTGCTCACTCTGCTCTCGGACGCGGCCGAGGCCCGCCCGGTGCTGTGCGTGATCGACGACGCACAGTGGCTGGATGACGAGTCGGCCGACGTCCTCAGCTTCGCCGCTCGCCGGCTGCTGGCCGACCGGGTCGGGATGCTCTTCGCCGTCTGTGACACCCCGGGGCGCCCTCCTCACCTGCGGACACTGCCCGAACTACGAGTGGCGGGCCTGCGGGAGGAGGCCGCGACCCAGCTGCTCATCGCCACGATCGGCCGGCCCGTCCCGCCTGCGGTCGGCCGGCACGTCCTCGCCGATACCGGCGGCAATCCGCTCGCCCTGATCGAGGTGGCCCGGGTGCTCACCCCCCAGCAGCTGTCGGGAGACGCGCCGCTGCCCCAGCCACTGCCACTGGGCAGGCGGCTCGAGGAGCGGTTCGCGCGGCGCATCCGAGACCTTCCCCAGGAGACCCGCAGCCTGCTCCTGCTGGCGGCGGCGGACCGGCCGGCCTGTGGCCACCGACTGTGGCGGGCGGCCTCCGCGCTTGGTATCCCCGAGCCCGCCGCGGGGCCGGCGGAAGCCGCGGGGCTGGCGGTGTTCTGGCCCGAGGTGCGCTTTCAGCACCCCCTCGTCCGGGCGGCGGTCTACCAGGCCGCGACCACGGATCAGCGCCGGCAGGCTCACCGGACCCTCGCGGGGGCCTGCGACCGGGATCGTGACCCCGATGCGCGGGCCTGGCACCTGGCCGCCGCTGCCACCGGACCTGACGAGCACGTCGCCGCCGAGCAGGAGGAGGCGGCGGATCGGGTCAGGACGCGTGGCGGGTACGCCGCCGCGGCCACCCTCCTGGAACGGGCCGCCGTCCTGTCACCGAGCGAAGAACGGCAGACCCGGCGACGCCTGGCCGCTGCACACGCCGAGCTGCTCGCCGGCGCGCTCGACCGAGCCGGCGCCCTTCTGGCGCAGGCCACCCCCGGCATCCACGACCCGCGCTCCCGCGCCATGGCGGACCGGCTGGACGGCACGATCCGGATCGCCCGCGGGCAGCCCAGCGAGGCCGCGTCGATCCTGGTGCGGGCTGCGCGCGCCTTCCGGGCCCGTGATCCGCACGAGGCCAGGGCGTGCGCGCTCTCCGCTCTCGACGCCGCCTCGCAAGCAGGGTGGTCCGCGAGCCGCCCCGTGCTGCGCGAGATCGCGGAGACGATCGAGGCCTTGCCCGAGGTCGGCTCCCCCGCCTCCGCCGCTGACCTGCTGCTGCGCGGCTACGCCGCTCGGGTGACCGGAGGCCCCGCCTCTGCTGTGCCGGCACTGCGCCGGGCGCTGGCCGTGTTCCTCGCCGATGACGCCGCCGCCGACATCGGGGTTCACCAGCTCTATCTGGTCATCCTCGCGGCCACCGAGCTGTACGACGACGAAGCACTGGACGCGTTGACGCAGCGCTGGGTACGACTCGCGCGCGAGAAAGGGGCGCTCGTCACCCTCCAGTACGCCCTGCTGGTGCGCGGCATGTTCGCCGACGTGCCCAGCGGGCGACTCGCCGCCGCCCGCGCGGCCGCTGAGGAGAGCCGCGCGCTCGCCGAGGCGGCCGGCACTCCCGGCCTCGGAGGCACCCGGGGCCAAGACGTCCTACTTCCCCTCGTCTTCGCCGGTCACGAGGCCGAGGCGCGGGCAGCCGCCGACGTGCTCGTACGGGAGGCGAGGGAGGCGTACGCACTCGGCCAGGTCGTGTTCGCCGCGTACGGCCTCGGCATCCTGGAACTGAGCCTCGGCAACTACGAAGCTGCTGCCGGTTGGCTCGGTCGGGTGTGCGAGAACGACGGGCCCCTGGCGGCCAGCGCACTCCCGGACCTGGTCGAGGCTGCGGTCCGCGCCTGCCGGCGTGACACAGCTGAGTCCGCGCTGGGGCGGTTGACCGAACGGGCCCGAGCCAGCGGTACGGCCCTGGCCCAGGGACTGCTCGCCCGCGCGCAGGCTCTGCTGGCCGACCACGACGCGGCCCGGGGCAGGTACGAGGAGGCGATCGCGCAGCTCGGCCGATCGCGGTCCGCCCCCCAACTGGCCCGGGCCCATCTGCTCTACGGCGAGTGGCTGCGCCGGCAGCGCCGACGGCGGGAAGCGCGTGAACAGCTGCACATCGCGCACGACCTGTTCGCGGCGATGGGGTTCGACCTCTTTGCCGAGCGGGCGCGCGTGGAGCTGGGGGCCACCGGCGAGCACGCCCGCCACCGCGAGGCCGGCGCTCCCGAGCAGCTCACCCCGCAGGAGGCGCAGATCGCCGCCCTGGTCAGCCGAGGGGAAAGGAACCGGGAGATCGCTGCCCAGCTGTTCATCAGCCCCAACACCGTGGAATACCACCTGCGCAAGGTGTTCCGGAAGCTCGAGGTGAGCTCCCGGACCCAGCTCGCCCGCCGTCTCATCCGCGACGACGCCCCGTCGATCCCGGCGCCTCGGTCGCCTGCTCGCACTGCGCGCGCGCTCGACGACCGACCCGGTTGACCTCGGGAGTCAGCTGCCGGCTCCGAGCTGGAGCGTGACGATGGCGAACATGGATGTGGCGGCCTGACCGGCGACCAGCCGGAGCGTCTCGGCGGCTTGGGCGATCCGAGGATTCGAGGTGGGACCGAGCACCCCCAGTGTGAGGCTCGGCCATCTGGTGCCCGCCGGGAAGCACCTGCCGGTCTGGTTCAGAGTTGGACGCCGGGCCGGACTGGGGCCCGCGGGGGCCGTAGTCGATGTCCGCCATGCCGTGACCGGCGGCGAGGACGGGCTGCGGGGCGTCGTACTTGTCCATGACCGCCTCGATGAAGATCATGCTGTCGTGCGGGGCCGCCAGCGCCGCCTGGAGTTCATCGGCGGTCTTTACGACGGATGTCCGGGCGGTCGTCCCCGGGTGCAGGACCTTCGGCAGGTCGGCGTAGGCCCAGTTGGCGATGTCGTTGAAGCGGCCGTCCTTGCCGCAGATGGCCCGCTCGACCGTGTAGCCACCGTTGTTGATCAGCAGGATGACGGGCTTGAGGTCGTGCCGCAGCATCGTCGACACCTCCTGCGCGGTGAGCTGGAAGGACCCGTCTCCCACCAGCAGCAGGTGGCGGCGCCCCGGCGCGGCAAGCAGCGTGCCCAGCACCGCTCCCACGGTGTAGCCGATCGACCCCCAGATCGCCTGGGTGACGAAGGTGCGGCCCGGCGGGAGCTGCAGCCCCCAGCCGCCCCCCTCGAAGTGCCGTCCTCGGCGATGAGCACGTCGCCCTCGCGGACGAAGCCCTGGATCAGGCCCCGGTACGCCGCCTGGGTGAGCGGACCGGACGACGCCGTCTCGTGCGCGTAGGCCGCACCTCCTCGGGAGGAGTGGACACGGCGTCGAGGACTGCCCTGCCGGTGTCTGTGGCCACGCGGTCGAACGGACTGCGCTGGGCTTGCGCCCCGCCGACCGACGACTACTGGAATCAGTGATTCGGGCCGCCTCGTGCCCCGCCTACGTTCGTAGGCACCCGGCCGTGAGCCAACCAGAGATCGCGGTCCTCATCTGGTGGAGCTGAGCCACGGACCGGACCTGCTGAGGTCCGGGAAGGAGTGTCGAGGATGAGTGCGTCCGATCAGAAGACCGCCGCCGCGGTTCCGCGCCCCGCCGGCGCGGCGGGCGACGGGAAGCCGGTGGTCGAGCCGCCGGTGTTGGGCGGCCCGGAGCACACGGACTATTACCACTTGGACGATCTGCTGAACGATGAGCAGCGGGAACTGCGCGGTCGGGTGCGCAACTTCATGGACCAGGAGGTCCGACCGATCATCAACCCGTACTGGGAACGTGCCGAGTTCCCGCACGAGCTGGTTCCCAAGCTGGCGAAGCTGAACATCGCGGGATTTCAGATCCCGGGGTACGGCTGCCCGGGGATGAGCAACGTGACGGCGGGTCTGGTCATCATGGAACTTGCCCGCGGTGACCTGAGCATGTCCACGTTCACCGGTGTGCACTCGGCGCTGGCCATGATGTCGGTCGCGCTGCTGGGCTCGGAGGAGCAGAAGCAGCGCTTCCTGCCGCCGATGGCACGCCTGGAGAAGATCGGCGCCTTCGGGCTGACCGAGCCCGCCCACGGAACCGACGTCGTCCTGCTGGAGACCAGCGCGCGCAAGGACGGCGCGTCCTACGTGCTCAACGGCCACAAGCGCTGGATCGGCAACGCGACCTTCGCCGACTACACGATCATCTGGGCACGGGGCGACGACGGCCACGTCGGCGGCTACATCGTCGAGAAGGGCACGCCGGGGTTCGATCCCCAGTTCATCGCGGGCAAGACGGCGCTGCGGTGCGTCCAGAACGCGCAGATCTCCCTCACCGACGTGCGGGTGCCTGCGGAGAACCGCCTGGAGAAGTCCCACACCTTCCGGGACACCGAGGAGGTGCTGCTGGCCTCGCGCTTCTGCGTGGCCTGGGAGTCGGTCGGCGCCGCGATCGCCGGGTACGAGACCGCCCTCGCCTATGCCCAGCAGCGCCATCAGTTCGGCGTCCCCCTGGCGAGCTTCCAGCTCATCCAGTACCGGCTGGCGCGGATGCTGGCCGACATCACCAACATGGTGTGCATGCAGCTGCGGCTCAGTCAGCTCCTGGACGAACGCAAGGTGACGATGCCCGAGGTGGCACTCGCCAAGCTGCACCACACGGAGCGGGCACGGGCCATCCTCGGCGACGCCCGCGACATGCTCGGCGGCAACGGCATCCTGCTCGACTACCACGTGGCCAGGCACCTGTGCGACATCGAGGCCATCGACACCTACGAAGGCACCGACACGGTGCAGGCGCTGATCGTCGGTCGTGACCTCACTGGCCTCAACGCCTTCGTGGCCACCGCGCCCCGTCACTAGGACCGGACAACACACGTCCGGCTGTCTGGCGGCCGACCGGGCGGCCCGGAGGCGGATCAGGACCGCATCTCTCGAAAGACGGCGCCGGCACGGGCACGCGCCGTTCCCAGTGAGGACCTCGAACACCCAGCCCAGAAGGAACCCGTCATGGAGAACACCCCCCTGCTGGAGGGACTGCACGTCGTCGATCTCGCCAGCTGGATCGCCGGACCCGCCGCGGCCACCGTGCTCGGTGACTTCGGCGCCGACGTCGTCAAGGTGGAACCGCCGCACGTCGGGGACACCTACCGGGCCTTCAGCCACGTCCCGCCCAACCCGGAGGTTGAAGGCATCAACTACTCCTGGCAGCTCGACAATCGCAACAAGCGCAGCATCGAGCTGAACCTCAAGTCGCCCGACGCCCGGGGGGTGCTCGAGCGGCTGGTGCGCTGGGCCGATGTGCTCGTGACCAACTTCCCGCCGCCGACGCGGGCCAAGCTCGGACTGGAGTACGAGAAGCTGGCAGCGCTGAATCCGCGGCTGATCTACGCCGACATCACCGGTTTCGGCGAGACGGGACCGGACGCCCACAAGCCCGGCTTCGACGTCACGGCCTACTGGGCACGCAGCGGCCTGATGCACCTGACGCGCCAGCCCACCGCCGCTCCGGCACTCAACGTCTTCGGCTCAGGGGACCATTCGACGGCGATCACCCTCTTCGCGGGAATCATGACCGCGCTCTATCGCCGCGAGAAGACCGGTCAGGGCGCCCGGGTCACTGCATCACTGATCGCCGAAGGAGCCTGGGCAGCCGGCTGCTCGCTCTCGGCCGTGCTGGCTGGTGCGCCCGATCCCCACCCGATCGATCGGCGCCATCCGCCC
Source organism: Blastococcus sp. (assembly GCA_025465355.1). GTDB lineage: Bacteria > Actinomycetota > Actinomycetes > Mycobacteriales > Geodermatophilaceae > Blastococcus_B. The sequence goes on along the minus strand of JAODNN010000073.1, from coordinate 5,229 downwards.
AATGCCCTGGTCAACCCCTACCGCACCGCCGACGACCGCTGGCTGCTGCTGGTCTTCGCCAACGAGGACAAGGAGGTCGGTCTGTTCCTGCACGTCATCGGCCAGCACGAGGCAGCCGAGGACCCGCGCTTCAAGGACTCCGCCGGCCGGCACGCCCACGCCGCCGAGCTCACCGCGCTGCTGGACAAGGAGTTCGCCACCCGACCGCTGGCCGACTGGCGGAAGCTGTTCGACGCCGCCGAGCTCACCTACGGGGTCGTCCAGACGGTCGAGGAAACTGCGAACGACCCCCAGCTCGAGGCCATCCGGGCGCTGGTGCCCGTCGAGGACAGCGGCACCCGTCGCTACAACACCATCGACTCCCCCGTGCGGCTGAACCAGGAGCAGAAGGTCCCCGCCGGCCCGGCGCCGGACCTCGGTCAGCACACCGACGGCGTGCTCGGTGAACTCGGCTTCGACGCCACCGGGATCGAGAACCTGCGCACCGCAGGCGCGATCCCGAGCCGGTAGCGGCTCGCCCTCGCACAACCACGACCCCAGGGACTCACCATGACCGACACTGCGCCCACCCGCGCGACACCGGAGACCGACGCGCGCACGGTGCACACCGAGGAGCACGACGGCGTCCTCGTCATCACCATCGACCGACCGAAGGTGCGCAACGCCGTCGACGGCGCCACCGCCCGGGCGCTGGCAGATGCCTTGGACCTGCTCGACGCACGCCCGGACCTCTCGGTCGGTGTGCTGACCGGGTCGAGCGGCACGTTCAGCGCCGGCATGGACCTCAAGGCGTATTCGCGAGGAGACACTCCAGAAATCCCCGGTCGCGGCTTCGCAGGCCTCACTCGCTCCCGGCGCCGTACCCCGCTCATCGCCGCCGTCGAGGGCTGGGCTCTGGGCGGCGGCACGGAGATGGCACTGGCCTGCGACCTGATCGTGGCCGCCCAGAACGCCAACTTCGGGCTCCCCGAGGTCACCGTCGGCCTCGTCCCGCCCGAAGGCGGCCTCGTGCGCCTCCCCGGCCGCATTCCCCGAAACATCGCCCTCGAAGTGCTGCTGACCGGTGACCCGCTGCCCGCCCCACGAGCCGAGCAGCTCGGCCTGGTCAACCACCTGACCGCCCCCGGTGAGGCGCTGAAGGGGGCCCTGGAACTGGCCACCCGGATCGCGCGGAACGCTCCGCTCTCGGTGGCGGCGATCAAGCAGGTAGCCGATGAGGAAGTCGGCCTGGGCGACCAGGACGCCTTCCGCCTGCAAGACCAGGTCATCGCACCCGTCCTGGCCTCCCAGGACGCGCAGGAAGGAGCACGCGCGTTCGTGGAGAAGCGCCCACCTCACTGGCAGGGCCACTGACAGCGGTCGCCGCGCTGCGTCTGTGCATCCGCAGCGGCGGCCCACCGGCACGTCCGTGGAACCGTGGTCGAGTCGACTGCGGCGGGGGGGCGCAGGGGACGCTCGAGTGTGAGCGCGGGCATCCCGCGACCGCCGGTTGACCGCCAGGTCGACCTGCTGACCAGCTCAGAGACCGCCGTCGAAGGTCCCGGTACCGGTCCGGCGGGCTCACCGGGCCGTGGACGCGTCGGGGGTGAACCGGCGCAGCGGGCCGAGCGCGGCGTCGACGAGCAGGGCGTCCAGTGGTGCCGCCCAGTCGGCGGCATCCATCTCCGCTGTGGTGACGACGTTGCTGGCCATCCGAATGCTCCAGACGCGGTCGGGCCGGACGGCCGCCGCGGGATCACCGCTGTCGTGCTCGCGGCGCAGGCTCGCGGCGGGGCCTCGACCGCGCACGCTGGCGGCAGCCCGGCGACCTGATTCGGCCGCCGGCTCCGGTCAGACGGTCTGCTGAAGGATCGGTGCACCGAGCGCATGGCAGATGCGCAGCGCCAGCTCCACGTCGGACTCCCGACCGTGGACGGGGCCGCCGATCGCCTCCTCCGCCTTGCGCACCCGGTACTGGACGGTGTTCTTGTGTACCCGCAGCCGTTCGGCGGTGGCCGTGTAGCTGCTGCCAGGGCCTATCGCACCCATCCCCTGGTGGCCGCGACGTCGGCGAGCATCAATGCGACCGGGGCGACGTCGGCGAAGAGGGTCGTCCGCCGGCCGGGCCGGGCCGTGCCACGACGCGTGCGCTGCGGTCGTGGTCCTCGACGAGCGTGCGCAGCGCCTCCCAGGGGATGGCGGTCCGTGTGTCGAGCGGCAGCCACGACCACGCCACTGCCTGGTCGCAGGGCACGATCAGCGGCCGTCGGCGGCACCCGACGGCCTCGGTGATCGCGGCGGTGAGCCGGTCCAGCCGTGCCAGGCCCTCACCGCCGGAGGTCGGCTCGGGGATCCAGGCAACCAGGCCCAGGTGTTGCTGGCGCAGGCGGTAGCCGATCGACACCTCCGCGACGTCCAGTCCGCGGCGTCGTCGAGCAGGTGCCGGACCCGTCCGGCGCGGGCCGCAGTCTGGGTGAGCAGCCATCGGTCGCGCTGCTCCTGGTAGACGACGATCACCCGCTCGGACACCCGGTCGAGGTACCGGAAGCTGAGCTCGAGCAGCCGCCGGGTCACCTCCACAGCGAGGGAGACGTTCTGGATCTGCCTTGCCATCTCGTCCAGGCACGTGCCGAGAAAGATGCCGTGACCCACGCGGTACGCGCGGACGAGCGCGTGCAGCGACCACACCCGCTTCCGGGACGGGTCCCCCGAACTCGCGGCGGCGCTGGCGGCCGACGCCCGGCGATCCGCGGCGTCGAGCCGGAGTCTGGGCTTCGTTCCGAGGTCTCACCTGCCCGCCCCGCCGGGCGTGGGCGAAGCACCGGAGAGCGGAGCCGACCGAGGGCGACGTCCCGATGCGGCGTAACCGGTGGGGCAGCACGGGAGCGCGGCGTCGGCTCCGACCAAGGACCCGTGACGAGCAGAACCGGTGTGGACTTCGATCCGGCATCGACACTCGTCTCCCGTGAGGTGGCCACACCATGACCAAGCTGAACACGCGCGTAACGCACCACCCAGTCGTCCTGGAACAGTTCGCCAAGCGCCAGGCGGACATCCAACTGCGCGTCGCCGACAAGATCACCGGTTTCGCCGGGTCGATGCAGTTCGTCTATCTGCACGCGCTGGTGTTCGCGTTGTGGATGCTGTTCATCGAGAAGAGCCCGTGGCCGACGCTGACCCTGATCGTCTCCCTCGAGGCGATCTTCCTCTCGACGTTCGTGATGATCGGCCAGAACCGTCAAGCAGCCTTCCAACAGGAGAAGGCCGACCACGACTACTCGAACGTGGACAAGCTGCTGGAACAGAACACGGAACTGACCCGCCAAGTACACGACTTGACCAAGGAGCTGCACCAGCACGTTCTCGGCAACTAGGCCCTTCCGCCCCGGCACGGTCGACCGCGGCGTCGTGCCGCACGTCCGCGCTTGTCATGGAGCGCGCCTGACCGGCGTACGACGATGAACGGTCGTGGATGGCGAGCCCGCACACTTGCCGTGTGGGGGCACCAGTTCGCCGGGCGATGCGTCTCGTTCAGGGATCGGCTACCGGCACGGGCGTCAGTCTGCTGGCGGTGCTGGGCCAGCGGTTGTTCGCTCGGCCGAAGTGGCGGGACGGCCGGAGTCGGCGTTGCGACGATGAGGTCGTGCCTCCTGGGCCGTCTGTAGTCCCGTGATACTCCATCACGTCGCGATGTCTGTGGACGGGTCCGTCGTGCGCGCTGAGTGTCGCGGGCGGGTAGCTGCCTACCTCACGACCATCAACGTCCGATAGTCCGATCAGCAGGGAGCAGAACGTGTCTGACACCCATCGCCCGGGCGCGGGCCTCGGCGTCCGACCGGATGGCGTCGCTCCACCGGCTGTCGAGCAGGTAGGCGTCCGGCCAGTAGAGGTCGACCGGGAAGGCGGTGACGACCTCGACGTCCGCCCCCTCCGTCAGCGCCCAGGCCAACGCCGCGCGGGGCCCCGCCGAGCCGTCGATGCCGACGACGATCCGCTCCCAGACTGCGTCCACCACCGTCTCCTCCACAGTCCACCCGCTCTCGCGCCAGCTGTCCGACCCACCCTCACCAGTCCGGGGACGTCGGGACGCTGGCCGACGTCCCCGGCTCCCGGGACATAGGTCCCGTCGGACCGCGCGGCACCGGCACCTGGCCGGGCGGCGGCCTGTGGGCCTGCCGTGCCGCGAGGGCGACGAGCAGGCCACCGACCGCCAGGAGCAGCGCGCCGGCAGCCAGCACGCCGCCGGTCACCCAGCCCAGGCCGGGCGCCGTCGCCCCCCGCCCACAGGTCCGCGGTCACGCCGGGGCCGCCGTCGGCGCGCATCACCACGACCGTCCAGTCGCCGCTCGACGGCCGCCAGGTCAGCGCCTGCGTGTCCGGGCCGCCCGACGAGGCGGCCCAGATGCCGGCGTCCCCCGGTGGTTGCGCGGGCGCTACGCCGGCGTGCTCGGTCCTCGTCCAGGCCCATGACGAAGTCGTAGAGCGCGCGGGGATAGCGCCCGGTAAACAACAGCACGATCGCTGCGATGAACACCAAGAGGCCCACCAGCCCGCCGGCTCCCCAGCCGTTGATCCAGCCGTTGTTCGTTCCCCTGCGGCTGCTCAACCCGCCGCCCACGAAGATCGCCAGGACCACGTAGTGGGGCAGGGCGAGCAGCCACCACTTGACCAACACCAGCACGCGGGACAGCCGCTCGGGATAGGGCACGTCCAGACGGGCTGGGTAGTCGGAGACCTCGGCGAGAGTGAACGGCGGATAGCGGTCGGTGCCGAGAGCACAGTAGCCGTAGTAATGCACCCGCCAGGTCCACCGCAGCACACCGACGGCGAAGTCGAACAGGGCTCGCGGATACCGCCCGGTGATCAGGATTGCGAAGAAGGCGATCACGCTCACGACGACGAAGCCCATCCACAGGAACGCCAGCACGACGTAGTGCGGGACCAGCAGCAGCCACTTGACCAGCCACAGCCAGCGAGAGAGCGACGGGTCCAGCCACGCGTCGACGCGGACCGGGTAGGGCGGCCGGCTCTCGGTCACGTCCCACTCTTCCGGGCCGGTTCACCGGCCGGCCATAGCAGTCTCGGAGCCCGGCTGCGCCAGGGCCGAGCGGTCCCTCTGCTCGTGCACGACCATGACCGGGCCCGGCGCGTGCATCGCGCAGTGCAGGGCGACGGAGCCGAGCAGCAGGCCACGGACGGCGCCGCGGCCCTGGCTGCCGACGACCAGGAGATCGGCGTCCCGGGCGCGGT
>JAODNN010000018.1 GCA_025465355.1 Blastococcus sp. | reverse complement strand
CTGAGGTTGTCCGCCGGCTCCTCGGCCGGGGCGGCGCCCTGGAAATGAGGCGCGATCACGTGGACCGCGCCGTATGCCCTCGCGATCCGCTGCGCGAACTGCTGGACGAACGGGGTGGTGTTGTCGCCGGCCCAGCGCGGAAAGCTGGAGGTCAGCAGGACCAGACGTCTCCTGCCTGAGGTCACGGGTGGCCCAGCCGCGACGCCTCGTCGAGGAGACCGAGGAGGTAGTCGCCGTAGCCGCTCTTCTGCAACGGCTTGGCCAGCTCGGCGAGCTGGTCGTCGCCGATGAAACCGCGCCGCCAGGCGATCTCCTCGATACAGCCGATCTTCCAGCCCTGCCGTTCCTCGACCACGCGCACGAAGTCCGCCGCCTGCATCATCGACGTGTGGGTCCCGGTGTCCAGCCACGCGGTGCCCCGTTCGAGCACCGTCACGGTGAGCTCTCCCCGGCGGAGGTATTCGTCGTTGACGGCCGTGATCTCGAGCTCGCCGCGGGCGCTGGGTGTCACGTTCTCGGCGATCTCCACGACCCGGTTGTCGTAGAAATAGAGGCCGGGGACGGCGTAGGAGCTCTTCGGCACGGCGGGCTTCTCCTGGATCGAGATGACTCGCCCCTCGTCGTCGAACTCCACGACGCCGTAGTCGCTCGGATTGGCCACGTGGTACGCGAAGACGTGCCCACCGGAGGGATCGGTGTTGGCGCGCAGGCTCTCCCCGAGGCCGGTGCCGTAGAAGATGTTGTCGCCGAGCACGAGGGCAACTGGTTGGTCCCCGATGAATTCGGCGCCGATCACGAACGCCTGGGCCAGGCCCTCGGGGCGAGGCTGGACGGCATAACTGATCTGGATGCCGATGTCCGAGCCGTCCCCGAGCAGCCGCTGGAACCCGCTCTGGTCCTGGGGGGTGGTGATGACCAGCACCTCGCGGATCCCGGCGTTCATGAGCAGCGACAAGGGGTAATAGATCATCGGCTTGTCGTAGATGGGCATCAGCTGTTTGCTGATCGCCTTGGTGATGGGGTACAGGCGGGTACCGCTGCCGCCGGCCAGGATGATTCCGCGCACCTGCTGAGCCTAACGGTGGAGTCTGCGGGCCCCGTCGTAGTCTGAATGAGCCCCCGCACCCTTCCCGAGGAGCACCTCTGACCCCCCGACCACGCGTGCTCGTGGACGCCACTGCCGTGCCGCCGGACCGCGGTGGTGTGGGTCGGTACGTCGACGAGCTCCTGCCGGCGCTCACCGCGCTCGGGACCGATCTCGTCGTCGTCTGTCAGAGGCGGGACGAGGAGCACTTCCGGACGCTGCTCCCCGGGGTGCCGGTGCACGCGGCCCCCGCGGCGATCGCGCGCCGTCCGGTACGGCTTCTGTGGGAGCAGTCGGTGCTGCCGGTGATGGCCCGTCGCCTGGGGGCCGACGTCCTGCACAGCCCGCACTACACGATGCCGTTGGCGGCTCCGGTGCCGGTCGTGGTGACGCTGCACGACGCCACCTTCTTCACCCATCCCCAGGTGCACAGCGCGGTCAAGCAGCGGTTCTTCCGATTCTGGACCCGGATCTCCCTGCGCCGCGCCCGGCACTGCGTGGTCCCGTCGGAGGCGACCAGGACCGAACTGGTGCGGGAGGCCGGAGCCCGGCCCGGCCGCGTGGCGGTCGCGCACCTCGGAGTGGACCCGACGGTGTTCCACCCACCCGGAGCCGACGAGCGGCAGAAGGTCAGGGCCGGGCTGGGGATCGGGGACCAGCCGTACGTGGCGTTCCTCGGCACCCTGGAGCCGCGTAAGAACGTCCCGGCACTGGTGCGTGGCTGGGTCGCTGCCTGCCGGGACCGGAAGAACCCCCCGGTTCTCGTCCTGGCCGGCGGCCGTGGCTGGGACGACGGCGTCGATCGCGCCGTCGCCGAGGTGCCCGACCATCTTCGGGTACTCCGTCCCGGCTACCTGCCCCTCGACCAGCTGCCCGGCTTTCTCGGCGGAGCCGACGTGGTCGCCTATCCCAGCCTGGGGGAGGGCTTCGGACTGCCGGTGCTCGAAGCGATGGCCTGCGCCGCGCCGGTCCTGACCACCCGGGTGCTGTCCATTCCCGAGGTGGCCGGCGAGGCCGTGGCATACAGCGGCACGTCGTCGGACGAGATCGCGGCGGAGCTGTCCCGGCTGCTTGACGACCCCCCGCGCCGCGCGGACCTGAGCCGGGCGGCGAGCCGGCGGGCGGCCGGGTTCACCTGGGAGAACTGCGCCCGCATTCATCGCGACGTCTACGCTGCGGCGTGCGCCCCGGGGGCCCGATGACCTCGCGGCGACCCCCTCGGCGTCCGGTCCATGGGTGGCACCGCTGATGGAGGCACCCGTGCTGAGCGTCCTCACCAGCGGTGGCGACCCGGTCGCACTCCAGCGCACCTACCAGTCGTTGGCGGCGCAGACGGACCGTCGCTGGCAGTGGTGTCTCGCGGTCGGAACGGCCTCGGACGGGCACGCCGTGCCGGGCCTGCCCCTCGATCCTCGGGTGGTGCTCGTCCCGGCGTCGGCCGGTGACCCCACGGCCCTGCTGGCCCTTGCCCTCGACAGCGCGGAGGGCCAGCACGTCATGACTCTCGCGGCCGGGGACCGGCTGTCGGCAGACATGGTCGAGACGATCATCCGGGATCTGGCTCAGGACGGCTGGGGATACACCGACGAGGAGCAGGTCTTCCCGTCGGGCCGCACGCCCGACCTCTGGGAGAAGCCGGATTTCTCCCCGGAACTGCTGCGTTCCCAGCCCTACGCGGTGCGGACGGCGGTGCTGCCGAGAAAGCGGCTCCAGGACGCCGGCGGCATCCGCACACGGGCAGGGTCGGGGGCCTGGTACGACGCCGTTCTGCGCATGAGCGAAGTCGTCGGGCCCGGCCTGCACCTGCCCGGACCACTCGTCGTGCGGATCGATGTGCGGCAGTCCCAGCGGTTCGTCGAGGGGGATCCGGCCGACGCCGCCCGCGTGGTCCGTGAGCACTGTGCCCGGGTGGGAATCGCCGTGGACGACGTGCGGCCGGTGTTCGCCCAGGGACGACCGGTGGGGCAGCGCGTCGTCCGCACCCTGTCGCGGTACCCGTCGGTGAGCATCGTCGTCCCCACCCGCGGGGGAAGCTCCGTGGTCCGTGGGCGGCCCCGTTGTCACGTCGTCGAACTGGCCCGGTCCCTGTGGGTCGAGGGGCGCTACCCGCATCTCGAGGTCGTCGTCGTCTACGACGCGGACACCCCCTCGGCCGTCCTCGAGGAGTTGCGCGAGATCCTCGGGGACGCCCTCGTGCTCCACCGGTACGAGGGCTGGTTCCACTTCTCCCGGAAGTGCAACGTCGGCGCGATCGTGGCGCGGGGTGAGTACCTGTGCTTCCTGAACGACGACATGGAGATCACCTCGCCCGACTGGTTGACCGAGATGGTGTCCCGGCTGGAGGACCCGGAGGTCGGAGCCGTCGGAGCGCGCCTGGTGTTCGCCGACGGCAGCCTCCAGCACATCGGCCACCGGTACGCGGGCGGAGGTGCCGGGCACCCCTTGTTCGGCTGGCGGGCCAGCACCCTGGCGCTGGGAGCCGCGGCGCAGGTGGCAGGGGAGCGCTCGGGGGTCACGGCGGCCTGTGTGCTCCTCCGCAGCTCGGACTTCGCCCGGATCGGCGGTTTCTCGGAGCTCTTCCCCCTGAACTACAACGACGTCGACCTGTGCCTGAAGATCCGCGAGGAAGGCATGCGCATCGTCTACACGCCGCATGCGGAACTGGTCCACTTCGAGTCCCAGAGCCGGGTGCCGCGCATCCTCCCGTCGGAGACCACACTGCTGAGCCAGCGGTGGGCCGGTCGGCTGGCCGACGACCTCTATCTCCGCCAGTCCCGGCCGGTGGCGGTCCGGCATGCGTTCCTCGGCAGGCCGGACGGCACCGCCGGAGAGGCCGGAGACCCCGCTACGCCCGCTGTCCCGGTTTCTGCCGAGCCCCACCTTGCTGAGGAGATCAATTGACTGAGGCCGCAATGACCAAGAGCGGGACCGGGTCCGCGGACTACTCGGACGCCTACTACCTCGGTGGCCACCTGGGGCCGCCGTACACCTACGACGAGCCGCACTGGCGGAACTTCTTCGGTAGCGTGGCCGACTCGGTCGTGGCGCTCTTCCAGCCGACCACGACCTACGACGCCGGGTGCGCCATCGGGCTCTTCGTGCGCGCACTGCAGGAGCGCGGGGTGGATGCCTACGGCGGGGACATCTCCGAGTTCGCGGTCACGGGCGCCCCGGACGGTCTTCGGGAGCGGTTGGAGGTCCGGGACCTGACGCAGCCGTTCGACCGGCGTTACGACCTGATCACCTGCATCGAGGTGCTCGAGCACATGTCGCCGGCGGATGCGCAGGTCGCCATCGCCAACCTGTGCGCGGCCACCGACACGATCCTGCTGTCGAGCACGCCCGAGGACTTCAACGAGCCGACGCACATCAACGTGCGGACGCCGGCGGCGTGGGCGCAGGACTTCGCGAGCCACGGGTTCTTCCGTCGGACTGACGTCGACGCGTCGTTCCTCTCGCCCTGGGCGGTTGTCTTCAGCAGGCAGCAACCGACGGTGGTGGAGACGGTGAGCCGGTACGAATCGCTCCTCGCGCCGCTGTCGCGCGAGGTGATCGCGAAGCGTCAGGCGCTGCTGGAGGCGCAGCGGGATCTGGAACGCGCTCAGGGCGTGGTCGACGAGGAGCGGCACGCGCTGCGGACCGAGATCGCGCGGCTGACCGAGGAGCGCGACGCCGCGCTCGCTCTGCAGGAGCGCCTGAGGGTCGACCGGGACCGGTTGCAGGACGAGCTCGTGGAGCTGCGCGGAGCCGGCACGCCGGACCAGCAACTGGTCCGGCTGGCACTTGTCGACGAGTTGATCGGGGTCCGGGCGGAACTGGTCCAGGCGCGGATGCGCGCCGACAACGCCGTCCTCGATGCCTCGGTGCAGGCCGTGCGTCTGGCCGAGGAGCTGGAGGAGGTCAAGAACTCCGTCACCTGGCGCCTCGGGCGGGCCGGGCTCACCCCGGTTCGCGTCGCGCGGCGGCTGCGGCGACGGTGAGCGAGCGCGAGGTGCTGTTCACGGTCCTCGTGCCGTTGTACCGCACGCAGCCCGACCACTTCCGCGCCATGGTCGCCTCGGTGCTGGCGCAGACCGAGCCCTCCTTCGAG